>JANXMN010000039.1 GCA_025354605.1 Hymenobacter sp. | reverse complement strand
GCTTTCCAATTGGTGAAGCCCAACACCTCGCCCTCGACGGCCACGGCGCGGGGGATGCGGTCCACGACCGCTTGCAGCTGCGCCGTGCCGGTGCTCAGCGCCGCGCCAATGGCGGCGGGGGTCGCCAAGTGGCCCTGTATCTTCTGAGCAACGCCTTCATAGTTAATGCTGTACGTGGGCTTTGCCTGGGCCTGCACGGCGGCCTGCACCTTGGCTAGGGCCTCGTCCAGCCCAGCGCGGCTCACCGGCTTGCCCTGCTCCTGGGTGCGCTTGCTCAGCGCCTCGATACCTCGGCGGATGGCGCTAATGTCCTCAAAAAGCTCTTGCATGTCTTGATAGTGAATGTGTTAGTCTCCGATGCCGAGCCCCCTCGACGGGGCGCGGCCCTGCTCTTTGGCTGGTTGCTGTTCCTGGGCCGGCTGCTGCGCCCGCGAAACCTGCGCGTACTCGGCGGCCAGCTTCGCCAGCGCGTAGCCCTCAGCGGCCTGTTTTAGCCCCGCTACGGCCTCCGGGCGCTGCTCCTGCACCCGTGGCTGGTCGAAGCCCTGTTGGAGCTGGCCGGCGCTGTACGCGCGGCCCACCTGGCTGCCCTTCACCCGGTGCCCCTCCTGCACGAACACCACCCCGGCCGGGCTCCCGTCTTTGCGCCGCGTCAGCTCCACGCCGATGCCGCGCAGGCGCAGGGCCTCGCGCAGCTCGTCAAAGCTGCGGGCCTGGCCGGCCGTGTAGCTCAGGGCGCGGCCGATGTCCTGGCGGGCGCGGCTCCACTCGGCCGACTGCTGCTCCCTGGGGGTGGTGGCCTTCTCCTGGGCCGGGGTCGGGCCGATTTCGCGGGCCTGCTTCCGGCCCACCTGGTCGGCCACTACCAGCCCGTACTCCTGCTCGATGCCCTTGCACACGTCCACGCTCCGGGAGCGGATAAACTGGTCGCTCACCGTCTGCCCGTCCAAATCCACCCGGTTCACCACCAGGTGCATGTGCGGGTGGGTTTTGTCCTTGTCGTGGTGCCGCACCACGGCCCATTGCGTGTTGTCTGGGTCGATTTTCAGCCCCTTTAGGTAGTCCTGGGCAATCCGGCCCATCACCTCGTTGGTCACCTTGCCCGCTTCCTCGACCGGAAACGCCAGCGCGACGTGCAGCACTGCCTTGCCCAATCCGGGGCGCATGGCCCGCACGGCATCGAAGTCTGCGGCCATGTGGTCGGCGCTGTCGGTACGCACCCCGTGCGCGGCCAGCACCTCGGCCCCTTTGTCTGGCGTCTTTTCCTGAAGCACATACCGGCACATCGCCCCGAACGACTGGTTCACCTTCACCTTGCCAATCATGACGCCGCGCCCGTGAGCTGCTTCAACAGGTGGTGCATCTGCCCGAGCACCGTCGTGGCCCCGGTGCGCTGGTCCTGCCCCAAGTGCGCCAGCTTCGTGAGCTGGTTCAGGTTCGCGGCCATGCCGGCGAGCTGCGCCAGTTGCCGGGCCTGCTCTGGGGTCGGCGGGGCCGGCAGCTTCGTGGCCGTGTCCTGCTTCAACCACACCGACCGCAGCACCTCACCTTGGCTCAGCCGGTACCGCTCAGCCTCGCGGCTCAGCCGTTCGTGCTCCGCATCCGTGAGCCGGACGCTCACGACGTGGCGCTGCTTGTCGGCCAGCGGGCCGGGCTTGCGGCCTCCCTTCCGGGAGCGCTGGGGAGTGGCATCGGCGGGCGTGGGTGCTTCCATGCGTGAGGCCCCCAACGGGGCAAGTGTAGTGAGCCAGTAGGCGAACGGGTTTCCTGGATTGCGCGAAGCGCGATGCAGGAAACACATCTTGCTTAACATTTGAACGGTCCCGAACCGCGCCCCTAAGGTACGATATTGCCCCACGTATGCAAGTCGGCTGCCTCCCATTCGCTACCTAGCTACCTGCCTTCCCCACTGCTCATTAACTGCCCTTATTCAATGCGGACACAGTTGCACTCGGGACACTTCTTTGCCAATGCCGCCACTGCCTCAGGAAGCACCGGGTTATGCTCCAGCAGTCCTTGATACCGGGCTATTCGCCACGGTTCTTTCTGCTTGCCTGGCTCCGTCATCAGCCAAAAATCAGAGGTTAGCCGGCGCTGGAATCCCTCGGGAGTGTAAGGCACTACCCGGTAAAATTTGACCAAGATGGTGCCGAGAGGGGTATTAGTTAAGCGAAAAGTATGGTCAGCCATTGCCCGAATTTAACAGCTCCGCACCCCGCGAGTAAACCGGCGCACTCCCTGGCCTAAAGCAGCACATAAGCTGAACTATTAAGTATATAAACTGATAATTGACAATAATATACAGTTTATAAGATGCGCGCAAGTTACTGGCTTCTAGGACTTTGCTATTTTTGTTTTGCTCGCGCCGTTGTACCCCCGAACAGTCCCTAAAAGCTATTTTTTTTTCCTCGCGGGAACACCAATTGGTGTATTTGTAAATCTTTGTTCTATTTGAGGGCTCAACATTAACCCTTGTAAGCAATTGATTTATAAATATTTGTGCTGATAAAAAAATGTCTAAAAAAGACTTTTAGTGGGTTAAAAAAGACTTTTAGTGGGTCTAAGAAAGACTTTTAGTGGGTCTACGTAGACTCAAAAAACAGACTGTATGTTTTAAAGGTCTTTTTTTACGTATAATTGTCCCTGAATCAGATGAATAATGTCCGATAATGAGTAAGGAATTAGAAATCCGCCAGCACAATGCCCTGACCAGTGCCCGCTACGATTACACGGAGTTGCAGCAAGACTTAATGTTCTTCATCATCTCCAAGCTCAGACCGGACAATAAGGATGCTTACTCACTGAATATCATGGAGCTGTCTAAATTAACGGGTAAGAAATACAATGCTGCTTATCTACATAAAGCCACAGCCGATATGGGTTCTCGTGTGCTGGAAGTTTTGACCGAAAAGAGCTACAAGCAGATTTGGATGTTCCAACAGGTAGAATATCATCTAGGGAAAGGAATCATCGAATTTGACCTCACCAAGCACATTTTACCATATCTGTTCGACCTCAAAGACAACTTCACCTCCTACGAATTGGCCGCCGCGCTCCGCCTTACCAGCAAATACGCCAAGCGCATCTACCCCCTTTGCAGTCAATGGAAAGACTTGGGTGAGACCAAGAAATACGACCTCCAGGACTTCAAAAAGATGCTTGGCTTGGTAGATGACAAGGGCAAAGAGAAGATGAAGCAAATCAACGAGCTACGTGCTAAGGTGTTAGATATTGCCATCAAGCAAATCAATGAGCACACCGAACTGCACGTCAGTTACAAATTGGAGAAAGTAGGTCGAAGCTTCAAAAACATCGTTTTCACAGTCAAATCGCAAGCCTTAGCCGAACCTCTCCCCTTCGACCTGGTGGCCACGGCTCAGGAAGTGCCGGGGGTGCAACAAAGCCACCTCGACAACGCCGCCCGCATCCTCGACGAGCTGCGCATCACCGACCCCAAGCACCGGAAGACCATCCTGGCCAGCGCCGCCCACGTCGCGGAAGTGAACCGCTACAACCACGACCTGAAAACAGGCAAGGTCAAAGCCACCCGCAACCCTGGCGGGCTGTTGCTTGTGCGCCTGGGCTTAGTGGCCGCCAAAGCAGCGAAAGCCGCGCCTACGGCCTAATTCATACCTTTACGCCCATCATGGAAATCACCCTCCAAGTTCCCGACAGCCGCGCCGGCTTTTTGTTAGAGCTACTGCGTAGCCTGCCTTATGTCGAGCTACGCAGCCCGGCCGCCCCAGCCGCCGACGAGTTGGATGAGACAGCCTACCTGCTCGCCTCGCCAGCCAATGCCGAGCGCCTGTACGCCGCCCTGGCCCGCGCCCAGCGCGGGGAATGGCAAACCCACGAGTTGCCCCCCCTCTCGGAATGACTTTACGCTGGGACCTGCACGCCTGGGACGATTTTCTCTACTGGCTCGACACGGACAAGGCTATCGCCCGCCGCCTGCGCACCCTGCTCAAAGAGTGCGTGCGCACGCCCACTACTGGCACAGGTAAGCCCGAACTCCTGCAACACGATTTCGCCGGCTGCTGGTCGCGCCGCATCACGGACGAACACCGGCTGGTCTATCAGGTAGGTCCTGATTTCATCCTGGTCTTGCAGTGCCGCTACCACTACCGAAAATGAGCGGCTGCGGCTGGACCAGCTCGACGCGCCCAACTGCCCCGCTCCGTCGCACGACTCGACGCACGCGGCCGCGCCTAACACAATGCTAATGTAATAATTCGCACGAACTCATGCCTTTTTCATATACCAGGCGACAGCTTTGAACCACGCACCGCCCCTGGTGCGCCGTAAAATTCCCTATCATGTCGAAGAAAGCAGCAGAAAGCCACAAGCACGCCGCCAACCACCACACGGAGGCTGCCAAGCACCACACCGAAGCCGCCAAGCACCACGAGGCCGGCCACCACGAAAAAGCCGCCCACCACGCCCACACCGCCGCCGCTCATACCGACCACGCCGCCGAGCACACGACCCACGCCCGCAAGGCCCACGCCGAAGAGCACGGCAACAAGTAACCCCCCCCCCTTTTCTGCTCCAAAAAGCCCGAACCGCTCCACAGCGGTTCGGGCTTTTTAGTGGGCGACCAAGTAGCACTTTAGGGGTAGTTAGGGAGTGCTATTTTCCCCTTTATTTTCCCGGAATAAGCACTTAACATAAGATTGCTTCCCGGACACTTCTCGAAATAAGGCCGGTTTTGGGCCTCACTTCGGGGCGCGGCCGGCGTGGTACTTTGCCGGTTTGAGCCCTCTTCCAACGGGGCGGATTTACACGGTAAGCCTTACGCCCGGCCGTAGTGCGGGCGCAGCTGCACGCTGCACTCGGCCAAACTCAGCTCGCCGGCCACGTAGCGCCGGTAGAGCCGCTGACCGAACGGGCTCAACGAGGGCAGGCCCTGGGTGGCTTTAAGGGCTTCCACTTCATCGAGTAGCGCCTGGCGCTGCGCCGGGGTCTGCTCGGCGGGGCCAAAACGTGCGGCTGCTTCCATGCTTAAACAAATAGGGGAAAATCGCTGACTCGACGCGGGGTCCTAAGCTAGCAGCAGGGGGTAAAATTATCCGCTGCTGCCCTTTTGCTAGATAAACATCTGCGAAAACGAAGGCGAAAAGTCGATTTTGGCGCTTTTGCACCGCGTGAGAATATTTTTTCCTTTGGTACAATAACCGTTGGGCTTTATGGTTATTCTCCCGTCGCGACACGAGTGGTTTTCAGTTTAATGTGTTTCACTTAACCGAATCAGTTCATGAGACAAAATGTGGACATTAGCAATGTCACCACGGGCAACACGCCCCCGGAAGGCCCGGAAACACCGGCCAACGCCGGCATTTTCCACAACCGCTACCTGTACCTGTACTACCTGCAGTCGAAGGAGATGGGCTTTAACGACGACCCCACCAGCCTGGTCAACTACATGCGCACCAAAAGTCAGGAGTTGGTTTCGTCGGGAGCCATGCCCCCAGCAGGTGCGGAGGTCATCGAAAACATCATTTCGGTGCTCAACGACCAAGGCGGTGGCGGAAGCGGAACATTCGACAGTATTTCGGGCCAATTGCAAGAAATATTAAGCGGGGCTGCGAACAATCCGGCCCTCAAAGACACGATGGCCACCGGGGCCGCGAGCATCGCCTACTACAGTTCCAAGTTCTGGTCCGAAACCACGCACGGCACCACGCAAGCACGATGGAGCGTGAAGGATTGGGTCCATGTGATTGCCGCTGACTTGGGCGGCTACTTGGGGGGAGGAATAATCTTAGGGGTGCTCGGCTCGGCAAGCCAGTGGCCGTAAGCATCCTTTTTCCGTTGTCAAACCCCCTGCTCAATCATTGGGCAGGGGGTTTAATTTATCGGCCCATCCTCCGAACGCGGCCCGTCTGGAACGGGTGGTAAGCGGTGTATTTACCATGCGCTCCCCAATTTTCATTGTTTCTGACTCCTTCCTGGGCTTAATTCGCTGCCACTTTTACAATTCACTACCACGGGTGAAAATCGTGATTCTAAGCCTCTGCTTATGCACAGGCTTGCCCTTCCGAGTAAGTGCGCAAACCACGGTTCCGCCCTTCCGCCCGGAGCAGGTCACCCGCGACAGCAGCGCCGTTGCCCAACGGCAAGACACCATTTTTGCGCTGCAGCGGTTTTTTTTCGAGCAGCGGCGAACCGGCCGCGCCACCCTTGTGAAGGGCAGCCTCGCAACGGCTGTTTTCAGCGCCCTCTTTGCCTGGCAAAACCCGCCCACCACCACTTACCAAGAAGCGAATCGGGTCGTCACCATCGGATTTATCGGTTTCGGCGTCGGGCAACTGGTGCGCGGCACGGTGCGCTGCCTCACGTACCGGGGAGGGCGGGAAACCGCTTTGATTGCCACTTTAGAACAGGGGCAGCCACTGCCTCGTGCTATCCGAAAACGCCTCACCGCCAAGTATTTTCCAACCCCCACCACGACGCAGTAGCGCGTACCATCTCGGGGAGGTCAGCGCGGTACCTGCAACAAGGTCGCATCAATGCCCACCCCTATCCCCGCAGTTTTGGTCCACGGGCCGCCATTGGGTTGTTTCTCGGCGACTACTTTCAAATCCACAGCCCCTTTGGGTTTGGGGTTTTTGGGGTCAGCCGGCTCGGGGGCCTGCTCCAGGGCGTAGGACGGTCCCCCCAGAAAGGTGCCGGTCAGTTGCAACAAGCCGGGACCTAACGTCTTCACCAGTTCCAACGCGACCACGACATCCGCCGTGACCCAGAGGCGGTAGCGGCGCAAGTCAATGACAATGCGGTCCTGCACTTGGCGGCGGCTGAGGCGGACATACAAGGGCTGGGGCAGAATATTGTCGGCCGGGAAGTCGTCTTTCACCGCGTAGACGTTCACCCGGTAAAAGAGCGTATCGTAGGTGCATTCCTGGATATGGAACGAAACTTCCTGCAGAAACCCTGGACGTTTGACCTTCATCCGCTGACCAATTTGATTGCCAAGTTTGTTGGTATCGAACAGAAAAGAGACCGGGGAGGCGTTGGCCGAGTTGCCCACCACCTGCCGCTGCAGCCCGGTGGCCCGGACGATGGCTTCTGGGAGCAGAACGGGCTGCGGCCGCAAGAGCAGGGGCCCCGCGCCCACCCGGCGGCGTAATTCGGCCACCGTCACTGTCGTTGACGCGTAGCCGACCAACGAGAACCGAACGGAATCCGCGTCATAACTGGTGGGCAACCCAAGGCTAAAGCGGCCGCGGGCATCGGCCACGGTACCCAGCGGCCGCCGCAGCACCCCCACACTCACGTACGCCAGCGGACGGTGCGTGGCCTGGTCCGCAACCACGCCTGCAACGACCAATGGGTTTGTCGCTTGCGCACTGGCGGGAACGGCCACAACGCCATTCACACACAGGCTCCAATACAGAAAGGGCCGAAGCCAAGAAGGATGACTTGCCATAAAGCGCAAAGAAAAGGGACCCGTCGGTGCATCACCAGAACACCCGTGCCCCATGCGTAAAATAGGCCGCTACTTCGTTTGGTCAGGTGTCGCCGGCACATAAAGCGGAAAAAGCTGCTGCGTCGTCTGGCGCATCGACTTCGTGGTGTTCATGGTCTTGCGAAACCGCTGAATTTGTCCCTGGTAGTAGTCCCGTTCTGCTCCCACAGCCTGCGCGACACCCAACAGATGGTCGTATTTCGCCTGCGGCACCTGCGAAAACAGGCCCATCATCGCCTGCGTCAGCAGCACAAGCACCAGGGGCACCAGCGCCACCAGGGCAGCCGCTTTCCAATTGGTGAAGCCCAACACCTCGCCCTCGACGGCCACGGCGCGGGGGATGCGGTCCACGACCGCTTGCAGCTGCGCCGTGCCGGTGCTCAGCGCCGCGCCAATGGCGGCGGGGGTCGCCAAGTGGCCCTGTATC
>JANXMN010000562.1 GCA_025354605.1 Hymenobacter sp. | reverse complement strand
CTTGTCCTTACCCAAAACTTTTGAAAAGCGCCGGCTGGTAAGCCGGCGCTTTTTTTGGGCGTGGGCAGTAGCTTGCGGGCATGAGTATTTCGACGGGGTTTGGCGACGCGCAGCAGTGGGCGCAGACGCAATTTGGCGGCGTGGGGCTGGGCGACGTGCGCCGCGCTCGGCGCGTCGTGACGCTGGCGGCCGGCTGGGCGCGGAATCCGGGGGCGAGCATCCCCCGCTTGAGCCAGGGACAGGCCGCTGCCAGCAAAGCCGCGTACCAGTTGTTGGGCCACGCGCAGGCCACCCCGGATGCGCTGCAAGCCCCTCACCGGCAGCACGTGGGTCAGCAGTTGCAGGCCCCCGGCACTTACCTGCTGGTCGAGGACACCACGGAGTTGAGCTGGCCGGAAGCGGCCGAGCGCCGCCCCGGCCTCGGACCCGTTGGGCCGGGCAAGGCCACGAGCCAGGGCGTGCTGCTGCACTCGCTGGTGGCCGCCGCCTGGCCGGCGACCGACCCCGAGCCGGCCACCAAACGGCCCGCCCTGCCGCTGCTGGGCCTGCTCGACCAGCAGTTTCACGTGCGCCAGCCCGTGCCCGCCGCCGAAAAAGCCCACCCGCACAGCGGTTCCCGCCCCCGCCAGGGCCGCGTGCGCGAATCGGCGCTGTGGGCGCGGAGCCTGCGGGCGGTCGGCAGCCCGCCGCCGGGGGCTCGCTGGGTGGTAGTGGCCGACCGCGGGGCCGACATGTACGAGCACTTGCAGCAGTGCCAGGCCCAGGGCCTGGGCTTCGTGGTGCGGGCGGCCCAGAACCGGGCCCTGGTGGCCGGGGCAGCCAAAACGCCGGCCGGCCGCCTCTTCGAGTTGGCCCGGGTCCAGCCCAGCGCCGGTACCTTTCTGCTGGCCTTGCGCGGACGGCCCCGCCAGCCGGCGCGCGAAGTCGCGTTGCAGGTGAGCTTCAGCCCGGCCCTGGCCTTACGCGCTCCGCAGCGGCCGGGCGGGGCCACCGGCAAGGGCGAGCCCGTGCCCGGCGGCGTGGTGCGGGTCTGGGAAGAACGGGACCCGGACGCCCCGGGCCCCGGCCTGGAGTGGCTCTTGCTCTGCGACCAGCCCGTCACAGACTTCGCCCAGGCCTTGGTCTGCGCCCGCCAGTACGCCAGCCGCTGGCTCATCGAGGACTTCCACAAGGCCCTAAAAACGGGGCTGGGGGCCGAAAAGCTGCAATTGCAGACGGCCGCCCGGCTCTTTGCCGCCGTGGCCCTGCTGAGTGTGGTGGCCCTGGCTTTGGTGGACCTGCGCGAGAAAAGCCGGTTGGAGCCGGACTTGCCCGCCGAGGCGGCCGGCCTGACGGTCAGCGAGTTGCGGGTGCTGCGCCACCAGCGCCGCCGCCCGCTGGCCACGGTGCGCGAGGTCTACCTGGCCCTGGCCGCGCTCGGCGGCCACCTGGGCCGTAAAGGCGATGGGGCGCCCGGCTGGCAGACCCTCTGGCTCGGCCGCCGCAGCCTGCGCCTGCTCGTCGAAGGCATACACATGGCCGCACAACTGCTTGAGGAGTAACGCACAAAAAAGCGCCGGCCTACCGGCCGGCGCTTTTCGAGTTTTGGGTAAGGACAAGTCCCCTGGAGCGGGCCTTTTTTTGTGGGTTGCCCAAGGCCAGGTGCCTACTGGCTGCTATTGGTATGGTCGGCTACCACCCGCCACTGCCCACCAAACTGGCGCAGCACCAGCAGGAAATATCCTTGCAGGTCGCCCAGCGCCGCCGGCCGCGCCAGGTGCCAGTGCCCCACCACCTGCGCCGCCGTGGGCGCTACCAAACTTACCCGCAGCCCCGAGAAGTCGAGCTGGCCCATGGCCGCCGCGTCGGGGTAGCTTTTCTGGTAGTTGGCCAGCGTGGCCTGCCACCCGTAGGTCGGCCCCTTGCGGCCGATAAACACCAGCGAATCGGACTGCCAGTAGCCCTGCATAAACCCCGGGATGTCGCCCCGATTCCAGGCCGCCGCCTGGGTAGTAAGCGTCTGCACGATGGCGCGGCGGGTGGCTTCCGGCGTGGGTGTAGGGGCCGATTGCGCGGCCGCCGGAAACGTGCCGGCCAGACCGGCCAATAAGGCCAGCGTCGTTTTCAAGGTAGTCATCTGAATAGGTGAAAAGTGAAGAGGCACTTTTTGGGTTCAGCGACCAATCTCGCCAGAAACCGGCACTAATCTCGGCAATGCCATCACCAAAAGCCCGGCTCCGCTGTTATCGAGGCTGCTACGGACAATATGCAGGCCGCCGTATTTCCCAACTCCACCCCCATGACTACCCCGCCGCTCACCGACCAGGACATTGACCGCATCATCGAAATGGCCTGGGAAGACCGGACGCCCTTCGAAGCCATCGAGCAGCAGTTTGGCCTCAACGAGCAGGCTGTCATCGCGCTCATGCGCCGCGAGCTGAAAGCCGCTTCCTGGCGCCGCTGGCGCGCCCGGGTTCAGGGCCGGGCCACCAAGCACCAGGCCAAAAGCGCGGTGGATGATGCCCGTTTTAAATCCACGCTGCAACGCAGCATCACCGGCAATAAAATCTCCAAGCGCGGCTAAGCAACCTATTTCAATATTTCGGCCACGAAACGGGTGCCGCCCAGGCCGCGCATCAGGCGCAGCACCCGCAGCTGTTTGGCCCGCGCCACCGGCCCGGGGTCGGAGGCCCTGAAGCGTAACGGGTTGGGCAATACGCCGGCCAGCAGCGCGGCTTCGGCGGCGCTCACCTGGCTGGCGGGCTTGCCGAAGTAGCGCTGGCTGGCCGCTTCCACCCCAAAGGTGCAGTCGCCCATCTCGGCCACGCTCAGGTACATCTCCATGATGCGGCGCTTGCTCCACAGCGTTTCGATGAGCACGGTGAAATATGCTTCGGCCGCCTTGCGCACGTAGCTGCGGCCCTGCCACAGAAACACGTTCTTAGCCACCTGCTGCGAGATGGTGCTGCCGCCCACAATGTGCTTGCCGTCGCCGTTCCAGTTGCGACGCGCCGCCTTAGTCATGGCTTCCATGTCGAAGCCGTGGTGCAACAGGAAGCGCTGGTCTTCGGCCGCCACCAGGGCCAGTGGCACCGTGGGGGCTACCTCGTCGAGGGTGCGGAAATCGTAGCGGATGCGGCGCGGCTCCGCCTGAATGCCAATGTAGCCCCGGCCCACCGGCGCGTGGGCGCGGCGGTCGAGCATTAGCCAGGTGGCCGGCGGGGCCACCCAGCGGTAGAGCAGTACCCAGGCCACCGAGGTCAGAAACAACGCGGCCAGCACCTGGAGCAGCAGGCGGCTGGCTTTTTTAAGCAGGGTGCGAACGTCGGGAATTAAGCTTTTAGCAGATGGCATAGAGCGCAAAAGTAGCGCCCACAGCGCCTTTTCAGCATTCGCCCCTACCTTGTGCCGACTGCGCCGGCTGTTGCTTGGCCCGGCCGGCCAAAACCCAACCCCGGGTGCTGCCTGTTGCCCTTCAACGTACGTTCCGTTTCAGCTTCTTTTCTGCTCATGGCCCGCCTGCTTCCGCTGTTTCCGCTCAACCTGGTGGTGTTTCCGGGCGAAAAGCTCAACCTCCACATCTTCGAGCCCCGCTACCGGCAGCTCGTGCGCGAGTGCATCGAGCAAAACACCACGTTCGGCATTCCCCCCTACCTCAAAGACTCACTCAGCGAGCTGGGCACCGAAATGCGCCTCCTCAGCGTGGAGCAAACCTACTCCAGTGGCGAGCTGGACATTCGCACCAAAGCGGTTGGCATCATTCGCATCAACAAGTTTTACCGGCAAGCCCCCGGCAAGCTTTACGCCGGCGGCCTGGTCGAAGACGTGGTGCAGGACCCCGAAGCCGACCCTGTCCAGCGTGCCATTATCACCCGGCAGGTGCGCCAGCTCTACGAGGCCCTCGGCCTGCGTAAGCTGCTGCTGGAGCTCGCCCCCGATTATTCCATTTTCGACGTGGCCCACCACATCGGTTTCAGCACCGAGCAGGAATACCAGCTCCTGGCCACCACCAGCGAGCTGGAGCGCCAGGAAATCGTCCGCGACCACCTCGAAACCATCCTGCCCGTCGTGCTCGAAACCGAGCGCCTCAAAGAGCGGGTCCGCCTGAATGGCCACTTCAAGAATCTGACTCCCCCCAACTTTTGATTTCCGCCTGTCATTGCGAGTGGAGCATTCTGCGCATTAAGCATAGACGGAACGCGGCAAACTTTTCTCTCTGTGCGACCAACCATACCATGTGTCAAACTCAATTCATTGATAAAACCTTGTTATACTTGTCGCGAAGTAGGGTGCGGGGCTTGCCCCCGCCCGTCGTTGCCCGGAATTAGGTGAAATCGTGCAACGACGGGCGAGG
>JANXMN010000450.1 GCA_025354605.1 Hymenobacter sp. | reverse complement strand
CCATTCTGGCCTACATTAAGTTAGAGAAATTAAAGCTGCGGTTAGGCATCGGCCATTTTCGTCTCAAAGCTCAACTGTATTTGCGCGGACTCAAAGCCATGCACTACGCGTTGAATAAAATGGCTGCGTAACATCAGTTATTAAGGTAGAATAATAATCCATCAAATGTGTCACATGCTAAACGTTCTTCTCCTTTAAATCTTACTTTAAAGGAGAAGTAATCCCTTTCTTCATTTTTCGTTTCGAAATAGTCATAAGGGCATCTACTCACCTGTGATAAGGCGCAGTTGCTTGCTCCTGCAAGCAGGCAGCCAATACTTAAAATTCGGATTTTAAGTGAATACATATCGATGGGCTTTATTGCTTTATTTTTTTTCGTCATACGTGGTGCGGGACGGGTCGCAAGTTGCTGCGAGGATAGAGTATTTCATGGCACCTGATTACCTATTTAGTGGGCTGAACTTATATGTAATATATAAGCACCCTGTTTCATCATCTTGGCGGGCAGCGATGCACCACGTCTGCAAATACTTCATTATCGCCGGCTCATAGTTGATAAATTCTTTTTTAATGCATCCAGATTTATTAAAGTAATAATTAATAAAATACTTTTCTCCTTTTTGAGCAATAATAACTGCTTGGTCAATATGCTTTTTCGAGGCAAAATCAAAGAAATAAAGACTGTCGAATGGAACGGGGCTTTTGAGCACCAATCTTCCGCTTAAAATATTGGCAATATCGGTTCGTGTGTATGTTATGTATTTGGGTTTATATTTCTTGTAATAAAACTCTAGTTCAGCGAATGTTCCACAAGCCAGTCGAACATTGTCCTGAACTTTTACCTGGAAGGAGAAATAATCCCTATTACCTGCTCTCAGGGAAAAATATTCATAAGGGCATTGGCTGCCTTGAGCAGATGAGTCTTCAGCTATCAGGAAAGAAAACGCAATTGTAGCGAAGTAACTTAATGTAAGTCTCATGATGCAGCAAATTATTTGAGCAAGTCACTAGGGATGGTTCTGCCACCGTATGTGGTCCTAGGGCTGTCTCCCGTGACTTCTTTTCGTGCTACATTCTCAACTTTGACTGCCTCAACTTCCGTCATCAAAATGCCGTTTCTGGTTTTTTTTTCACTGTAAGCTGTTCCATTATCATATTGAGGACTATGTCCTAGTAATTCATGTGCTAAACTAGCCCTAGGGTCTCTATCGTCTTTTTGCAGTGTTTTTCTGTCGTTAGGATTATACTCCACACCACTGCCCGAGGGAAGCCCTTTTTTAGTTGCTTCTGGGTCAGTTGAATGGGTTGTGTTTTTTTCTCCCTTGGCTAATTTGCTTTCTGGTATCATCATGACTGTATGTGCCATTTTGCTGTCCTGCAAACCTGTTAAACGTTCGGCTAACTCTGAACTGCCCTTCCGAAGTTGGTTGATTTGTGTGCTTACTTGTCGCACGTAGGGGTTTTTGCCTGTATAAGCAGACCCATTCTCATTGTATAGTTTGCCATCAACGTATTTGACCTTTCGGTCTTCGCCGTTGGCTTGGTAAGCAATAAATACCTCGCGCCCATCCGGGTCTTTGTAGAGAATGGCATTGTCCCGGCAGAACACGTAGGGGCTGATGTGCGCATCTTTTTCGGCTAAGGGGTCTACTGACAGCCAGCGCGCGGTGACCTCCGACTTGGAACGACCCACAAGCGAATCGGGCGGCAGCAGGTAGGCCACGCGCTCCAACCGCGTGTCGTACACGACCGAGCCAATGCGGCGCAGGCTGTCATTTTCGAAATATTCGGGAAAACGCCCGTGCGTAAGGCTGAGAATATCGACCTTGACCCCTAGCTGCTCAAAGGGTTGTTGGGCGCGGACTGCTAAGGGCCAGCTCATGACCAGCAGCACGACGAGAGTGTAAAGACGACGCATGGTAATTAGTGTTTGGCCGGATTAAGGTACTTGGTTTTTGCTTGCTGCACCGAGCGGAGCCAGTCGGCGTACATCTGCGCGGGCATTTCGCGGTAGCCAGTTTTATAAATACGGGTGTAAGCCGCCTCCATTGCCGCGTATGCCTGCTGAGCGGCAACGCGGTCCTGTTGGCGCTCGAAGCGTTGCCGCAACGCTTCGGCCTGGAGCAGTTGCGCATTGATATAATGCGGAAAATGCTGCAAGGCCAAGTCCGTGCATTTCAGCACGAACGATTCACTGGCTGGACCCATCTTATGCTCATAGCCTTTGGCCAGGTCCACGAGGCAAAGCACCACGTTTTGCTTAGCGGAAAGCGTATCCATGTAAATGCCGCTGACAATGGTTTCCTTGCTAATGTAGCCCGAAGCCATCAGCCAGGCATCCATCGGAAAAGTCCCGCTGGTCAGCTCGGTGTTATACCACCCGTCTTTCTGGTTGTGTTGCTTTAGGTAAATATGGTTGGGGGCCAGGGCTAGCCACGCCCGTGCCCCGGTTTCTTCCGCGAGGATTTTGTAGAGAAAAGGAAGCGAGTGGCAGTTGCCCGAATGCGCAACCAGTAACTTGCTCACGAACATTTTGCGCCAATCCGCATCGCCGTTGAAATCTTCGAAGTCATACCGGTACGGGGCCAGGACCCGGCCACTGGTAAACGTAGTGGATTCGGTCAGTAGCTTGAATAGAACGGCATTGTGTAATACCTGCTCCTTGTCGGGTTGCTCATAAAGAAAATAAGGACGACTGCCTTCTTCGACGGTTTTGCAATCCCGCCCCAAGTCGGCCAGCACCTTGTTGAAGGTCTGGTAATCAAGTTTATTATCAAAATACGCATTTTCGGTGAGGAACACGGCCCGCTTGAAACTGAGCGGGTAGCGGTCATCAAGCATCTTAGCTAGTTCCTGATAGGCGTGCTCGTACACGTCGCGGGCAACCTCATCCAACGTTGGGGGCACGACGGGGGCCGGCGGCGCGGCGCGGACCAGGGCCGGCAGCTGCGCCGGCACCCGAGGCCCGGCGCGCTCCGGCAGCGGGGCATGGTACGCGGGTACCCGCAGGGTCAGCGGTTCTATCGGCAGCAGTACCCGCCGCGAACAGGACCCTGAAGCCAGTAGCGCGAGTACACCAAATAGGAGGTGGGGTAGCTTCATGGGAACGAATCAGTGGGTGGCTTGCTGAAAGCGAGCGGCCGCGCGCCGGCTGTCCTGACGGCTTTTTTCGGCGTCGAGCGATTTCAGCCAAGCCGTGTATTGGGCTTTAGGCATTTCTTCGAACCCCATCGCGTCGAGCGTGTGCTTGGCGCGTTCGACCTGGGCAAACAAGGCTTTCAGCTCGGGTACCTGCATGGCCGCCACCAAAGAAGGCGGTGCTGCCTTGTTGGCGGCGCGGTTGAAACGGGCCAGGGCCGCATCGTATGCAATGATGTGGCCTTGCATCCCTTGCGGGTAGTATTTCAACCCGAGCGCCGCGCATTTGTCCACGAACCCGTCATACCCATAGTAATGCTCGTAGCCCAGTGCCAGGTCGAGCACCTGGCAGGCGATGTTCTGGCGTAAGGTGAGCGTATCGAGGTAAGCCCCGCACTTCAACGCTCCGGCTTTGATGTAGCCGTTGGTCATGTGGTAGGAATCCGTTACAAAGTGTCCGTTGGTGGTTTCGTAGCGGTACAGGTGCCCCGCGTCGTCCTTCACTTGGATAAAGCTATGCCTGGGGCTCATGCTGATGTAGGTTTTTACGCCTAATTGGTCGGCCAGCATTTTGTAGAGCAGTGGCATGGAATGGCATTGCCCCGAATTGGTACGCAAAAGTTTGCTCACGAACTGCTTGGTAAAGTCTTTTTCGCCGCGAAAGTCTTCTAAATCGTAGTAGTAAGGCAGGTGCCGCGACACCACTTTTCCACCAACACGCACCTGTATGGTATCGGTCATCAGGCGGTGCAGGGCCATAAAGCGGGCAACGGGCCGCGTATCCGTTCCGGCCAAGCCCCGGCAGATGTCGGCCAATTCGTTTAGCTGGGCCTTAAAAGCGGTGTAATTCAGCTCGCCGTTGGTATGGGTGTTCTCTACGATGAACACGGCCAGGGGCAGGTTCACCTTACGCCGTCCGTCCAGCATTTCGGCCAGGGCCTGGTAAGCGGCCTCGTAGAGAATCTTGTTGCTTGCCTCGAAGCGGGCGTTGAACTCGGCTTGCTCCCGGCGCTCGCGCTCAATGCGGGCGTATTCCCGTCTGGCTTCCTCAATCAGCGAATCGCGGCGGGCCCTTTGCGCGGCGTATTGCCGAAGGTCGGCGTTAACGGATGCCTCGTTACGGGCGCGGATGCGGGCATCTCGGTCATCCACCATATTGCCCAAGGTGGGCAGGCGTGGACCTTGGGGCTTGGGAACTCCTAAATCGGGGTTAGGCATCTGCCACGTCTGCGCGTGCGCGACGGTGGCCAAGCCACATGGGAGTAGGAACAGAAGCGCGTGGAGGAGTAGATGACGCATTGGGTAGAAGCTGAGCCGGTCAAAAATAATACATCATAAGCTATTCATGCTAGTTCGCATGATGCGCTGTTCCATTCTAAAAAGAGCTATTCTTCAATTGGCAAGTAACCAACAAGCCCCGCGGTGCGATACCACGGGGCTTGTTGGTTGTGCTTGCGGCGGGTTACGTGCTAGACCGACAGCGTGGCACGGTGGGCCGTTACCTCGGCGATGCAGGTTTCGATTTCGGGAATCTGCACCTGCACCTGGCGTACGTCCAGCGCCAGCAGCACGGCGGCGGGGCCAGCGGCCACGGCCGTCGGGGCCACGGTGGTCAGGTCTTCGCGGCGGCGCATGGCTTGGCGCAGCTGCTTCTCGTTCTGGAAGCGGGCCGTGCTGCCGGCGGGCAAGCCGGCCACCAGCGGCGTGAGGGCGGCAATGGTGGTGTTGGCGCTGGCCAGTTCCTGGGCGCGGGCCGTGGCCGCGTCGGTTTTTTTGTCGTCGCGCAGGTCCACGACCTGCTCGTTGACTTGGAATTCGCGCAGCTCCAGGTTGGCGGCGGCCAGCACGATGTCGCACTCGGCGCGGGTAGTGAGCAATTGAACGGGGAAAGGCATGGGTACCGTAGAAAAATAGGGTGGCAGAGTTGCCGGGCTAAATGTAGGTATTTAAATTCCTTCCAGCTTTGGCACGCGGTCGGCTTCGTCCAGGAACTGATTGAGCGCGTCGGCCTCGGCCGTGAGCGCCGCGATGCGCACCGCCAACAGGGTCTGGGTCGCGGCCGCCACGGGGTCGGCGGGGACGGCGGCGGCAGCCAGTTCCTGAAGCCAGTCGGCCACCCGGGCGGTTTCGGCGGGGGTGGGGGCGAGCAACTGGACGGGTGCCGCCACGCCCAGCGCCTGGCGCAACTGGGCCAGGCCCCGACGCCGACGCGCCTGGGCCGCAGCCCGAGCCTGAAGGCGGGCCAGTTGCTGGCCGAGCGCAAAGGCCTGCAGGCGGCAATCGCGTTGGCGGGCGTGCAGCGGCGCGGTGGCCAGGGGCGTGGCCGGCCCCTCGGGCAGGGCGGCGGGATTGGTCGGGGTGGCCAGGGTTGGCAGGTCGGGCGGCCCGAAGCCTTCGGGGGGCGGCAGCAGCAGCGCGAGCCGGGTAAGGCGGGCCAGCGCGGCTGGCGGGGTCGTCTTGCGGCCGGCTTCGACGTGGGCCACGAAACCCCGCGTCAGGTTCAGGTACCGGGCCAGCTCGTATTGGCTGAGCCCAAAGTGCGCCCGCACGAGGGCTTCGAGGGAGGCCGAAGGCCGGGCGGGATTAGGCATGGCTTGGCGAGTAGGTAGCCTTGGGAGAAAATTGGCTGCTGCAAAGCTACCAATCCGGTAGCCTTGCGCTGAATTTTTATCACCCAAAGCTACCTAATGCCATGCCCCCGATGACGCCAAGCATTGCCAACCAATGAGTATCCCCTACTTAGCCGTCACCTTGAACTCGGTGCGGCGGTTGAGCTGGCGGCCGACCTTGGTGGTGTTGGGGGCCACGGGCTGGGATTCGCCGTAGCCCGCGGCGTTGAGGCGGGCGGCGGCGATGCCGTGCTGCGTGAGGTAAGTAACCACGGCCTGGGCCCGGCGCTGGCTCAGGTCGCGGTTCATGGCGGCTTCGCCCACGTTGTCGGTGTGGCCGGCCATTTCCAGCTTCAGGGCCGGCGTTTCGGTCAGCAGCTTTTGCAGGCGCTCCAGCTCGGCGGTGCTTTCGGGGCGCAGGCTGGCCTTGCCCGAGTCGAAGAAAATGTTGCGCAGCACGATGACGGTGCCCACTTCCAGGCGCTTCATCGGGATGTCCTTGGTGACTTCGGCGAAGGCCGCGCCGGCCGGCAGGTCGAAGTTTTCGGAGTGAAACAGGTAGCCGTCCTGCCGCACCACGATGCCGTAGTTGGTGCCCGAAGGCAGGCTCACGAGGTAGCGGCCCGAGGTGGCGTTGCTGCGGAAGGTGGCAATGGTCTGGCCGCTGGCGTTGTCCACCAAATCGATGCTGGCGGCCAGGGGCTGCTTGGTGGCATCGTCGGTCACGGTGCCCTTCAGAATGGTGACCTGCGCGGTGGCCACGGCCACGGCCGGGGCCAGCACCGACTGCGAAACCGGGGCCAGGCGCGAGGCCAGCAGCTGGTTTTCCTCGCTTAGCACCGGCGGCTTTTCCGGCCCCAGAAACGTGATGCGGTAGATGTCCTTGCCGCCGAGGCCGCCGGCCCGCTCGCTGCTGTAGTAGCCGTGCCGCCCCGAGGCCGAGGTCACGAAAAA
>JANXMN010000398.1 GCA_025354605.1 Hymenobacter sp. | reverse complement strand
CCACGCCGCGCTGCTTCATCAGGGCAAATATTTCGGCGGTGCCGCCGTCGCCGTGCTCGATGGTTTCGACCCCGGCCAGGATGGCGCGGCGCATACCCTCGGGCGTGGCGGCATGGGCCACCACGCCGCGCCCGGCCGCGCGGGCCGTCTGCACAATCAGGTTCAGCTCATCCTGCGAAAACGTGGGCTGGGCCGCGCCATTGAGGCCCCAGCGGTAGTCGGCGTACACCTTGATGAAGTCGGCACCCTTGCCGATTTGCTCACGCACGGCCCGGATGAGGCCGTCGACGCCGTCGGCCTCCTGCGCGCCCTGGGGCACGTCCCCATCTACCGACAGCTTTGGGCCGTAGCTGCCGGTGGCGACCAGCGCGCGGGTGGCCACCAGCAGGCGCGGGCCGGGAATAATGCCCTGGTCGATGGCCTGCTTCAGGCCCACGTCGGCGTAGCCCGCCCCTTCGGTGCCGAGGTCGCGGGCGGTGGTGAAGCCCGCCAGTAGCGTGCGCTGGGCGTGTACCGTGGCCCGGGCCACTCGCAGCGCCTGCGACTCCAGCAGCACCTGGTCGTTCCAGCTGGTTTCGTTGTAGGGGTGTAGCAGCAGGTGCGAATGCCCCTCGATAAGGCCCGGTAGCAGCGTGAGGCCGGGCAGGGCCAGGGTGCGGGTATCGGGCCGGGCGGCTACTTGCGCCGCCGGGCCGACGGCCGCGATTTTATCGCCTTCCACCAGCACCACCCAGCCGGCGTGCCGGTCCTGCCCGTCGAACACGGCCTCGGGCCGCAGCAGCAGCAGCGAAGTAGCAGGGGCAGCAGCGGATGAGCCCGTGGGCGGGACCGACTGCGCCCGGGCATCCGGCGGGGAGCCGAGCCAGGCCAGCCCCAGCGCGGTGAGTCGGCAGATTTTCAGGAACCGGCCGCCGAAAGCAGCCGGATGGGAGCGGGGTGAAAATGGAAGGCGCATGAAGCAGGGGCGGGCAGCGGCAGTAGTGGCGAAGGTGGGGCCGGCCGCTGGCCCTGCAACTTACGCGAACCCGCGGCCTTATTCCAGCGCCAAGCGGTACGTGGCCGGGGCCTGTTCGGCATAAGTCACCCGCAGGATGTAGCTGCCGGCGGGCAGGGCCGGTAAGTTCAGCGGGAGTGGTTGGTTGTCGGGCGGTGGTGCCGCGGCATCCTGCGCGGCGCACAAGTGGCCGGCCGCGTCGAGCAGTTGAAAGCCCGTGATGCGACTGTTGGTGGCGGGCTGGAACAGCAGTTGGCGGCCGGTGGCTGGCACCGGGTATAGCGTACCGGCATCGGCCTGGGGCGGACCCGATTCCGGAGCCGTCCCGCTTACCTGCATGGTGCTGCTGATGGAGTTGCGCTGCTCCTCAATGCACTGCTGCGGGTCGGACGACTGGCGGGCGACGAAGACGATGGTGTAGGTGCCGGGTGGCAGCAACCCCACCCGCACCGTATCAGTGTAGGCCAGCGGCATAGTGAGCATTCCGCTGAAATAGCAGCCGGTAAAGGTGAGCTTGTTGCCAACGCGGACAAAGCTGGTGCTCACCCGCCGGCCTGCGTTGCCCGTAGCCGCCTGAAAAACCAGCCGGATATTGTCGGCCGCCGTCGGGTTGGCGGGCAGCATTTGCACGGGCCGCACATAGGGGCAGCACTGGGCCTGGGCCATCGGCCCGGCCAGTATCAGCAGAAAAGCGAAAATGTAGCGCATCATAAGCAGATGGTAAAGGTGAAGAAAAATGCCGCCGGCCCCAGCCGGACCGCGCAGCAGATTGTCTGACCGGTCAGAAAGCCTTCGGGTTGTCTCAGGCGGAAGAATGCGGGCGAATTATTTGCGGGCGAAGGAGTTGCTGTCCTTCCGCCCTGGCCAGGCTCCCACCACCGCGGGCATTTCGGGAGCCGGGATGATGAAGTGGACTTCGACTTGCTGGCCCAAGGCCAGCAACTCCTGCGAGCGTGGGGCGGTGGCGGGGTCATGGCCGGCCACGCGGGCCGGGGCTGCCTCGCCGAATGAGCGGATACCTGGTTGCATGAGCGGCGCGACAAGCGCCGGGGAAACAGGTGCGGCGCGGTAGCCGGCAGAAGCTGTACGGATGGTAAGGGCGCGACCGCCAGGGTTGCCGGAGGTTGGCAGGGGCGGCGGGCCGCGTTTGTACCGGCAGGAGCTGTGCAAGCGGTGGGCACTGGCCCTGGCAGCAGTCCGGTTGCTGCCCTGATGCGGAAAAATGCACCCGCCCGCAGTACATTGCGCCCGTCTGTCTGGATACGCCAACGGCCGGGTGAGGGTAGCAAAAAGCTGTTTTCGTTCGGCGGTGGTAATGCCGGCACGCATTTTTTGTGTGGTCGGCCAGCCATTCCCCACGCTCCTATATTCTGGTTTCGCCATTCCCACCCAGGCGGCACCCTCCCTCATCAACCAGAACACGTGATGCAAGTATTGAAGTTTGGCGGCACCTCGGTGGCCTCCGCCGAGAACATTCGCAAGTCGCTGGCCATTGTGGCGACGGCCGCCAAGCAAGGCCCCGTGGTGATGGTGGTTTCGGCCCTGGGCGGTACCACCGATTTGCTGATTGGAGCCGGCCGCGCCGCCGCTGCCGCCAACCCCGCCTACCGCGACACCCTGGCGCAGCTGGAGCAACGCCACGCCACGGCCGCCCGCGAGCTGCTGGCCGCCGCCGCCCAGCACGAGAAGCTGGCCGCTATCAGCAGTCAGTTTGAAGAGGTGCAGCGGCTGTGCGACGGCATTTTTGCGTTGGGCGAACTATCAAATCGCACCCTCGACCGGCTGATGAGCTACGGCGAGCTGCTGTCGTCGCGCCTGGTGGCGGCGGCCGCCAAGGCCCAGGGGCTGGCCGCCGGCTGGGCCGATGCCCGACAGATTATCCGCACCAACTCCCGCTTCGGCACGGCCGAGGTGGACATGGCCACCACTACCCGCCACGTAGCCGAGCTGCGCGATAGCACCGACCACCACGTGTGGGTGGTGCCGGGCTTTATCGGGGCCGACGCGCAGGGCTGCACCACCACGCTGGGCCGGGGCGGCTCCGACTACACGGCCGCCATCCTGGCGGCGGCGATCGGGGCCGAAGTGCTCGAAATATGGACCGACGTGAGCGGCATGATGACCGCCGACCCGCGCCTGGTGCGCAGCGCCCGCCCCATTGCCCGCATCAGCTACCAGGAGGCCATGGAGCTGTCGCACTTCGGGGCCAAGGTGCTGTACCCGCCCACCATTCAGCCGGTGATGCAGCGCGGCATTCCGCTCTGGATTAAAAACACCTTCGCCCCGGCCGACTACGGCACGCTGGTAGAGGTGGAGCCGCCGCGCACTTCGGCGGTGGTGCAGGGCATCTCCAGCATCGGCAATCTGGCCCTGCTCAACCTGGAGGGCAGCGGCATGGTGGGCGTGCCGGGCTTCTCGCAGCGGCTGTTCGCCGCCCTTGCCCGCGAGCGCATCAACGTGGTGCTCATCACCCAAAGCTCGTCGGAGCATTCGATTTGCGTGGGGGTGAACGAGCAGGACACCGCGCCGGCCCAGGCGGTGGTCGATGAGGAATTTGCCAGCGAAATCGCGGGTGGGCGCATCGAGCCGCTGCGGCCCGAGCGCGGGCTGGCCATTGTGGCGCTGGTGGGCGAAAACATGAAGGACCACCCCGGCATCAGTGGCAAGCTATTTGGGGCGCTGGGGCAGAACGGGGTGAACATCCGGGCCATCGCCCAAGGTGCTTCCGAGAAAAATATCTCGACCGTGATTCGGGCGCAGGACGTGAAAAAGGCCATCAACGTGCTGCATGAGGCATTTTTCGAGGCCACCGTGAAGCAGGTGAACCTGTTCATTCTCGGCCCGGGCAACGTGGGCAGCAAGCTGCTCGAGCAGTTGGCGCGGCAGCAGGCGCACCTGCTCGATAAGCTGGGCCTGCAGCTGCGCGTGGTGGCTATTGCCAACAGCCGCCACTGCCTGGTGAACGAGAACGGCCTCGACCTGACCGCCTGGCCCGACGAGCTGGCCGCCGCTCCGGCCCTGACCCTGGACGAATTCGCCCACCTCATCATCGACCGCAACCTGCGCAACTCCGTGTTTGTGGACGTGACGGCCAACCCCGCGGCCGCCGGCATCTACGCGGCGCTGCTGGGGAAAAGCGTGGCCGTGGTGGCCTGCAATAAGGTGGCCGCGTCGTCGGACTACGCGCACTATGCTCGCCTCAAAAGCCTGGCCAAGGAATTCAACACCAGCTTTCTGTTTGAAACCAACGTGGGCGCGGCCCTGCCCATCATCGGCACGCTCAACGACCTCACGCGCAGCGGCGACGTGGTGCGGCGCATGGAGGCTGTGCTTTCGGGCACGCTCAACTTCGTGTTCAACCACTACGACGGCAGCCGGCCCTTCGCCGAGGTGGTGCGCCAGGCCCAGGCCGAAGGCTATACCGAGCCCGACCCCCGCCTCGACCTGAACGGCTCGGACGTGGCCCGCAAAATCCTCATCCTGGCCCGCGAAGCCGGCCAGCTGATGGAAATGAGCGACATCAGCATCGACGGATTCCTGCCGCCCGCTTGCCTCGAAGGCGACGTGGTCGCCTTCTACCAGCAGCTGGCGAAGCACGAAAGCCACTTCCGCGCCCTCTACGACGCGGCCACGCTGGCCGGCCAGCGCCTCAAATTCGTGGCCCGCTACACCGACGGCCGCGCCTCCGTGGGCCTGCAAAACGTGGCCCCCGGCCACGACCTCTACGACCTGCGCGGCAAGGACAACGTGGTGCTTTTCTACACCGACCGCTACGTAGACCAGCCGCTGGTGGTGAAGGGTGCGGGTGCCGGTGCGGAGGTGACGGCCTCGGGCGTGTTCGCGGATATCATCCGGGCCGCCAGGCTGTAATTTCAATTAACAATTAACAATGAGCAATTAACAGTATTCGCCTCATTGCTAACTGTTAATTGCTCATTGTTAATTGAATTCATGACTGTTCTCGT
>JANXMN010000350.1 GCA_025354605.1 Hymenobacter sp. | reverse complement strand
GCCCGCACGGGCGTGCAGACGGCTTTGGGGTATGCTGAACCCCGTCGCACGGGCGTGTGGGCCACTTCTACAACAGCTGGAAGCGACCTGCACGCCCGTGCGGGCGGTTTCGGCTGGTGCTGAAATGCCTGGCACGCCCGTGCGAAACGCCTGAAGGGAAGCATGCAGCCATTGGCACGGGCGTGCGGGAGCTTCCGTTATCAGGCAGCTGGAGGCACGACAACCACCTTTACCTTACCGGACTTGTTGACCTTGGCCTTCGAGAAATCGAAAAAGCTGTACACCTTCTCCGGCTCGTCGAATTTCAACTCCAGCTGGGCCTTGAGGCGGCGCTGGGCGTGGGCAATGGCGGCGCGGTCGTCGGCCAGGGCCAGCTGGGCGTCGGTGATGGTGCCGTCCTGGGTGTCGCGGCTGTCGTCGGCGGCATCGAGGGCGTCGTAGAGTTTCTGGGCATCGGCCCCGAGCGTGGGGTAGAGCGCCGCCTGATTGGCCACGTACAGGGCCAGCAGCAGCTTCGAATCGGTGAGCAGGGTGGGCTGGTTGAGGGCGGCGAGGCGGCTCTTGCCAAACTTCTTGAAGTCGGCGTAGACGGACAGCTTGCGCAGCTTGGGCGTCACGTAGTCCTTCATGGTGTCGTCCACGAAGGCGAGCCAGGCCATGCGGGCCTTATGGAAGGCCTCGGTGCCGCCGGCCGTCGACTGGTTGCGGTCGGTGAGGTGCTCGTCGAAGCCGTCGATGGCGGTTTCGAGCTCGGCCAGCAGTGGGGTGAAGGCCGCGCCCAGGGCCGCCTGCCGGATGGTGCGCAGGCTGTACTGGGCCTGGGCTTTGTAGTCGGGCCGCGCCATGCGCAAACTCAAAAACAGGTTGTCGAAATACGTAGAATAAGCGCCTTGCATGGTTGAAAAGGGGGAACAGGAAAGAAAAAGGCCGCGCCCCACGTTTGGGGCACGGCCGGCCACCCGGCCGGCCCGTAAGGATAGCAAATTTTTCCCGCCAAATCCCCGTTATTTTGTAGCACGGAGTTTGCCAACCGCCGCCCAATCACTCATCTTTCCTCCCCCCGATGAAAAACAGCCGCCTCCTCGCCACCCTCCTGCTAGCCGCCCCCCTCACCCTGGCCGCCCAGACCAAGCCCGCCCCCCCCAAAACCACCGCGTCGCCCACCCCGGTGAAGCCCGGCACCGAGCAGGTCACCGAAGTCACCGAAGACCTCGACCCCAATACCGGCAAAGTCATTCGCCGGACCACCCGCACCACCACCGTGCCAGCCGGCACCGCCCCAGCCGGCACCGCCACCCGCCCCGCCAGCGCCAGCAGCGCCGAAACCGGCACCACCGGCGCGGCCAGCGACACGCTGGTATCGGATTTCTTCCGCGAGCGCACCGCCGTCGCCAAGCTCACCGGCCCACAGCTGGTCGATGCCTATTCCCGCTTCATCGAGAAGGTGCGCGAAGACCGCCGCAGCTGGAAGCCCAGCGACTGGGAGCGCGCCGCCTCGGTGCTGGCCAGCCTGAACGGCCGCTACGAGCAGCTGCGCCCCACCTTCTCGCTCGACGACAAGCTCAACATCCGCTCGGCCCAGGCCGAATTCCAGGCCCTGCGCACCGCCAGGCAGATTTCGGGGCAGGTGTCGGAGAAGCTGTAAGCAGTGGCGGCGGCTATCACTGCCGCGCCCCACCCATTTGTGAGGAACCCGCTGCCTAACTTGGGCGCGGGTTCTTTTTGTTTCTATTCATGTCGCTATTTCAACTTCGCCGCCCGCTTGGGGGCCTCATCGGGCTGCTGCTGGCCCTGTCCTTCACGAGCCACGCCGATGCCGGTCGCTACCTGCGCGCCTGCTGCCGCCAGCAGGCCACCCTACCCGCCGGGCAGCTGGTGCAGGCCCGCTACACCGAAACCGTGCTAGAACTGGAACACAACGCTGCCCCCTGGCAGCCCACGGCCTACGCCGGGCGCGGCGGCCTCTGGTGGAGCGCGGCCACCTTCGCGCGGGCCGATACCCTCACGGCCGACACCCGCCCCCGCCCCTACTACTCAGCCACGCAATGGACCCCCACTGCCCTGCTCTACCGCGACTACGGCGACCAGGACCTGCTGCCCCTGGCCCCCGGCCGGCAGCAGGACGAGCTCTTCCGGGCAGCGCGCTATGCCCCCGGACCGCTGCTGGCCTGGTTCGGGCAGCACCGGGTGGCCCCGCTGCCCGACACCAGCGCCGGCCTGGCCCGGTTCCGCGCCACCCTGCATCAGACGGTAGTCACGCTTTCGATTCGGCGGGCCGACGCCCGGCTGGTGCGCATGGCGCTGCTGGCCCCCGATGAGTTGCGCGGCGACGTCACGACCACCTACGATTACGCCGACTATGCCACCCTGGGCCACCTAGCCTACCCCACCCGCATCGAAGTACGGAAATACGATGGCCGCCTGCGCGAAGAAGTGCGCGTGCGCGAAGCCCGGCTGGTGGCAGCGGCCCCGGTGCTGCTCGCGGCCCCGGCCGGCGGCCCGCCGCGTCCGGCCGCCGAGGTTCTGCCTACGGTGCAGGTGCAGGTCCTGGCCCCCCAGCTGCACCTGCTGGCCCTACCACACACCAACGACCAGGTGCTGGTGGCCGAGTTCGCCACCTTCCTAGTGGTAGCCGAAGCCCCCCTCAACAGCGCCAACGGCGAGCTGATAATTCGCGAGGCCCAGCGGCTGGCACCGGGCAAGCCCATCCGCTACTTCGTGTTCGGACACCACCACCCGCACTACGCGGGCGGGCTGCGAGCCTTCGTGCGGCTGGGGGCCACCATCCTGCACGGCCCCGGCGATGCCGGCTACGTGCGCGACCTGGCCACCGCCCCCCACACCCTGCAGCCCGACAGCCTGCAACGCCACCCTACCCCGCTGCACGCCGAAGAGATAACCGACCGCAAAACCATTGCCGATGGCACGTTAGAAATGACCATTTACTGCATCGGCAAGCAGTCGGAACACACCAACGACTACCTGATTTACTATTTCCCGCAGCACAAGCTGCTATTCGAAGATGACTTGGCCGGAGTGCCCAGTCAGGGGCCGGCCCGCAAAGCCAGCGCCCGGCAGCGAGGCCTCTACCAGGCCATCACGGAGCGGGGCCTGGCCGTCGATACCGTGGTGCAGTCGTGGCCCGTGCGCGGGGGCATCAAAACCATTATTCCCTTCCGCGAGCTCACCGAGGCCATGTCCGTCGGGCCGTAGAATTGGACTGGGGCGGGTGCTCATACCAGCCGGTCCATCCGTACCAGGGCCAAGTGGCCGGCCACGGCAAGCGCTCCAACCGCCGCCAGCTCAAAGGCCCGGCCCGGCTGCCTGCCAGAGCAGGCCGCCCCAGTCTATCCGACCACTGCCCGAAGTAGCCCTTGCTCAGCCCCGCTACCGCCTAGGCTACCCCTTCGAGCAGCCGGATGAAGAACACCGAAAAGCCAATAGATTGCAGGTACAGCGGCATTACCGGGTACAGCATCTCACTGACCAAATCGGTGAACAGGCTGATGAGCAAGAGCAGCCAGACGGCGCAGGTGAGGTAGGCGAAATGAGGCATCGGCACAATGATAGGGCCGAATGGGGGGCATGAGCGGTTGCCTGGCTGTAGGGGTGGGGTTGTACCTGGTCGGGCTTCCCCCGCCCCTGCCGCTTACCCGCGCAGGACCGTGCCCCGCAGCCCCGCCACCTCCTCGAACGAATCAGCCGGCGTGGGCTGGTTCGACCAGCGCCGCACGACCGGAGTGGCCACAACCGGAGCGGGCCCGGCCGGGCGGACGTAGAAGCGGCGCAGCAGCAGGTGGGTGGGCAGGTAGAAGGCCAGGAACAGGCCACTCATCCAGGCCAGCAGGTAGGCGGGGGCGGGCAGCCAGGTTTGGGGGTGGGCATCGTCGAAGCCAAACACGTAGTTGATGTTGACCGGGATTTTCGCGTCGGCCAGCACGGTGCCGGCCGGGGGCAGAAAGAAGTAGGCCACCAGGCACAGGCTCCAGCCCAAGGCCGTCCAGCCGAGCAGGGCGCGGCGGTCGTAGCCCAGGCGCTTCACCAGAAACACCAGCAGGAAGGGTAGCCAGCCGTGGAAAAACGACAGCCCCCGCAGAAACAGCGAGCGGTTGGCATCGAACATGTAGCCCGTGAGGCCCACCAGATGCAGCCCCAGCAGCTCGCTCACGAAGTCGACACACCACAGCGCCTGCGGCACCAGAATGCCTACCGCCGCCATCGAGGCCGGCAGGGGGTGCTCGGTCCAGAGGGCCACCAGGCACAGCAGCAGCGAAATATCGCAGAAGTAGAGAAAGTTGGTGGGGCCGTAGTTCAGGTAGTACACCGGCACCATCACCAGCAGGAAAGCCGAGAAGACGAGCTTAAGGGGCAAGGGCAAACGGGGCGAAGCAGCTTTCATCAGAAGGGGGTTGGGTTGAAGTCCGGTTCCGGCCGCGCCAGTCGGCGCGCTCTCAGAACTGCTACAAAGCAACGCCGCGTCCCAGCGCCGGCAAGCCCAAAAAGACCTCGCTCAGGACTTTCGAGCCAGTGCATTCACTGCCATAAACTACTGAACCCCAATCAACCGACCGCAGGACCATTCGACTTTACAACTCCGCCAAACCCACCCGTTGAAACCCTGCCGCTACGCCAATGCCTGCGCCAAATCGGCCAGCAGCTCCGCCACCGGCTCAATGCCCACGCTCAGCCGCACCAGCCCTACCGTGATGCCCAGCCCTGTCCGCTGCGCATCGGTCAGGGCCCGGTGCGAGGTGTGCAGCGGGTGCGAGCACGACGAGTCCACGCCGGCCAGCGAAGGCGCGAACGGAAACCGCCGGCTGCGCTGCATAAAGCGGTTGACCACCGCCGCGTCGTCGGGCAAACGCAGCGAGAGCATGCCGCCGAAGCGCCCGCCGCCCTGCGCGGCCGCCAGCGCGTGCTGCGGGTGGGTGGCCAGCCCGGGGTAATACACGGCCTGCACGGCCGGGTGCCCGGCCAGGAATCCGGCCACGGCCAGCGCATTTTCACAGTGCGCGGCCACCCGCAGGCGCAGAGTTTTGAGGCCGCGCACGCTCAGCCAGCTTTCCATGGGGCTTAGCGTAAGGCCGAATACCACGCCAATCTGGCGCAGGCGGGCGGCATCGGCGGCGGTGCGGGCCACCACGGCCCCGGCCGTCACGTCGGAGTGGCCGGCCAGGTACTTGGTCACGCTGTGCAGCACGAGGTCGGCCCCGTAGGCCAGCGGCCGGGTCAGGGCCGGGGTCGAAAACGTGTTGTCGACCACCAGCTTCAGGCCGTGGCGCTGGCACTCGGCGGCGGCCGCGCGCAGGTCTACCACGCGCAGCAGGGGGTTGCTCATGGTTTCGCAGAGCAGCAGCCGGCTGGTGGGCTGCACGTAGGCCGCCAGGTCGGTCAGCTGCTCGAAGGGCACATAGGTCACCGTAATGCCCAGGCGCGACAGCTCCAGGTTCAGCAGGGCCGCCGAGCCGCCGTAGATGTCGGCCGCGCACAGCACGTGGTCGCCGGCCTGGCAGTAGGTGAGCAGAGCGGCGAAAATGGCCGCCATGCCCGAGCCGGTGGCCACCGCCCCCGCGCCGCCCTCCCACTGGTTCACGGCCTCGGCCAGCTCGTCGGAGTTGGGGTTGCCGTTGCGCGAGTACAGGTAGCGGCTGCCCGGCTCGTCGAAGTATTGCTGCACCGCGTCCAGGTCTTCAAACTTGAAGACGGAGGTTTGGTAGATGGGCGTGATTTTGGGCTGGATGTTGGGCATGGCGGCAGCAGGGGGCTGGTTTAGTCGGCGGGCAAAGGTAGAAGTAGGACGTAGCGTCAGTACAATTCCAGCACGTCATGCTGGCCTTCCGCTGTTAGCCCTCCGGAGCCGGCGGCGGCGTTGGCACCGGAGCCACCACCGCCTTGGCCTCGGCCGCCTGGGCGTGCTGGTGCGCCCGGTTCTCGCGGCGAAACACCTCCATCAATACCAGAAAGTACGAAACCAGCAGCGGCCCCACCACCAGTCCAATCAGGCCGAACACCTCCACGCCCAGCACCAGGCCCACCAGCGTTACCAGCGGGTGAATGTCGCCCATGCGCTTGGCCAGCATGATGCGCAGCACGTTATCTACGTTGATAATCACGATGAAGCCCACCAGCAGGATGCCAATAGCCTGCCCGTTGTGGCCCTGCGAAAACTGGTAGAGCGCCGCCGGCCCCCACACCAGCGGTGTGCCCAGCACCGGCAGAAACGCCATAAAAAACGCTACCACGCTCCAGAACACCGAGTCGGGCACCCCGAAAACCCATAGCGTCAGGCCCGTCAGAATTCCCTGCACCAGGGCCACCAGCACCTGCCCCAGCACGTTGGCGTGCACGTTATTTTTCAGCGACTCCCCCAGGTTTTCCAACGTCTCGTTGCGGAACGGCAGGTAGCGGTGCAGCCCCAGCAGGAAGTAGGTTTCCTGCATGAACATGTAGTACATCGTAAACAGCATCAGGCCCACAATCACCAGAAAGTTGAGGGCGCTACTGGCCAGCGTGGGCAGCCAGCCGCTCACCTTGGCCCCGCCCTGCAGCAGCAGCTGGCGCACGTTCAGTTGCTCGGCCAGACGGAAACCAGTGGCTTTTTCCACCTTGTGCAGCACTTCCATAATCTGCTCGGGGTTGCGGGCGAAGGCCACCAGCCGGTCGAGCAGCAGCGAGCTCAAGGCGTAGAACGGCACCACCAGCACGACCACGGTAATCACCAGAATACCAATCGTAACCAGCCGCGGATGCCAGCGGCGCTTGTGCACCAGCGCCACCCACCACGGCCGAAAAACCACGAACAGAATGCCCGCCGCCAGAAACGCCGTCAGGTACTGCGCCAGGCCTACCACCATCAGGGCCACCAGGCCCAGTAGCGAGACCACCAGCAGCACGTAGCGCTGCCGGGGCGTGTAAATATTTTCGACGGCGGCGTATAGATTAAACGGTTTTTGCATAAGGAATAAAAGCCGACCCCGGCCCGGTTAACGGCTATACGAGCCGCGCGGGTTTTGGCTGGACGCCGCAAGAACGCCAAAAAGCCTTTCTCCAAAAGAGAAAGGCTTTCCGAATCAGTTGCCGGGCGGCGACTACAGCTTTTGCAGGGCGCTGGCGAAGCTGTCTGCGGCCGCCGGTCCGCCATTAGGCAGTTTGCGGATGCGCGCCAGGTACTCGCTGGCTTTATCCTTCTGCTTCAGTTCAATGGCCATGCGCGCCAGGTTCATTAGGGTCGACATATCCGTGGGGTCGAGGGCGTCGGCCTGCTGCATCTTCTCGTACGATTCCGGGGTTTTGTGCAAGTGGGCGTAGTACACGCCCATGTTGAAGTAGCCCAGCGAGTTTTGCGGGTAATACTTCATCATTAGCTCGGCAATGGGGCGGCCCTTTTCCAGGCCTTTGTCGCTGGGCTGCTTCCAGTAGGCGCTGGCAAAGGGCTCGATGCCGGCCGGCACGAAAAAGTTCTCGGCCACGGGCAGGGCGGCCCCATCGCGCCATAACCAGGTTTTACCGTTGGTTTTGTGCGACTCCAACATATCGTTTAGCGTCTTCAGCAGCTCGGCGTCCTTGCCCACCATCTCGTAGCTCTTGGCCAGGCCCAGGTGCATATCGAGCCGTTCGGGGGCCAGGGCAATGCCTTTTTGCAGCGCCGCCGTGGCCTGCCCCATCACGGCCAGGTCGTAGCTGGTTCTGATGAAGGCCGGGTGGGCGGGTCGGGCCGGGGTGGTGGCCGTAGCGGCCATGGCCGGCGCGGCCGGAATGTTGTTGGTGCGCGTAGCCTTGTTCAGCAAAAAGTTGAAGCGGGCCACGTACAGGTCGGGGTTGTTGGGGGTGGCCTTTTCCCAGTCGGTCAGCAGCTTTTCGGCTCCCGGCAGGTCGCCGGCCTTAAAAGCCGCCCGGAACTGCTCCCGGAACCCATCAGCGAGCACCCAGCTGCTCAGCCCCACCCATAGTATTAGCGCCCAGAGAATTCGTTGTACCATTTTTGCAGTATGTAAGTGAGAATAAATTGCACTGCAAGGTAACAATTCAGTTTTAAATCACACAAAAAATCCCCGCAACTTTTACCGTCACGGGGATTTTTTTATGCGTTGATAGCTGGTTACGCGGGCCAGCAGCTTACGCCACTGCTCCTTCGGCCAGCACAATCACGTTGTTGCGCAGCACTTCCACCACGCCGCCCTCAATGCGGATGGACTCACGGCCGTTTGCGCCGGTCACGTTCACCTCACCGGCCTTGAGCGCGGCGATGAGCGGAGCGTGGTTGTTCAGCACTTCGAACGAGCCATCGGCCCCTGGAAACTGGGCCGACGTCACTTCGCCTTCGAAAACCTTACGGTCGGGGGTGATGATTTCTAAATGCATGATTTTGAGTTAAAAATTATGAGTTATGAATTATGAGTTGCCGTTCTAACAACTCATAATTCATAACTCATAACTCATAATTAATACCTATTTCGCTTCAGCAATCAGCTTCTCGCCTTTTGCTACGGCATCCTCGATGTTACCTACCAGGTTGAAGGCGGCCTCGGGGAGGTGGTCGTGCTTGCCGTCGATGATTTCGTTGAAGCCGCGGATGGTGTCCTTGATGTCAACAAGCACGCCTTTGAGGCCGGTGAACTGCTCGGCCACGAAGAAGGGCTGCGACAGGAAGCGCTGCACGCGACGGGCGCGGTTTACGACCTGCTTGTCCTCCTCGGAGAGTTCATCCATACCCAGAATAGCGATGATATCCTGGAGTTCCTTGTAGCGTTGGAGCAGCTCTTTCACGCGCTGGGCGGTGTTGTAGTGCTCGGCCCCGAGGATGTCGGCCGACAGAATGCGCGAGGTCGAGTCCAGCGGGTCAACGGCCGGGTAGATGCCCAGCTCGGCGATTTTACGGCTCAGTACCGTCGTGGCGTCCAAGTGGGCAAAGGTGTTGGCTGGGGCCGGGTCAGTCAAGTCATCGGCGGGTACATACACGGCCTGCACCGAGGTAATGGAACCGCGCTTGGTCGAGGTGATGCGCTCCTGCATGGCCCCCATTTCGGTGGCCAGCGTGGGCTGGTAACCTACGGCCGAAGGCATCCGGCCCAGCAGAGCCGATACTTCCGAACCCGCCTGCGTGAAGCGGAAAATATTGTCGATGAAGAACAGGATGTCGCGGCCGGCACCGGTGCCGTCGCCGTCGCGGAAGCTCTCGGCGATGGTCAGACCCGACAGGGCCACGCGGGCACGGGCTCCGGGGGGCTCGTTCATCTGGCCGAACACGAGGGTGGCCTGCGATTTTTCCATTGCCTCCAAATCCACCTTGCTCAGGTCCCAGCCACCTTCTTCCATCGAGTGCTTGAAGGCATCGCCGTAGAGAATGATGTTGGATTCGATGAATTCGCGCAGCAAGTCATTGCCCTCGCGGGTACGCTCGCCCACGCCGGCAAACACCGACAGGCCTTCGTAGGCCTTGGCTACGTTGTTGATAAGCTCCTGAATCAGTACGGTTTTGCCTACGCCGGCACCCCCGAACAATCCAATTTTACCACCCTTCACATAAGGAGCGAGCAGGTCGATTACCTTGATGCCGGTGAAGAATACTTCCGACGACGTGGCCAGTTCCTCAAACGCCGGAGCATTGCGGTGAATAGACAGGCGCGTGCCGCTCTTGGGCTGGGGAATGCCGTCGATGGCCTGGCCAATTACATTGAACAGGCGGCCTTTCACACCGTCACCGGTGGGCATCGAGATGGGCGTACCCAGGTCGCGTACTTCCGCGCCGCGGGCCAGGCCCTCGGTCGAGTCCATGGCAATGGTCCGAACCCGGTCCTCGCCCAGGTGCTGCTGGCATTCCAGTACCACCACCTGGCCGTTCTCTTTGGTTACTTCGAGGGCGTCGAGGATGTTGGGCAGCTTCGTGTTTTCACCTGCGAAGCTCACGTCTACGACGGGGCCGATAACCTGGGTGATTTTGCCGGTATTCGCCATTGCGATGTATTTAGGTTAAAGTAGTTGCGGTTTTCAGGCCGCAAAATTACGGCAGAACCCTGGCTTTTCCAACCCCAATCCATTGTGGAATTCCGGCCGGTGCCGCCGGTGCGGCGCTGGCTTAGCCGGTGAAAATCAGCACCTGGCACCTCTCCTACCCCAAATCGGCACGGCGGCCGGCTTTTTTTCATGGAAAATTTTTCCGCGAAACCTTGCCTCGAATGTTTCCGCTTGTACCTTTGCAGTCCCAAACGGCACCTCGCCGGCTGGGAACTTGTCCGATGGTGTAACCGGCAACACGCTTGATTTTGATTCAAGAAAGTCCAGGTTCGAGCCCTGGTCGGACAACAACTCTACCTTGCTTTAGGTAGTATAAACGCCCCCAAAACGCCGTTAATAGCCTCTGTGGCTCGGTTTTTTGGGGGCGTTTTTCGTTGCTTCCGGGTGGTCTTCTTGCGCTTCCCGGCGTGAGAGTTGCCCCCAAACCAGCCCCCACCCTGCCCCCAGTGCTGCCCCCACCCCACCATGACGATTCACTACGAACGCCGGACGGACCGGCCCGATGCAGACGGTTGCTGCGCCATTCACCTGCGGGCGGTTTTTGAGGGACAGCGCCTGCGGGTTGCTACGGGTGAGCGGTGCGTAGCCGCTGACTGGAACGCTAAAAGCAATTGGTTTCGGAAGTCTTTTGCGGACCTGGATGATGCGACTGAGCGGCTGCAAGCCCTTCGCAACCGGATTGAGAAAACGTATAGCACGCTGCGAACCAAGCTGGGTAAGGTGACGGCGGCGGAACTGAAAGCGGCGGTGGCAGCTGCCGGTCAGGAACCGGTTGCTGAGTC
>JANXMN010000329.1 GCA_025354605.1 Hymenobacter sp. | reverse complement strand
GGGGTTCTCGTTACAACGGGGCGAAAAATTACGCTAAGCAGATTCGTCGTCTTGTTGCTGCCAGAAGGCCCAGTCTGGGGCCGAGAGGTGTTGCTGCATAAACGCCGCGTACCCGAGGTCGCGGCGTTCGAGCACGTGGCGGCGAAAGGCCCAGTTGCTGCCAGCGGCCGCAAAGCCAGCGGTGGCCATCGCCTGCCTCATCCGGGTCGGCAGCCCGGCCAACCAGTGCTGAAAATCGGCTTCCGTGAGCTGGCCATCCGCCAGCTGGTGATAGCGGTACGCCGCGTTGCCCACGCGCAGCAGCTGGGCCTGCTCGGCGCGTTCTGTCTCCGGCAGCTGCTGCAACGACGCGACCTGCTGCTCGTGCAGCCGTGGGAGGGGATGACGCGGGACTAACAGGTCGTCAATATTCATCAGGGAGGCTTGGTTACGCGGTCTGGTTGCCGGTGGGCACCTGCAGGTGGGCCAGGTAGCGGTAAATGGTGGCGCGGCCCACGCCGAGCAACTGGCCGATTTCAGCCACGGTCTTGTCCTGCTGCAGGTAGAGGGTCTTTGCCGCCTGGGCTTTCGAGAGGGCTTCTTTCGACAGGCCCTTGGGCCGCCCGCCTTGGCGCCCCCGGGCGCGGGCCGCCGTCAGCCCGGCCTTGGTGCGCTCGCGGATGAGGTCGCGCTCGAACTCGGCCAGCGAGGCAAACAGGTTAAACATGAGCCGGCCCTGGGCGGTGGTCGTGTCCAGGTGGTCGTGCAGGCTCACGAAGTGGACGCCCTTTTCCTGAAAGCCCGTCACCAGCAGCACCAGGTCTTTTAAGGAGCGGCCCAGCCGGTCGAGTTTCCAGACCACGAGCGTATCGCCGGCGCGCAGCCGGGTTAGCAGCAACTGGAGCTGCGGCCGCTCTTTGGAAGAGGAGGCTTTTTCCTGCACGATGTCGGCGCAGCCCGCGGCCTGTAGGGCGTCGACCTGCAAGTGCAGCTGCTGGTCTTGAGTACTCACGCGGGCGTAGCCGACTTTCATGGGCGGTTGTCTTATAAAGTCACCGCGGCGAAGATACGCAAACATAGTTTCGTGAGATAAGGAAATAAGACGTTCCACCGGTAGCTTGGCTGCGCGTTTTGACGGGGCCGGCTTGTCGCCGGAAAACGTCCGTTTTTCGAGACGCCCCGTTCGCCCATGCCCCTTGACTTTCTGACCCAAGCCGAGCGCCAGCGTTACCAGCGCATGCCCGCCGCCATTGCCGAACGCGACCTGCGCCAGCACTTTCACCTGAGCGAAGCGGACCGGGCGTTCGTGGCCACGTTTCGCGGGGCTACGAGTCGGCTGGGCGTGGCCCTGCACCTGGGGCTGCTGCGTTACCTAGGCTACCTACCCGATGAGTGGGTGGTGCAGATGCCCGCCGAGCTGCGGGCCTTTGTGGCCGGGCAACTGGCCGACGGCGCACTCGTGGACTTGGCCGGGTACGGGAATCGGGAGGCCACGCGCACGGCCCATCTACAGGCGGCCCTCAAGCACCTGGGCTGGAGCAAGTGGACCCCGCTGGAACAGGGCTGGCTGGAACCGTGGCTGTTGGAGCGGGCCCTGGAGCACGACAACGAGCGGCTCTTGCTGGACCTGGCCTGCCAGAAGCTGCGCCAGCACCGGTTGCTGCGCCCGGCCATCGGCACGCTGGAGCGGCTGGTGGGGAGCCTGGCCGAGCAGGCGCACCGCGAATCGTTTCGCCGCCTGCGGCCGCTGCTCGACCAGCCCGGTTTGCTGGCCACGCTCGACGCGCTGCTGGTGCCCGACGACACCCCCGCCGCCCGCACCCGGCACCGCTGGCTGTGCCAGGCCGCGACCACGGCCAGCCCCCGCGCCCTAACGCAGGCACTGGCCAAACTGGCGTTTCTGCAGCAGCTGGGCGTGCCGGCCTGGGATACCAGCGGCCTACACATCAACCGGCAAAAGCGCCTGGCCCGGCTGGTGCGGGCCCGGCGCAACAGCTACCTGCAGCGCCTGGGCCCGGAAAAGCGCTACCCCGCCCTGGTGGCGTTTCTGCGCGAAAGCCTGCTGGCACTGACCGACGCGGTGGTCGAGTTATTCGACCAGTACTGGGAAGGGGCCACCGCGAAGGCCCGCCGCGACCTCGATGCCTACCAGCAGCGCATGGCGGCCGCCAAAGACCAGGCCCTGCTCACCTTGGGGGAGGCGGCCCGCCTGGTCGTGGACGAAGAGGATGTGCCGGGGCCGGACCTGCGGGCCACGATTTACGAAGCCCTCTCCCGCGAGGCCCTGCTCACGGCCCTGGAAGTAAGCCAAGCGCTCTTGCAGCCCAGCCGCCATTCCCACCTGGCCTTCCTGGCCGGGCGCTACGCCAGCGTCAAGCAGTTTTCCGGCCAATTGCTCACGCAGCTGCACTTTGCCCATGCCTACCAGGGGGACGATTTCGCCCAAGCGCTCACGTTGGTAGCCGACCTGCAAGCGGGTCGGCGGCGCAAGCTTCCCGAAGACCTGCCGCAGGCCTTCCTAACGCCCACCTGGACCCGGTTTGTGCGGGCCGCCGAAACCGCGGGGGCTCCCAGTGGCCACCGCCAGGCCTACGAATTAGGAGTGCTCACGACACTACGGGAGCGGCTGCGCTCGGGCGACGTGTACCTGCCCGACTCGCGCCAGTACGCGCCGTTGGAAAGTTACCTGCTGCCCGCCGACACGTGGGCAGGTGTGCGGGCCGAGGCCTGCCAGCAACTCAACCTGCCCGCAGCACCCGTGGAGCGGATTGCCCAGCGCATCGCCGAGTTGCAGGAACTGCTGCCCCAGGTGGAAGTCCTGCTCGGCAGTGGCCACGCGTGTTACCTCGACGAGGAAGCCGGCCGGCTGGTCGTGCCGCGCCTGCAGGCCGAAGAGTTGCCGGCTTCCGTGACGGCCTTGCAGGAGGAAATCACGCGCCGCTTGCCCCGCGTCGAACTCACCGACCTGCTGGTAGAAGTCGACGGCTGGACCCAGTTTGCCGCTCAGTTGCAGCCCTTGGAGGGACAGCTCCCGCGTCAGCCGCAGCACGCCACGTTGCGCTACGCCAGCCTGCTGGCCCTGGGCTGCACGATTCCGCTCACCGACATGGCCCAGAGCACGGGCCTCGATTACCAGGCGCTGTGGTGGACGGCGCGCAGCTGCCTGCGCGAGGAAACGTTGCGGCCGGCGACCACCCACCTGGTCAACTACCAGCACCGGCAGTGGCTGGCTACTTACTGGGGCAACGGCACCTTGTCCTCGTCTGACGGCCAACGTTTTCCCGTCAGCGGGGCCGTGCGCAACGCCCGCGCCCTACCCAAGTACTTCGGCTACGGCCGCGGCGTCACGTTTTATACGCACACGGCCGACCAGTACGCCCAATACGGCAGCCGGGTCATCGCCACCACCGAGCGCGACGCGACCTACGTGCTGGACGAAATCCTGGGCAACGAAACGGAGCTCGAAATCCTGGAGCATACCACCGACACGGCCGGCTACACCGACCTGGTCTTTGCCCTCTTCGACTTGCTGGGCCTCGACTTCACGCCCCGCCTGCGCGACATCGGCGACCAGAAGCTGAGCAAAGTCAAGGGCCTGGATGTGGCCTACCCGGCCCTCAAGTTCACCGGGCAGGTCAACCCCGAGTACCTGGCCCGCCACTGGGAAGACTTGGTGCGCGTCGCCGGCTCGCTGAAGCTGGGCTACGTGACGGCCTCGTTGTTTATCCGCAAGCTGCAGGCCTACCCCCGGCAGCACCAGCTCACCTACGGCTTGCAGGAATACGGGCGGCTGGTCAAAACCATTTTCATCCTGCGCTACCTGCTGCACCAGCCCCTGCGCCGCAAAATCAATACCCAGCTCAACAAAGGCGAGCAACTGCACGCGCTGCGCAGCTGGCTTTGGTTCGGCGGTGACGGAGTGCTGCGCCGCAAGCAGGAAGAAGCCCAGCAGGAGGTCGTGGGCTGCCTCAACCTGCTCACCAACGCCGTGGTCGTCTGGAACACGGTCTATATGCAGGAAGTAATTACCCAGCTGCGGGCCGAAGGCTACCCCGTACAAGACGAGGACCTGGCCCATCTCTCCCCCGCCCGCTTCGAGCACATCAACCGGCTGGGCAAATACACCTTTGCCGAGCAGGAAACCTTGCTGCGCAACGGCTTACGCCCCTTGCGCCAACCCGGACAGGTGGTCGCGCCGACGGCGGCAACAGCTTAGCGTAATTTTTCGCCCCGTTGTAACGAGAACCCCTATTTCCTGCTGGTACGCGAGCAGGTGAATACCTATGCCCATGACCCCGTGGGCACACCACCAAGCCCTCTAGTGGCCAGACAACCCTATTCTCTGCTCATATGAAACGCTTGGAGATTTAGAGCTAAAGTCATTCCTTGTCTTGACCCGCATTGAATGATAACTGCTAGCAGGCGAAGCGAACGCTATCCTGCCGCCTACCGTTAACGCTGTTGCGCCACCCAAGCGCACCCCGCCCTACCTTTGCCCCCGATGCGTCTGTTTGCCCTGCTGCTTTCCCTGTACCTCACCTGCCTATCGTGCATGCCCTGCACCGACGAAGTGGAGGTATGCGTAGCCCAGGCCCAGACCAGCATCAGCGCCTCCCAGCATTCCGACTGTGGCAAAAACGGCTTGGGCGACTGGTGCTCCCCGCTCTGCCAGTGTCATTGCTGCGCCGGAGCCGT
>JANXMN010000270.1 GCA_025354605.1 Hymenobacter sp. | reverse complement strand
TCCGCGCGTCTGAACGATTCTTTCAACTCCAACCCACGCGCGGACTCGCAGAGCCCACGCTACAAAAAACCCATTACTCATGGCCCAAATCAACTTCGGCGGCGTCGACGAAACCGTCATCACCCGCGACGAATTCCCCCTCGCAAAGGCGCTGGAATACCTCAAGGACGAAACTATTGCCATTATCGGCTACGGCGTGCAGGGGCCGGGCCAGGCCCTGAACATGCGCGACAACGGCTTCAACGTGATTGTGGGCCAGCGCGCGGGCACGTCTTCCTGGGACCGCGCCATCCGGGACGGCTGGGTGGTGGGCAAAACGCTGTTTTCGCTGGAAGAAGCCGCCGGGCGCGGTACCATCATCTGCAACCTGCTGAGCGATGCCGGCCAGATTGCGCTGTGGCCCCTGCTCAAGAGCAAGCTCACGCCCGGTAAAACGCTGTACTTCTCGCACGGTTTCGGCATCACGTTCAACGACCAGACCAACATCATCCCACCCGCTGATGTAGATGTGATTCTGGTGGCCCCCAAGGGCAGCGGCACCAGCCTGCGCCGCCTGTTCGTGGCCGGCGGCGGGCTGAACTCCTCGTTTGCCGTGTTTCAGGATGCTTCGGGCCACGCCTGGGAAAAAGCTATTGCGATGGGCATCGGCGTGGGCTCGGGCTATTTGTTCGAGACGGACTTCAAGAAGGAAGTGTACTCCGACCTCACCGGCGAGCGCGGCGTGCTGATGGGGGCTTTGGCCGGCATCATCGAAGCGCAGTACCAGGTGCTGCGGCAGCGCGGCCACTCGCCCTCCGAAGCCTTCAACGAAACCGTGGAGGAGCTCACCCAAAGCCTCGTGCCGCTGGTGGGCGAAAACGGCATGGACTGGATGTTTGCCAATTGCTCGGTCACGGCTCAGCGCGGTGCGCTCGACTGGAAGGGCCGCTTCCGCGAAGCCACCCTGCCGGTGCTCAACGAGTTGTACGACAGCGTGGCCAGCGGCGCGGAAGCCCGCCGCACCATCGAGCGCGGCACCACGCCCAACTACCGCCAGGAGTTGGACGCCGAGCTGAAGGAAGTGCGGGAGTCGGAGCTGTGGGCCACTGGCGCGACCGTGCGCCAGCTGCGCTCGAAAGCGGCGGAAAAGGTGGAGGCGGTGAGCTAGCGCTGACTCCTGAACGAACCCGGAACGTCATGCTTCGCTACGCCCGGCTGACGTTCTTTTTTCAGACTTCCTCACGCCACCGAGTGCAGAATCACGTACAGCGACACGCTCGAAATCACTACCCACAGCAGCACGCCCAGCACATACGGTTTGGCCCCCACCGAGCGCACGATTTTGGCCGATAGCCCGGCCCCGATGAAAAACAGCGTCACCGTGAGGCCAATTTTGGCCAGATTCACCAGCACCGGGCCTAAGGGGTGCAACGCGGGGACGTAGGTGTTCAGCAGCATAGCCGCGATGAAGCCGAAAATAAAATAGGGAATGGTGATTTTGACGCCCTTCTGCTTGAAAAACATGGCTGTAGCGATGCTGACCGGGATAATCCAGAGGGCGCGGGCCAGCTTCACGGTGGTAGCTACCTGCAGGGCCTGGTCGCCATAGACCTTGGCCGCACCTACCACCGACGAGGTATCGTGAATGGCAATGGCGCACCAGAGGCCAAACTGCTGCTGCGTCATGGCCAGGGCGTGGCCGATGGGCGGGAAGGCGAACAGCGCCACGGCATTGAGCACGAACACCGTGCCCAGCGCCACCGACATCTCTTCGTCTTTGGCCCGCAGCACCGGCCCGACGGCCGCAATGGCCGAGCCCCCGCAAATGGCGGTGCCGCACGAAATCAGGTGCACGACGTGCCGGCCCAGCCCCAGCCACCGGCCCGCGAAATACCCCAGCACCAGCGTGCCGAGAATAGATGCCACCGTGAAGACGATACCCTCCTTGCCGGCTTGCACCGCCGCGTGGGCATTCATGCCAAAGCCCAGGCCCACCACCGAGTATTGCAGCAGCTTTGCCGTAGCTAGTTTGGTCTGGCTGGCGAAAGGGTTGCCCAGCGTTTGGGCCAGCAGCAGACCCAGCGCCAGCGCCACTGGCGGCGAGGCCCAGGGCGTGAGGCAAAACACCAGCAGCAGCCCAAATACTACCTGCCGAAGTGTGATGCGGTAGCCCAGTACCAGATGCGGCGTGTGAAAGTGCCGGAAAATGCCGGTGATTGCGGAGGAATCAACAGTGGCCGGCGTGGCAGGTGGTAGCAGGGTGGGATAAGCCATGAGGCAGCAGAATAATTGCCTCAAGTTTACGGCGCAACATGCCTGATGGGTAATCGAAAAAGGTTATTCTAAATTACCAATGGTTATAACAATGGATTCAGCTGCTGCTGGGCGAAGCTGAGAAACCGCTGCGCGGCCCGGGCCAGCGGCTGCCCCTGCACCCACACGGCCTCGAAATGGCGGGGCAGGTGCAGGCCCTCGATGGCGATGATTTCGAGCAGGCCGGCGGCCAGCTCACGGGCCAGGGCCCGGCGCGAAACGAAGCCCAGGGCGGCCGGCGCGGCTTCGAGGTAGCCTTTGATGGCTTCGGTGTTGTCGAAGTAAAAAGCCACGGGTAGGGTACTAAGCTTGATTTTGAGTGCCCGCAGGGCAAACTCCAGCACTTCGAGCGTGCCCGAGCCGCGCTCGCGCAGCACCAGCGGGCCGGCCAGGGCCTCGGCCAGCGGCAGGGGTGCGGGCGGTGGGCCGGCGGGCGTGGCGCGGCGCACGGCCACCAGCTCGTCGGGCAGCAGCAGCTCGTAGTGCAGGTCGCGGCTTTTCGAGCGGCCTTCCACGAAGCCCAGGTCCAGCTCGGCGCGCAGCAGGGCCTCGGCAATGCGCTCGGAGTTGGCGTTGAGCAGGGTGAGCTGCACTCGCGGATGGCGCGCTTGGAAGGCCGGCAGCAGGCCCGGCAGCACGTACTGGCACAGGGTGGTGCTGGCCCCCAGCCGCAGGCGGCCGGCGGCTTCGTCGGGGTCGCGCAGGCCCAGCAGTTGGTCGGTGAGGTGCTGGTCGGCGGCAGCCACGGCTTCGGCGTGGGCGTGCAGCAGGCGGCCGGCTTCGGTGAGGGCCACGCGGTTGCCGCGCCGCGCCAGCAGGCGCTGGCCGTAGTGCTTTTCCAGCTCGTGGATGTGTTTGGTGACGGCGGGCTGCGTCACGAACAGCTCCTGGCCGGCTTTGGTGAGGCTTAGGTGCCGGGCCACGGCCTCGAACACCCGCAGGCGAAAATCAGACATGGCCCAAAGTACGCTGCGGCCGGGTAGCAGCCAGCTCCGCCCGGCGTTGTGGCAGGGCCACCACTTCGGTGCCCAACACGCAAAAGCCCCCGCCGAAAATCGGCGGGGGCTTCACTCGTGGAATCGGAAGGATGGCGGAGGCTTACTCCACGCTCAGCTGACGGCTCAGGGCCACGCCGTCCACCACCAAGCGGCAGGTGTACAGGCCGGGGGCCAGGCGGGTGGCGTTCAACTCGGCGCTATGGGCACCGGCGGTAAGCGGTTGGCCATCCAGCACTTGGGCTACGCGGCGACCAAGGTTGTCGTACACGGCCAGGCTCACCACGGCCGGCTTCTGCAGCGTGAAGGGCAGCTGCGTGAGGCCCGAGGTGGGGTTGGGGTAGGCCGGAGCAAAAGCCGCGTCGGCGTTGCTGACGGTGCGGGTAGCGGTAGGCACGTAGCCCACCAGGCTGGGGCCGAAGAAGTCGTCGAGATACACCTTGCGGCGAGCGAGGGTGTTGGGCGAAATCAGCAGTACAATCTCGTTCAGGCCGGTGTTGGGGGTGGCACTGGGCGCGTTCACGAAGTTAAAGCTCAGCGTTTCCCAGGCGTTGGTGGCGGTGGTGGTGGCGGTGTACTCCGAGTTGCGGCCCACCGGGTAGTTGGTCGCGCCGGCCACGGTCGAGTCCTGCAGCGTAATCTGGAACAGGATGCCCGGGGCGGGGCTGAACACCTTCAGCGTCATGTGCAGGGCAGTGGGGGTGTTGTTCTTGAAATTGGCCACGTCGTTGATGGCCGCCCCGCGGGGCTGCATCACAAACGAGTCGTACTGTTGGGTTGAGCGGGTGTAGCGGGCCACGCGGGCGCTGTTGTTGCCCGCGCCGGGTGCCGGGTTCAGGGTGTCGAGCCTGAGGCCGCCGGCCGTTTTGTAGGCGATGTACTTCAGCACGCGGGTGCCGTCGTAGTTGTCGTAGAGCTGGCGCACGGCCAGGTTGCTGGGCGGCGTCACGGCCAGCAGCTCCGGGGCCGTGATGTCGTCGAGGTAGTACGTGGCGGCGTTGTTGGTGCCGGGCGCTACCAGCAGCACCATCTGGTCGATGTCGGTGGGCAGTACGGTGGGGTCGAAGTTGCCCGCGCTGGCGGCGGCGTAGGTGAAGGTGAGGGTTTCCCAGGCGTTGGCCACGGTGGTAGTGGCGGTGAAGTCGCCGGCGTACTTGCCGTTGGGGTACTGGTTGGTGTTCGACTTGGTGCTGTTCTGCAGCACGGCCTGCACCACCACGCCCACGGCGGGGCTGCGGAATTTCACCGAGATGCGCTTGGTGCCAGCCGAGTAAGCCGCCACATTGTCCATCCGGGCGTTGTTGGGCTTCACCACAATCACGGCGTACTGCTGGGCGCCGTCGCGGGTGTAGAGGGCGCAGGTGCTACTGCTGTTCACCATGGTCGAGCCGGGGTTAGGCGTGTTCTGCGTGAACGTGCCCTGTGCCGTAGGGTAGCTCACCAGCCGGGTGGCCTCGAAGTTGTCGTACAGCGTCTGGGCCGACGCTGCCGTAGCGCCGGCGGCCAGCAAAGCAGCCGCGCCAATCATTTTCGTAAAGAAGCTCATGATGGGAAATGAAAAAAAGTGAGAAATAGGTTTTGGTGCCTAGTGCCTGGTGCTTAGTGTCTGGTGCTTAGTGCTTAGTGCTTGGTAGTGAAAGCAAGGCACCAAGCACCAGGCACCAGGCACTAACTCTTTATCAAAGGGTAAAAGCGCACGTAGTCTACCAGCATTTGCTGAGGGAAGGCGGCCTCGTCGATGCCCTGCTTGCCGCCCCATTCGCCACCCACGGCAATGTTGAGCAGCAGGTGGAAGGGCTGGTTCCAGGGCTAGGTTTCCCAGCCGGTGCCCTCGTTGCGGTGAGCGAAGTACACCTGCCCGTCAATCTCGGCCGTGATGGTTTCGGGCGTCCATTCCACCGAGTACACGTGGAAGGCCGTGGTGGCGTCGGGCAGCTTGGTGATGCCCGTTTTCTGGGTGTTGATGCGGAAGTAGTAGGCCTTGCAGTGGGTGGTGGCATGAACCACGTTGGGGTCGTAGCCCACGTGCTCCATGATGTCGATTTCGCCGTTGTCGGGCCAGCCGTGGTCGCCGTAGGGGTTCTTGTCGGGCAGCATCCAGATGGCGGGCCAGGTGCCGCGCCCACCCGGAATCCGGGCCCGAATCTCGAAGCGGCCGTAGGTCTGGCTGCCACCCGGCCCGCGCGACACCAGCCGGGCCGAGGTGTAGGCATTGCCGGCCATCAGGGCCTCTTTGCGGGCCTCCAGCACGAGGTTGCCGTTTTCGACGCGGGCATTTTCGCGCCGCTTTTTGGTGTAGTACTGCAGCTCCTGGTTGCCCCAGCCGCTGCCGCCCACGTCGTAGGTCCACCGGGCCGAGTCGGGCAGGCCGGTGTAGTTGAACTCGTCGCTCCAGGCCAGCTTGCCGAAGCTGTGGCGCGGCGCGGCCGCCGCCGGGCTGGGCAGCCAGCCCAGCAGCAGCAGGCCCGAGAGTAGCGTTGAAAGCATAAGCGGAATTGCAAGAAGGTGGGGTGAGTCCTGTGTAAATCAGGGAGCCGAATCCCCCATCGGGGGTAGCCGCGCCCGGCCTCACCGAACCGGACGCAGCCACCACCCTATCCGACCGAGCAAATTGTTCCCACCAGAGCCCGGTCGGAATGAGGGGCAGGTTGCTAGTCCCTGGTTGCTAGTCTCTGGTTTCTGGTTGCTGTTCTGCTTTAAAACTTGGTGAACCAGCAACCAGCAACCTTTACTTGTACTGGAGGTAGTGCACGTAGTCCACCTGCATCTGCTGCGGGAAGACGGTGGTGGCGTTGGGGTTGCCCAGGAAATTGCCGCCCACGGCCACGTTCAGAATCACGAAGAAGGGGTTGTTGATGGGGAAGTTGGGCGCATCGCCCGACGTGAAGGTGTAGTACAGGTTGCCATCGAGGAAGAAGCGCATCTGGTCCTTGCTGCGCACCACGCTGAACACGTGGAAGTCGTCGGCGAAGGTGCCGCTGCTTAGCACTTGGTCGGGGCTGCCCTTCTGGTCGTGGCTGCCGTCGTTTTTGGGGAAGTGCATCGTGGTCAGGATTTTATTGGGCTCCTGCCCGCGCAGCTCCATGATGTCGATTTCGCCGCACTTGGGCCAGTTGTTGGAATCGATGTCGCTGCCCAGCAGCCAGATGGCGGGCCAGATGCCCTGCCCGCGCGGTAGCTTGGCGCGCACGTCGAGGCGGCCGAACTTGAAGTTCTGCTTGCCCTTGGTGAGCATGCGGGCTGAGGTGTAGTTGAAGCCGCTCAGGGCCTGCTGCTTGGCCTGAATGACCAGGCTGCCGTTGCTCACGTAGGCATTGTCGGGCGAGTTGGTGTAGTATTCCAGCTCCTGGTTGCCCCAGCCGTTGTTGTTACCCAAGTCGAAACCCCACTTGGCAGGGTCGATGGCGCTGCCGGCAAATTCGTCGGCCCACACCAGCTCGGTGTAGTCGGCGTAGTTGCGCGCCTCGACATTCACCTCGGGTGCTGCGGGACCGGTTGGGGCGGGGGTCAGGGTTGATTTCTTTTCGGTGCAGCTGGCCAGGCTCAGTGCCAGTAGCAAGCCAACGGCCGCTCGGCGGCGGGCAATAGTGGTGAGGAGATTTTTCATATCAGCAGTAAAAAGTATTGCAGTCAGATAATTCGAGCGGGAATCAACCCGGCTGTTCGGCCGATTGGGTGAAAGGCGCGCCATGCTAAAAACGGGGAAGCATGACGCGCTTTTTGCGCACCTCTCGAGGCCGTGCCTCACACGCTTTATTTCACCACCAGCTTCATCGTGAACACCAGCGCCGCCGTCGAGCTGCCGGCGCGCAGCAGCATGTGCTGGTTGTCGATGCTCAGAATGCGGTACACGCGGTCGGGGGCATCGGTCACGCCGATGAAGGGCGCGGGGGTGGCGGCAGCCAGCGTGAACTGGGCCAGCCCCGCCCCGGCCGCCGCGCCAAACGTGAAACCGGTCGATACCGAGCGCGGGGCCTGGCAGCCGCCGCCGCCGGCCACGAAGGTTTCGGCCAGGGCGTTGTACTGGTACACGTTGGCCGTCGTGAAGGTGAATTCGTCGTCGGCCTGGCAGGCCGGCAGGCTACCGGCGGTGCCACCGGCGTAGTAGCCAGTGGGGTCGGCATCGCTGGGGCCTACCACAATGGCGGCGGCCACGCTGTTATCGAGCTTCCAGGTGCGGGTCGAGCCGCCGGTGAGCAGCAGGCGGGCCCGCTCCACCGCCGATACCTGCGGCGAGTAGGTCACCACCGTGAAGGTGCCGTCGGGGTTGGTGCCGCGCAGGCGCAGGCGGGTGGTGCTGGCTTCCAGAATGTCGTAGGTTTTGTTCACCACCGAGTCGGTGAGGCCAATAAACGAGCGGTTGGCCAGCAGCATAATTTGGCCCAGGCCGCTGGTGGGCTTATAAACGAAGCTCGAGCTGGGGTTGCGGGCGGGGCCGCAGGCACCGCCCGAATAGGTCTGGCCGCTGGCCCCACCCGCGTCGTACTTGTAGGTGTAGTTATCGGCGAAGCTGAACTCATCGTCGGCCTGGCAGGCCGGCAGCGAGCCGGTGGCACCCGGCAGCGTGCTCAGCACCGTGGTGCCATTGGCGGCGAGGCGCACAATGGCATCGGGCTGGCTCGTCAGCGTCCACGCCCCACTGGTGCAGTTGCCCGTCAGGGCCGCGAAGCCGGCGAAAGTGCAGGCCGAGGGAATGACCACGTCCTTCTGAGTGGTGGTGGTGCCGCCGCGGCCGGCCGTGGTCAGCTTCACGGTGTAGGTGCCGCCGCGCTGGTAGGTGTGGCTGGGCGCTTTGGCCGACGAGCTGGTTTGGTCGCCGAAATCCCACTGGTAATAGTAGGCATCGGTGGTTTGGTTGGCGAACGAAACCCGGATTGGAAACTGCGAGGCATCGACGGTGGCCGTGAAGCTGGCCGTGGGCACCGCGCCTTCCAGGGCGGTGTCGTCGCCCGGCTTCTTGCACGAAGCCAGCACGAGGGGCAGGGAGAGCAACGCCAGGGTTGCCGCGCGAACAAATAATTTCATGGATAATGAGGCGGAGGGTGAGGGAAAAGAGGGCCAGGGCTAGTAGCCGGGGTTCTGCACCAGGCCGGGGTTGGCATCCAGCTCCGATTGCGGAATGGGCAGCACCAGGTTGCGGGCGCTGGGCACGCCCCGGTTGATGCCCTTGCCCAGCCCGGCCAGGTAGGCGGCCTGGTTCGTCATCACCGGAATCAGGCCCATGGGCGTGCCATTCAGGCGCTTCAGGTCGAACCAGCGGTCGAACTCGAAGGCCAGCTCGTACTTGCGCTCCCGAATCACGGCCTGCTGGAAGGCGTTGGGGTCGGGGGTGGTCACATCCTTGGCCGAGGGCGTGCCCAGAGGCAGGCCAAAGGCCCGGCGCCGCACCATGTTGAGCGACTCCAGGCCGCCGTTCGGGCCGCCGGTCGGCCCCACGGCTTCGGCCCGAATCAGGTATATCTCGGCCAGGCGCAGCACCGGAATGTTCAGGCCCGAGTCCCAAATGTTGGTGTTCACCTTGCCGATAAACCACTTGCGGCAGTTGTAGCCAAAGGGCGAGCCCGTGGCGGAAGGCGACTGCGTCTTGTTGTCCGAAAACACGTAGCCGGGCTCAATCACGGTGGCCGCCCGGCGGGTGTCGCCGGCTTCGTAGCCGCTCACGAAATCGGGCTCCGGAATGTTGAAGCCGTAGCCGCTGCCCGGCGTTTGGTTGGCGCCGCGCGGCCCGAAAAACTCGTTGCCGGCAAAGCCAGGGCCGTTCTGGGTGTAGCCAAAGTTTTCGAAGTTCTTGCCGCTGATAAACTGCACCTCGAACAGCGACTCCTTGCCGTTCTCGTTCTCGATTTTAAAGTTGTCGCCGTAGTTGGCCCACAGCGATTTGCCCGAGTTGGCAATCACCTCGCCGGCGCGCTGGGCGGCTTCGGTCTTCTTGCCCTCGGTGAGGTACACCTTGGCCAGCAGGCCCGTGGCCGACCACTTGGTGGCGCGGCCCAGGTCGTTGCCACTGTACACGGGGTCGAGGTTGGCGATGGCGTCGGTCAGGTCTTTTTCAATCTGCACGTACACCTGCGTGGCCGGCGTGCGCGGAATGTTCACGGCCGCCGGGCCGGTGGGCGGGGTCGTGAACAGGGGCACGTCGCCGTAGGTCCGCACCAGGTCGAAGTAGTATTTGGCGCGCAGAAACTGGGCCTCGCCCAGGCAGCGCCGTTTCACCGACGACGAAATGTTGGTGATGCCGGGCACTTTCTGCAGCACCAGGTTGGCGCGCTGAATGCCCACGAAACAGCCACCCCACATCAGGTTGGCCACTTTGTTGGTGGGCGGAATGCTGAAAGCTTCGAGCTGCTTGTATTCCAGGCCGTCGCCGCCGTCGTCGCCGCCGGTCACCGAAATGTCGGCCATGATGTCCATGGCCCAGAGGGCGGCATTGTACTGCCCGCCCTTGGCCAGCTCGCTGTAGGCGGCTGTCACGGCCTGCACGGCGTCGCTCTCGGTCTGGTAAAAGTTGGCGTCGGTAATCTGGTCGGCGGGGGCTTCGGCCAGAAACTTCTCGCCGCAGCTGCCCAGCAGCCCCAGCGAGAGCAGGAAAGCGCCGCGGAGAATCGATTTAGAGATATTCATGGGGATGATGCGGTGGGAATGGAAAGAATTAGAACCCGATGTTGAGGCCGCCGATGAACACGCGCGACTGCGGGTAAATACCCAGGTCGACGCCGCTGGCGCTCACCTCCGGGTCGTAGCCCGTGTATTTGGTGAGAGTGTAGAGGTTCTGGGCCGTGACGTAGAAGCGGATTTGCGCGGCCGAAATCCGGCTCAGCAAGCTTTGGGGCAGGGTGTAGCCCAGGGTCAGGTTCTTCAGGCGCACGTAGGAGCCATCCTCCACGTAGTGGCTCGATACCCGCAGGTTGTTGTTGGGGTCGCCGTTGATGGCGCGCGGCACGTCGTTGCTGGTGCCGGGGCCGGTCCAGCGGCCCAGAATGCGGGTGGTACCGTTGGTGGTGCCGTAGAGGGCATTCTCGGTGATGTAGCGGTTCAGGTTGTACACGTCGTTGCCCTGCACGCCCTGAATGAAGAAGCTCAGGTCGAAGTTCTTCATCGACAGCGTGTTGGTGAGACCAAAGGTGAAGTTCGGGTTGGGGTTGCCGATGAAGGTGCGGTCGTCGGCCGTGATGCGCCCGTCGCCGTTCACGTCCCGGAACTTGATGTCGCCGGGGCCGGTGTCGGTTGCCTGGTAGGGCTGCGGCTTGCCGGAAGCATCCTTCGGGGCACCGGCGTTGAGGGCATTGAGCTCCTCCTGGGTCTGAATCAGGCCATCGGCCACGTAGCCGTAGAACGAGCCGAACGCCCGATTCACATCGTAGCGCACCACGTTGCCGCTGAGGTAGATAGTGCCGTTGTAGGGCGTGCCCGAGCTCAGGGACGACAGCCGGGTTTTGTAGGCCGACATGTTCAGGGTGGTCGACCAGCTCAGGCTCGTGCCGGCGCCGGTGTAGTTGTGAGTCGTCACCGACAGGTCGATGCCGCGGTTGTAGGCCGAGGCCGCGTTCGACTTCACCGGCTCGAACGTGCCCGACACCAGCGACGGGGGCACCGGCGCAATCAGGTTGGGCGAGTTGCGGTTATAGAAGTCGATGCTGGCCTCCACGCGGTTGTTGAACAGGCCCAGGTCGATACCCAGGTTGGCCTGGTCGTTGTATTCCCAGCGCAGGTCGGGGTTGGCTAGGCGGGTGGGAGCACCCCCGGTATTCAGGGTGCCGTTGGGGCCGAAGGGGTAGGCAATGCCGAAATTGATAGCGTAGAGGTAGGCGTAGCGGCCGGCATTCAACTCGTTGCCCACGCGGCCGTAGCCGGCCCGCACCTTCAGGTTGCTCACGGTGCTGCTGCCCCGCAGGAAGTCCTCCTCCGAGACGCGCCAGCCCACCGAAGCACTCGGAAAGAAGCCGAACTTCGAGCCCGGCTGAAAGCGCGACGAGCCGTCGTAGCGGGCCGTGGCCTGGAAGAGGTATTTGCCGCCAAACTCGTAGTTGAGGCGGCTGAAGTAGCTGGCCAGACGGCGCGGCGTGTCGATGGTGCCGGCGTTGCCATACTCGTCGGTGGTGGCAGTGGGGCCGGCGTTAATTACCTGCAGGTCGTTGCGCAGGAAATTGTTGCGGTAGGCTTCCACGTTGCTGTAGTTGAACTGCTGGGCCGACTGGCCCACCAGCAGCGTTACCTGGTGCTTGCCCGCGAACAGGCGGTCGTAGGTGCCGGTGTTCTCAATCAGGTAGCTGGGCGCGTAGCTCGACGTGGCCGAGGCCGCCGCCTTGAGGTAGAGGGGGCGGGTATCGTAGCCCGCCAGCTCGGTGGCCTTGGGGGCGAAGCTGTTGAAGTTGTCGAAGATGAAATCGGCCCCCACGTTGGTGCGGAAGCGCAGGCCCTTGAGGGGCTCCAGCTCGGCAAACACGGTGGTGAGGGCGCGGTTGCGGGTGAAGCGCTGGTTCACGCGCTGGGTGGTCGCCAGCGGGTTTTCCTCCGTGAAGTTGTCGTTGTCGGTATTGGGCTGGTAGTAGTAGCCATCGGGGCGGTAGGGCACTACCGTCGGGGGCATGCGCAGCAGCTGCTGCACGGCCCCGTACTCGCCGCCGTTGGTAGGCACCTGCCGGTCGCTCAGGTGGGTGAGGGCAATGCTGCTGCCCATCTTAAACACGCGGTTCACCTGCACGTCGCCGTTGGCGCGCAGCGTGAAGCGCTCAAAATCGCTGCCCAGAATGATACCGTCCTGCTGGAAGTAGGTGCCCGAAATGGCAAAGCGCGACTTTTCGGTGCCACCCGTAGCCGAGAGCGAGTAGTTCTGCATGGCGGCGCGGCGGAACAGCAGGTCCTGCCAGTCGGTGCCCTCGCCCAGGGCGGCGGGGTTGCGCAGCTTATCCAGGGCCACCGGCTTGCCGGCTGCCAGCCGGCTCTCGTTGTTGATAACCGCATACTCCTGGGCATTGAGCATGTTGAGCTTGCGCGCAACGCTCTGAATACCGCGGTAGCCGTCGAGGTTGAGGGTGGTTTTGCCCGCCTTGCCGCGCTTGGTGGTGATGATGACGACGCCGTTGGCGGCCCGTACCCCGTAGATGGCAGTAGCTGAGGCATCCTTCAGAATATCAATCGTCTCGATGTCGTTCGGGCTAATGGCGTTCAGTTGGTTGTCGCCGCCGTCGGGCAGCGGGAAGCCATCCACCACGTACAGCGGGTTGTTGTTGCCATCGGAGGTAATCCCCCGCACCCGCACCGACGTGCCTGCCGCCCCGCCCGGCGCTCCGCCGTTCGAGGTGATGGTGACGCCCGCCACCTTGCCCTGAATGGCCTGCGTGACATCGGCCACCGGCTGGCGCACAATTTCCTGGGCCGCTACCGACGAGATAGCGCCCGTCACGCTCCCGCGTTCCTGGGTGCCATAGCCCACCACCACTATCTCGTTCAGCTGCTTGGCGTCTTCGCGCAGGCTGATGGTCAGGGCGGCCATGCCAGCCGTTACCGGCACTGTTTGCGTGGCGTAACCGATGAAGCTGAACACCAGTTTGCTGCCCTCGGGCGCATTCAGGGTGAACTGGCCGTCGGAGTTGGTGGTGGTGCCTAGGCTGGTGCCCTGCACCAGCACCGTCACGCCGGGCAGGCCGGTACCGTCGGGGCCGGTTATGCGGCCGCTCACGGGCACGTCGGCCAGGAGGCGGGCTAGCACCGGCGCGCCCGGGGCGGCCGGGGTCGCGCTGGCCAGCGCGGGCAGGCTGCAGGCCAGCAGCACGGCCGTGCTGCGAAGCAGCGTTAGAAAGTAAACAGTTTGCTTCATGGTGGGATTAATGTGAGTGAGAAGCTAAAAAAGATTGGTAATCAGAAAATAAGCTTGCCGAGTGATGGCCGGTTAGCGGGCCGGTAGCACGGCCCCGGTGCTGCCGGGTGCCGCCGTATCGGCCTGGGCCAGCGGCGCGCCCGCGTAGCGAAAGCGCACCGCCTGCGAGCCCACGCGCAGCGTGAACCAGCCCGGCTCCAGCTGCGGGTTGCCGCGGCCATCGGGGTAAGTCAGGTCGCGGCGCGGGTCGATGTCGAAGGCGAATTCGTGGCTTTGGCCGGCGGCCAGCGCCTGCTTCTCGAAGTGGCGCAGCTGGCGCACCGGCCGCGTGATGCGGCCCACCTCGTCGGTGATGAACCAGAGCACGGCTTCCTGCCCGGCCCGGGAACCGGTGTTGGCCACGCGCACCGTGGCCCGCAGGCGGTTGGTGGGGCTGGTCAGCACCGAGTCGCTCAGGCTCAGGCCCGAGTAGGCGTAAGTGGTGTAGCTCAGGCCCTCGCCAAACTCCGTCAGCATCGAGCTCTTGTACTTGGTGCCGCGCCGCTCGAAGCCCGCGCCGAAGTCGCTCAAATCGAGGCTGTTCTCGTTGTTGTCGTGGTGGTAGTTGGTGATGTGGCCGGCAAACTGCGGGTAGGTAAAGGGCAGCTTGCCGCTGGGGTTGGTTTTCCCGCTGATGATTTCGGCTAGGGCCGTGCCACCGCCGTAGCCCGGCAGCCCCGCCCAGATAATGGCCGATGAAGCCTCGGCCACCGGCCGGATGATGTTGGGCCGTCCGCCAATCAGGAGCAGCACCGTGGGCCGGCCGCTGGCCTGGGCCGCACGCACCAACTGTTGCTGGTCGTCGGCCAGGGTCAGGTCCGAGGTGTTGCCCATCCCCTCGGTGTAGGGGCGCTCACCCAGGGCCAGCACCACGGCATCGGCCCGGCGGGCGGCGGCCGCAATGGGGCCAAGCGCGAGTTTACCGGCGGCGCTGTAGTAGGGCAGGGTTTCCACCATGGCCTGCGGGTACTCGCGGCGCAGGGCTTCGAGCAGGGTGGGCACGTCGGTGGGGTAGGCGGCTTCGGGGCGGCCCTGCCAGGCCAGCGTCCAGCCTCCGCAGAGGTTGGCGCGCGAGTCGGCCGAAGGGCCCACCACCAGCAGGTGCTTCACGCGGGCCGGGGCCAAGGGCAGAGTGTTCTTGTCGTTTTTCAGCAGCACCGCGGATTGGCGGGCGGCTTCGGTGGCCTGGGCGCGCAGGGCGGGGTCGCCGATGCGGCTCAGGCGGTCGGCCCGGGGCATAGGGTTGTCAAAAAGACCGATATCGTCCTTCATCTGCAGCACCCGGCCGGCCGATAGCTCGATGCGGGCTGGCGTGAGGCGGCCCTCCTGCACCAGCTCCTTTACCAAGCGGCAGAAGGTGGTGGTGTAGGGCGTCATGGCTATGTCCACGCCCGCGTCGATGGCCATCCAGGTGGCTTCCTTCTCGTTGGCCGCCACTTTCTGAATGCGCACCAGCCGAATAATGTCTTCCCAATCGGTCACGGCTACGCCCTTGAACCCCATCTGCCGACGCAGCAAGTCCGTCAGAATGGCCTTGGAGGCGTGTACCGGCTCGCCGTTGATTTCGCCCGAGTTCACCATGACCGTCTTCAGCCCGGCATCGATGGCCGCCTGAAACGGTGGTCGAAAGAACTCTTGCAGGCGCTGGTCCGGAATAAGGGCGTTGGTGCGGTCCCAGCCGTTGCGCGGGTCCGAGTAGCCCAAAAAGTGCTTGCCGCAGGCCGCTACTTTGTAGGGTGCAATCTCGGTGTTGCCCTGCAGCTCCTTTATAAAGGCTGCGCCCAGGGTGGCTGCTACCAGCGGGTCCTCGCCGTAGGTTTCGTAGAAGCGGGGCCAGTATACGTTCACGCCCAAATCGAGCACCGGGGCAAACACCCAATGGTGGCCCAGGTCGGCCGACTCCAGAATGGTGGCGCGGGCCATCTGCCGGGCCAGCTCGGGGTTGAAGGTGGCCCCAAGGTTAATGTTGTGCGGGAAGATGGCAGTGCCGCTCACGTAGCTGGCCCCGTGCATGTGGTCGATGCCGTAGATGATGGGAATGTGCAGCCGCGACTCGCGCAGGGCAATGCGCTGGAGCTGGGCCGAGTAGCGCACCCACTGCGCCGCTGGCACGGCCTCTCCGTTCAGAAACGAGCCGATGTGAAAATCGCGCACCAGCCCGGCCACCTTAGCCGAGTCGAGCGCCACATCTTTTTGCACACCCGAGGGGTTGATGGCCGTGTTAGCCAGTTGGGTCATCTGCCCGATTTTTTCTTCCAGCGTCATCTGGGCCAGCAGCTGCCGCACGCGGGGGCTGAAGTCGGCTACGGGCAGGGCTTCGGTGGTCGCCAGCGGAGCCAGGACAGTAACAGGGGCGGCCATCGCGGTGGTGGCCGTGGGTACGCTTGCGCGCTGGCAGGTCGTCAGCAGCGCAGCGGTCAGAAGCAGGCAGCCGGAGATTGAAACGGCGGTCCGCCAGTTTGCGCGGGAGTCGTTCCGTTGGGTTGCTCCGGAAGCAGGAAGCAGGTCAAACACAGCGTTCAGGTGGGAGGTGAGGCCCAAATGTATATGCTCGTGTTGAGTAAATGCAAGCTAAAAACTTGTCCTATTGGCTGGAAATGAGCTTTTGTGGCTTGCCTTGTGAGTGGCGTGTTACGCTTGCCGCACACGCCGGGCATAGGCGATATATGCTTTGCGCAATGGATTGCTGGTTTAAGAGTTTTCGGGCAGTAGGCTAAAAAACAACGAAAAAAAAGTCCGATTTTGAAAAAAAATCGGGCATTGCGGTTCGTGCTAGTGGCTGGTCCGGCTTACTTCATCAAATAGTTGTCAGCACCTGCTAGAAGAAGGCAGTAAATTCCGCAAACGTTGCCGGCGGGCAAGTAGCGTTAAAGCGGTGCTTAATCCTCCATATCGGCCGTATCACCGGCCTCTTCCAGCACTACTGCCTCACTTTCGGCCGTGGCATCGAGCAGGACATGGGTCCAGGCTTCTCCCTCCTCGTGGTCGGAGGCCAGGCGCCGACGCTGCAACGCGGCCAGCACCTTCTGAGCAAAGGCCCAGCTGGTGGCCGGGCGCAGGTCAAGCACCCGGGCCAGCTCGGCCGGCGAGTAGTTGCCCCGGTGCGCATGCAGCAGAAACACGGCGTACAACGCCTTCACAATCGAGAACTTAACCTTTTGCAGCAGCGTGCCGGTCGTGGCCGACTCCACGTAGCGGCAGCGGGTGCAGCGGCGGGCGTAGGGCTCGCGGGCCTCGCAGCTTTTCTCGTGGCCGCACTTGCGGCAGCGGTAAAGGTGGGTGGCCCACTTCAGGTCGGCCAAGTAGCGCAAGCAGGCATCCTTGTCGGGGTAAATCTGGCTGAACTCGCCGAAGTCGACCTCGCGGGCTTCGATACGGGCGGCTTTTTCATCGTGCAGGTCCTGGCTCAGCTCCTGGTTCAGCTTGGCAATGGCATCCGACTGCAGGGCCAGCAAGCCGTTGGCCTCCAAGAGTTCCCGGTTGCGGGCGGCTACGGTTTCGTGCTGCTGGCGCAGCTCGGCGGTGCGGGCGGCCACTTGGGCTTCCAGCTCGGTGTTAAGCTGGTCTTTCAGGCGCTGGTTCTCGCCCATCTGCTCCACTAGGCGCTCCTGGGCCTGGTGCTTCTTGCGCAGCTGCTTCAGCAGGCGTTGCTGCGAGAGCAGCGTCAGGTCCATCAGGCCCTTGAGCTTCTCCCCGAGGGCGTAGCTCAGTATTACGACTTCGAGCACGAAGGCCGCGTTCAGGCTGTACACCGTGTAGGCATTGTTGTAAAAGTTGAGGCCCAGCTTGCGGGTAATCAGAAAAATCAGGCTCACGGCCACCAGCGCCTGGGCCAGTAGCAGGTAGCGGGCCGGGCGCAGCCCCGTGCGCCAAGCCTGCCAGCCGATGTAATACAGCAGGCCGTAGGGCAATAGGTACAGCCAGAAGCTGAAGCCCGAGTGCACCACGGCCGCATCGAGCACCAGCAAGGCCGCGCTGCCGCCCAGCACCCAACGCCCGGCCCGGTGCACCCCCGGCATGCGCGAAGCGGTGTCCAGAAAGCGGCTGGCGTAGGTGCCAAACGTGAGTAGCAGCAACACCGGAGCCGCCGCGCTGATGAAATGGTTGAATCGCGGAAACGCGGGCCACAGGTACTGAAATCCCAGCCCGTCTTCCGACAAAAACAGCAGCGCCCCGCTCAGCACATAGAGCACATAGTAGAAGTAGGTGCGCTCCTGCAGAAAGAAGTACAAGATGAGGTTGTACAGCACCATGATGAGCAGGATGCCGTAGAAAATACCCAGCAGCCAATACTGCACCGACAGTTCCGGAATCAGTCCGGCCCCGCTGTGCACCATGGCCCGGAAGCTGGTTTTGGTGTCGGAATGCAGCCGCAGGTAGTACGTCACCGTCTGGCCCGGCCGGGGCGGCAGGTCGAACAGGAAGTTTTTGTAGGGATGCGGCCGGGTGCTGAACGAGCGGGTGGCCCCGGTGGCCACGCTGTCGTAGGCCGTGGCGCTGCCCGGCCGGGGCCGAAAGAACACGGCCTGCCCAATGTGCGAGTCGTATAGCTCCAGGTACCAGGCGTCGGTTTCGATGGCGGCGTGGCGCACCGTCAGGCGCAGCCAATAGGCACTGCGCGGATGCTGAATATTGGGCAGCTGCCCCGAGCCCCGCAGCCGCCGGAAGCGGCCGGCCCAGGCGGGGCTCTGCACCTGAGCCAGCGTGAGGCTGCCAGTAGGGTCTTCCAGCACGCTGTAAAAGTTGTCGTCCAGGTAGAGCTCGGCCAGGCCGGGGCGCACGGCCAGGGTGTCCTCGGGCGTGGCCGCAGCGCGGGCGGGGCCGGCCAGCAGGGCCAGCAGCAGAGCCAGCAGCCAGGTCACTACCGGGCGGCGGGCCGGGCGTAGGGCCACCCGTTGCCTGGTGGCAGGGCAACGGCTGCCTATTTTTTCAGCGCAAAAAAAGTAAACGAACCTCATGGATGGGCCTAAAATACGAAAGTCCTTCCGGCAAATGCCAGGAAGGACCTCCTAGATTGGTGAGCATTCACTTACCTACAGACGGAACTGGGCGCTGAACTTGATGCCGAAGTTGCTGTGGTCGGGGGCATTCGAGAATCTGTCCGGTAGCTGGTCGCGGTAGGTGAGGCGGTGGATGAAGTCGACCCGCAGAAACTTGAAGATGTTTTCGACCCCGTAGCCGGCTTCTACATAAGGCTCGTGAATGCTGCCCAGTTCGGGTGCGTTGCCATTGGCATCGCGCGCATTCTCCGACAGCTCGCCGTACAGAATGTTCGCCGTGCCCACCAGGCGCCAGTTCAGCTTGCGGATAACCGGAATGGCATTCAGCAGCAAGCCTTCAAAGTGCTGGTCGAGGCGCAGCGACACCGAGCGGTCCGTCACAAACTCAAAATAGTTCATCAGGTTGAACGCATTGACATTGTAGAATGGCGTCTGGTTGCCCAGCGGGGCTTTCAGGATGAGCGACGGCAAGGCGGTGGGAATGTAGCTGCCCTCGACCCGATAGTTGAGTCGGCCCAGGTAACCCACCGATAAGCTGTGCGTCACCGACAGATTGAACTTGTGGTAGGTGGTGCTGCGGTTGCGCGAGAGCACGCCCAGCGTATAGCGAAACCCAAACACGGGCAGGCGCTTCAGACCGACGGCGCGGCGGCGGTTCTCGCTCTGCACCAAGGTTTCGTCGGGAGCATAGCGCGACTCGAATACCAGCTCGCTCAGATGCAGTGTGTTGGGCCGCTGCTTCTCGTTCACCGGCATTGAGTTGGGATGCTCGTAGAGGCGGTTGATGCTCTGGTAGCGAGCCGTCATGGTTTGGGTAAAGCCGTGAAACAGGTCGCGCTGCACGCTCAGCGAGGCTAGGTCGCGCAGCACAGGGCCACCCGGCAGGGGCAGTTTGTTGGGGTCATCGTCGACAAACCGCTGCTTCCAGCGGCCCCATCTCGAAGCCGTCGAAAACAAGCTGTTGTTGTCGAGGAAGTCGTTGTCGAGCAGGGCCGACTGCTCCACATCGTGCTTGAACTCGGCTGAGAACACCGTCCAGTGGCGCCGCTCGGCGATGTAGCTCTCGCGTATACCGTATTTAAAACGTCCGTCCTTGGTGCCGTAGGCCACGTAGCCCTGGGTCAGCCAGTCGCGGCTGATGAGCGGGGTGGTCCGAAAGCCAAAGCGCAGGCGGTCGCCCTCAAAGTCGTTGTGGGCGTAGAGACCGACGATGGGACCAATGTCGAGCTTGCCCACGCGCTTGTAGCCGTTCACGAACAGGTCGACCCAGTCGAGCAGGTTGCGCACCGAGGGCAGCGACTTGGCCGAGTCGAGCACGGCGAAGTTCTGGCGCTCGCTCAGGCTCAGCGTGTCGGGGCGGTGAGCGTCGAAGTAGCCGCCGGCCCCGCCCTGGGGCAGGCCGCTGAGCAGGCCCCCAGCCGGGGAATCGGTAACCGGTTCCATTAGCGACGACACGATGGGCTGGTCGTAGAAGCCGGCCTCGCCGTGGAGCTGGTTGCGCACGAAGTTGCTGGCCACGGTGGTGTAGCGAATGAGCATAGCGGCCTGCTTCTCAGAGGGCCGCACGCTGATAAGCAGCTTGGTGCGGATGGGCAGGCCCGGACCATCCTGCGGCGAGGTCAGCTCCTGGGCAATGCGCAGGTCGTCCACAAAGTTGATGTTGGCTTCGGGGCTGGCCACGAGGTCGGCACGGCGCAGGGCATAGCTCTCGCTGGTAATCCAGATGGTTCCCTTGAAGGCCAGGTCGTGGCTGCGCTTGGGCGTGACGGCGATTTTGTAGCAGTAGTCCTTGCCCACGAATACCGAATCCTGCAGCTCATAGTCGTAGGTGCCGCGGCCACCCTCGGCAATGGGCGAGATGAAGTCCTTGCCCAGCACGTTCTGCCAGTTGGGGTTGAAGTCGAAGTTTTGGAAGTTGGAGCCCAGCATCTGGCTCAGGACCGAGCCCTCGCGTGGGCCTACGCCACGCATCTGCTTGTGCAGCAAATCTTCGCGGCGGCGTAGTGGGTTGTTGCGCTGGTACACCCGCGAGCCTACTTCGGAGGCGAAAATGGGCAGCGGGGCGTCGGGGTCGGAAGCACTGGCGGCCCCTTGGCGCACGGCCAGCGCCCGGATGTCGCGCACGGCCTTGCGCCGGTTGAGGGCGGCCGGCAGGTTCATCAGGCTGGTTTCGATGCGGTTGTAGGAGTCGTACTCGGCGGCCTTGAGGGTGAGGCGGGCGTTTTCAGGCTTGTGCTTCTGCACCTCGCGCAGAATGCGGAAGGCCGGGTTTTCGGGCTGGCGCGAGCTCACGAACACCTCGCCTAGCGTTACGCCCCCGGCTTTCATCCGGAACAAAATCGACTGGGTGGGCGCGTCGGTGAGCTTGCGGCGCTGGGTGGCAAAGCCAATGGCCGATACCGCGATGGAATCGGCCGGGCCGGAAATGGCCAGCTTGAACTTGCCCTCCACGTCGGCCGTGACGCCGAAGCTGGTTTTAGGCACGAAGAGGGACGCAAACGGCACCGGCTCGCCGTTGGCAGCTTCCACCACCTGACCACTAATAACGATACGCTGGGCCGCGGCTGGCAGCGCCAACAGGCACACCAGGAGCAACGGAGCAAGGAATTTCATACGCAGTATAAAGGAGCTAAATACCGGGGCAATGAGCGATGGTCCGGCAATTTACGCAAATCGAAAGGCTCCTTAACTAGTTCCATGCCGAAATCTTTGAAATATTTTCGGGCGGAATTAAACCTGCGGCCGGGTTGGTTGTCGGGCGGCTGACGGCCCGTGAATAAATGCCCGGCTTTCTTCCTGCTGCTTTCACGCACCCTTCATCGAAGGAGCCCCGACAGCCAGATTCCGGCCCCAGGCGGGAGCAGCTCCGGCAGCTCCAGGGTCAGGAGCAGCGCCCGCTGCGGGTCGGCGGCCGGGGTTCCGGCCCGGCTGACCTCTTCCACCGTGGCGGTGGCGGACCAGCGCCGGCCATCGGGCAGACGCACCTCCACGGCTAGGGCCGTGTGCAGGGCGTAGGCGGCCAGCGCCGGGGTGGGGCCGGCGGGCAGCACCAGCAGCCCCAGGCCCGGCAGGGGCCAGGCCGCCGCAACGCACAGGAGCGGAGGAGGCGTTAGCATGCCGAAAAGTAAGGCCCAACGCGCCCCCGCGCCCCCAACTGCCCGGTGGGACCTACTTTGCCGCCGCCATGAACCGCTTCGACCGCATCGCCGCCCTTCTTATTCAACTGCAGGCCCACCGGGTGGTGAAGGGTGCGGACCTGGCCGCCCGCTTCGGGGTGAGCCTGCGCACCGTGTACCGCGACCTGCGCACCCTGGAGCAGGCCGGCGTGCCCCTGGCCGGCGAGGCCGGGGTGGGATACTCGCTGGCCGAGGGCTACCGCCTGCCGCCGGTGATGTTTACCCGCGAGGAAGCCACGGCCCTGCTCGTGGCCGAGGAGCTGGTGGCCCAGCTCACCGATGCCCACACGGCCGCCCTCAGCCGGGCGGCCATGGACAAGCTGCGCGCCGTGCTGCGCCGGACCGACCGCGACTACCTGGCCGCCCTGAGCCCGCGCATTACCATTCTGCCGGCCCGGCACCCGCACGGCACGCCTCCGCTGGCGGCCAACCTGCACCAGCAGCTGCTGGGCAGCATTGCCAACCGGCAGGTGGTGGCCCTCGACTACCGCGCCGGCTACGAGGGCGCGCCCTCGCAACGGCAGGTGGAACCCATTGGCATCTACTTCGGGCAATACTGGCACCTGGTGGCCTTCTGCCGGCTGCGGCAGGAGTTTCGCGATTTTCGGCTCGACCGCATTGCCGGGCTGCGGGTGCTGGCCGAGCAGTTTGCCGCCCGGCCCGACACCCTGCAAACCTACTGGGCCGCCCAGGCTGCCCGTCGCCCGCTGCTGGTGGCCGTGGTGCGCTTCGCCCCCGAAGCCCTGCCGCACGTGCACGAAAACAAGCACCATTTTGGCTGGACGCAGGAAGTGCCCACGGCCGACGCGGGCCTGGAGGTCACCTTTCGGGTGGGCTGCCTCGATACGCTGGCGCGCTGGCTGCTGCTGTTTGCCGGGCAGGTAGCGGTAGTGTCGCCGCCCGAGCTGCGGCAGCGGGCGCGGGCACTGGCACAGGCGGCCGTGGCGGCGATGGATGGGGAGTAGGAGCGTATCAGCACGACGTTCAATCAGCATGACCGTTCGAAAAAATACTTCCCCGCTCCAACCAACTGCTGACATACTGCTGTCAGTACCGCCCGCGTGCTTTGGGTCATCAACCACTCGCCCCCATTCGCATGCAAGCCGAACCCATTGCCCCCGCCATCGTACCCGCCGCGCAAGACCTCCTCACCGAGCTCGACCATGAGCGGCTCCTCACCCGCCGGGTGCTGGAGCGCGCGCCCGAAGACTACTTTGGCTGGCAGCCGCACCCGAAGTCGATGACCCTGGGCAAGCTGGCCTGGCACACGGCCGACATGCTGGGCGGCATCGAAAGCGCCCTGCAAAGCACCGAAGTCGACCTGGCGACCATGGATTTCAGCACGCCCAAGCCGGCTGATACCGAGGCGCTGCTCCGGCAATTCGATGCCGAGGGGGCGGCCGCGCGCACCCTGCTGGCCGCCGCCAGCCCCGCCGATTGGGCCGTGACCTGGACCCTGCGCCACGGCCCGCACGTCATCATGCAGCAGTCGCGGGCGGCCACGGTGCGCCACCTCATCAGCCACACCATTCATCACCGGGGGCAGCTAAGCGTGTACCTGCGCCTGCTGGACGTACCGGTGCCTTACATCTACGGGCCGAATGCCGACGCGCAGACGATGTAGCCGACGCGCGGCCGCAGCCGGCGCTACATCTTTGTGTTCCCGCCGCCCAATGCTGCTGCTGTGCTCCCCAAGACCTGCCTGCTCCTGCTCCTCATTTTCGGCGGTATGCTGCGCGTGGGGGCGCAGCCGGCCCCGGCGGGCCTGGAAGTAGTGCGCGTGGGCGTGCTGCCCGACCGGGGCTATACCTGGGCGCAAATCCGCACCGATACTACCCTGGCCTTCGTGCCGGCCGACTCGCTGCACCCGGCCCGCGCCCGCCGCTACTGGCTGAAGCTGGCGCTCCACAACCCCGGCCGCTACGCCGAAGCCTGCCAGCTCACGGTGCTGCCCAACCTGGACAACACCCTCCTTTATTTCGACAATGATGCCCAGGCCTGGCGCACGCACCGGGCGGGCGTGGCCGCGCCCACCGATAGCCAGCGCGTGAAGGGGGGGCTGCCGGTGCGGCTGCCGGGCCGCAGCACCACCACGGTGTACGTGCGGGTAGCCCTGAGTGCGCGCGCGGCCCTCCCGCCCGCCGTGCGCCTGCGGGTGCGCCTGGAGCAGGCAGCCGTGGTGCAGCAGACGGACCGCTTCTACAGCGCGGCCTGGGCGGTGTCGCTCACGGCGCTGCTGCTGCTGCTGCTCACCAACCTGCCCGCTTACGTGCGCTTCCGCGACCGCAGCACGCTGTATTACTTGGGCACGCAGGTGGGGGCGGCGCTGTACGTAACGGCGTTTCGGGGGTATTTCAAGGTGCTGTGGCCGAGCCCGGTGTTCAGCCAGCTGGTGCTGGCCGATGGCCGCAGCTACGCCTACACCCTCAACAACGTGGCCATGCACCTGAGCGTGGTGCTGATGCTCGTCGGGTTTGGGCAGATGACCCGCGCCTACCTGCTGCTGCCGGCCCGGCTGCCGCGCCTCGATGCCGCGCTGCGCTACGCGCTGCGGGGCTACGGCGCGTTCGCGGTAGTCGTCGCGCTGGTGAACCTGAGCGGCTTCTACCTCAACCAGTACAGCCTGCTCTACGACAACCTGCTGGTGCTGGGCACGGTGGGGCTGCTGCTGGCCATTGGGGTGGTGGCCTACCGCCGGCGGCTGCCGCTGGCCCGGCCCTACCTGCTGGCCAACGTGCTGCCGCTGGGCTTCATCGTGCTCATCGCGGGGTACCACGTCTTCGTGAACTTCGACAATAACGGCAACCAGCTGCTGCCCGACCTGGCCATTCTGGCGCACGCGCTGGGCTTTTCGGCGGCCCTGAGCATTCGCTTTCAAAGCCTGCAGCAAACCCTGCTGGCCAAAGAGCGCGAAGCCGACCACCTCGCCCTCGACATTCAGCGGCAGGAGCTGCGCCACCGCGAAATCACGCTCCAGAACCAGCACATCCAGACGGCCCTGCTGGCCATGCAGCGCCGCCAGCAGGCCCACGAGCAGCAAACCCGGCAGCTGACCGACGACCAGCAGCAGCAGCAGGCCACCAACCAGGAGCTGCAAAGCCAGCTCGAAGCCAACCAGCGCGAGCTGGCCTCCACCACGCTCTACGTGCAGCAGAAAAACGCCCTGCTGGCCGAGCTCCGGCAGCAGATGCAGGAGCTGAGCCTGCGGAGCCCGGAGCAGCGCAAGGAGCTGGCCGGCATTAAGTCGATTTTGCAATCGAGCCTGCACCTGGACGAGGACTGGGGCCGGTTCAAGCGCCACTTCGAGCAGGTGCACCCGCGCTTTTTCGAGGAGCTGCAGGCCCGCTACCCGGCCCTCACCAGCAACGAGCAGCGCCTGTACTGCTACTTCCACATTCGCCTGGCCACGAAGGAAATCGCGGCCCTGCTCAACATCGACCCGGCCAGCGTGCGCCGCGCCAAAACCCGCCTCTACAAGAAGATGGCCGCCGCCGACCTGGCCGCCGGCCGCACCCCGGCCGCCGCGCTGCCCGCCGAGGAGTAGCGCGGACTTCGTAGTCGGCGCTGCTCCTGCGCTACGCCTCCCCAAAAAAGGCCGCCCCGGTACTCCGGGGCGGCCTTTTCAATGGCTAACGGCTCGCGGCTACGCCGAGAGCGTGGCCCGGTGGGCCGTGACCCGGGCGATGAGGTCATCGCCGACGGGCAGCTGCACATCGACCAGGGCGCTGTCGAGCTCGCTCTCGACCAGGGCTTCGGGGCCGACCTGGTTCTGGCGGGCCATCAGCGTGTCGCGGCGGTCGGTTTTGAGGCGCAGGTCGTTGGTTTGCTTGTCGCGGTCCTTGCCGGCGGGCAGGGTGGGCACCACCGGGGTCATGGCCGCGATGTAGGCGTTGAGGCCGGTGAGCTCCGAGCTGTCCTTGGTGGCCGAGGTGGTGAGGTTGCCGGTGCGGTGGCCGGTCTGGGTATCGTGGTAGTTGAGCAGTTCGAGCTTGCTGTTGGCGTAGGCCAGCACGGCATCGCACTGGGCCCAGGTGGTGAGCAGATTCAGGGAATAAGTCATGGGGGTTGGTTGGTTAGAAATGAGGAGAATGATGTGGAAATGGAAGCAATGCCCGCAGTGAGTACCCCGCAGGGCCGCAAGCTACGCCGCCGCCGGCAAAGCGCCACCAATGGCCGCCGTAAGCGCCTGAATTTCGGCGTCCAGGCCCGCCAGCCGGGCCTGGGCCAGGGCGCGGGCGGCCGGCGGCAGGGGCTCGGTGGTGGCGGCCAGGCGCAGGGCCAGCCCGCTGAGCCAGCGGGTATCGCGGGCGGCGTCGGGGGTGGCCAGGGGGTAGGGGGGCAGCGGCAGGGCCGGCCCGGCCGGGGCCAGCCAGTCGGGCACCGGCAGGGGCTGGGCCAGCGCCGGCCCCAGCACCCGCACGGCCCAGAGGCGGCGCTGGTGCCGGGCCTGGCCGGGCTCGCGGCGGGCGGCCAGCTGGTGCCGCAGCTGGGTGCGCAGCCACTGGCAGCGGGCCAGGCGCTGGCGCAGCGGGGTGGTATCCGGCAGGGCCAGGGCTCCGGCGGTGGCTTCGGCGCTGGTGGCCGGGGCGGTGCCGGCGGCGGCCCCGTTAGCCGCCCCGAAGGCGGGGGCGGGCGGGCCGAGGCCGTCGGGCGGGGGCAGCTGGCGGGCCAGCACCTGCAGGCGCTGGTCGGGGCCGGGGCCGAGGGGCTTGCGGCCGGCTTCGGCGGCGGCCAGCCCCGGCCGGCTCACGCCCACGAAAGCGGCCAGCTCGGCCTGCGTGAGGCCAAAGTGGGCCCGCACGGCGGCGGCCAGGCTGGCGGAAGGGTAGGCGCGGCGCGGCATCGGCAACGGGGGGATGGGGCCGCCGGGCGGCCGGGTGGGTACATTCCAAGAAAATGACCAACGAATGTACCCCCGCGCCGGCCAAGGGCTGGGATACAATCAATTTATTTTTTTCTGGAATGTACCCAAGGCCGCGCCCCGGCGGCCGGCGCGGGGCCCCGCCCGGGAGCAGCGCCCCGCTGCCTGAAATAAGCACCCGTGTTCGTCAGGCACTTACCGGGCCCGTCTACACTTTGTCTACGCTCCCTTTTAGGAAATAAGGCGGGTACCAGCGGACGTTTGTGGCCGCCGGGGCTGGCAGGCCACCGCCCCGGCATTCCGAACCCTTCGGCCACCGCGCTACCCGGCGCGGGCGGCGCCCCGGTGCCAGAGGTCAGCCCTCGACTCCGGAGCGCCGCACGGCGGGGGCGTACCCGGTAGGGCGGGCTTTCTCTGACTTTTTTATTCCTGATTCGATGCTAAACCGTTACCTCCTCGCCCCGCTGGCCGCCCTCGCGCTGCTGGCCGCCACCCCCCAATTCGCCCAGGCCCAGACGGGCGGCGTGCGCATCGGCACCGCCGGCACCCCCGACGCCTCGGCGGCCCTCGACATCAGCAGCACCAGCAAGGGGCTGCTGCTGCCGCGCCTCACGCTGGCCCAGCGCCAGGCCCTCACGGCCAGCCCCACGGCCCCGCCCGTGGCCGGCCTCGTCATTTACCAGACCGACAACACGCCCGGCCTGTACGCCTTCGACGGCGCGGCCTGGGTGCGCCTCGGGGCCGACAACCTGGGCAACCACACCGCCACCCAGCCCCTGAACCTGAACGGCCAGAAGCTGACCGGCGGCGGCACCCCCGGCCTGCGCGTGGCCCCCGATGGCAGCGTGGCCGTGGAGGCGCTGGCCGGCACCGGCCAGGGCCGCCTCGTGAGCGTGGCCCCCGACGGCACCCTGCAAGCCAGCGCCCCCATCCAGGGCACGGCCCTGGCCAGCAGCAGCCCCGACCCCGTGTTGCTGGGCACGGTGGCCGCCTCGTTTGCCACTCCGCAGACCGTGGGCGTGAACGGGGCCGGCACCCGCGCCTACGTGAGCGGCAGCATCAGCAGCGGCGGCGGCTCCGGCCGGCTACAGGCCTACGACGTGAGCGGCAGCGGCGCACCCGTGGCCCTGGGCAGCCCCGCCACCACCGGCTACAATGCGAAAAGCATCGCCGTGAACGCGGCGGGCACCCGGGCTTACGTGCCCAGCCTGAACAACAGCACCCTGGAAGCCTTCGACCTGAGCGGGGGCGGCACCCCCGTGGCCCTGGGCAGCCCCACGCCCACGGCTTCCGGTCCGCAAGACATCGCGCTGAACGCGGCCGGTACCCGCGCCTACGTGGTGGGTGCCGCCAGCCTGTTGCAGGTCTTCGACGTGAGCGGCAGCGGCGCGCCCGTGCTGCTGAGCAGCGCCGCCACCGGCGGCGACCCGGTGAGCGTGGCTCTGAACGGAGCCGGTACCCGTGCCTACGTCGCCACGGGCAGCGACAATACCCTGGAAATCTACGACGTGAGCGGCAGCGTGCCCACGCGCCTGGGCAGCCTCATCTTCGACCTGACCTATAGCATCACCCCGTTCACGCTGGCCGTGAACCCGGCGGGCACCCGCGCCTACCTGGGGTATTATGGCAGCAGCATCGGGGTACTGGCCTTCGACGTGAGCGCCAACACGCCCGCGCAGCTGGGCAGCCCCGTGAGCACGGCCTTTCCCCGCGACATCGCCGTGAACGCGGCCGGCACCCGGGCCTACGTCGTCACCAATGGCAACGTCCTGCGCACCTACGACCTGAGCGGGGGCGGCGTGCCCGTGCTGCTGGGCAGCCCCGTGTCCACGGGCAACACCCCGGTGTGCCTGGCCCTGAACGCGGCCGGCACCCGCGCCTACGTGGCGAACCTGGGCGGCAGCCTGCAAGTCTTCGGCCTGGGGGCGGCCCCCACGGTGGTGGGCATCGGCTCCGATGGCAGCCTGGGCACCCTCACCCTGGCCCAGCTGGCCGACAACCTGGGCAACCACACGGCCACCCAGAACCTGAACCTGGCCGGCTACCAGCTCGTGAGCGGCGGCAGCACCGGCCTGGCCCTCACCAGCGCCGGCAACGTGGGCATCGGCACCACCGGCCCCGGCCAGAAGCTGGAAGTGGCCGGCAATGTCAAAATCACCGGCACCGGCAACGGCCTCACCTTCCCCGACGGCTCCACCCAGACCTCGGCCACCCTGGCCGGCAACCTCGTGGGCGACATCACCAGCACCGGCACCACCACCACCTATAACAACGTGCTGCCCGCCGCCAAAGGCGGGGCCGGCACCGTGAGCGGCCTGCTGAAGGCCAACGGCAGTGGCCTGGTGAGCGCCGCCACCGCCGGCACCGACTACCTCACGCCCGCCGGGGCCGCCTTCACCGGCCGGGTGGGCATCGCCACCACCACGGCCCAGCCCGCCACCCAGCTGCTCGACGTGCGCGGCAACCTGCGCCTCGGCGACGACGGCGGCAACAGCGCCACCGGCACCGGCCCGGCCCTGGAGTGGGTAGGCCCCGGCCTGAACACCGACCCCGTGGGCCTCTACCGCGTGAACCCGGCCAGCGACCAGAGCGAGCTGCGCGTGGTGGTGGGCGACGGGGCCGACGCCAACGATAAGTTCGTGGTGGGCCGCATGCCCGGCACCAGCACCGAGGGCGGCATCCCCACGGGCACCTTCGTGCCCAACTTCACCGTGCGCTCCGACGGCAGCGTGGGCATCGGCACCGGCACGCCCACCAGCACCCTGCAAGTAGCCGGCTCGGTGGCCGCCCCCATCCGCGCCCTGAGCAGCGGCACCATCGCCGACACCGACTACACCGTCATCGTCATCGGCAACGTGAGCCTGCCCGCCCCCAGCGCCGCCAACACCGGCCGCCTCTACCACATCATCAACGGCAACACCAATACCTACACCGTGACCGGCACCTTCCACGTCGCGGGCAGCGGGGGCACGCTCACCAGCTTCCTGCTGAATAGCACCGCAGATAACCAGGGCATCACCGTGCAGAGCGACGGCTCGCAGTGGTGGATTCTGACCCGCGAGTAGCCACGGCTGCGGTGAGCCTGACTCGCCCCACCGCCCAGGCCACCGCCACCTTGGAAACCTTCGAGGCCCGGCTGCGGCGGCTGGAGGCGGCCGGCGGGTCGGACCTGGGAGGGCAGGCCCGGAAGTAGTTCCGGCTTCTATCCGGACGACGACACCTGTGGTCCCTGGGCCAGGGCGTGGTGACGGCTGAGAGGTGGCGGGAAAATAAGTGCGCCTATCGCATCAACATGCGATACCGTGGTATGGGTAATAAGCCGACCTTTGCGGGACGCCCGGGCGTGTCCCGACCAGTATTTTTGCTTGATATGAAGAACTTCTCCGCTCTTGGTCGCTGGGTGGCGGCGTTGCTGCTGGCCCTGCCGATGGCCACCCGCGCCCAAAACGTGGGCATTGGCATCAGCACGCCCACCCAAACCCTCGATGTGAACGGCAACGTGCGGGTGCGCGGCGCCACCGGCACGGGTACCCGCCTGCTGCAAGCCGATGCCACGGGCATCGTGAGTCCGGCCGCCACCAGCTACCCGGCCACGGGCACTTTCGCGCCCACCCTGGCCAGCACCACCACCGGCCTCAACAACCCCCTGGTGGCGGTGAGCGGCACGCTGGCCGTGGTGCTCAACCGAGGGGCGGGCACCCTCAGCCTGTACGACGTCACCAACCCCGCGGCCCTGGTGCTGCGGGGCACGGCCACCGGCATCAGCGGGGGCGTGAAGGTGGCCATGAACGGGGCCAGCGCCGCCGTACTGTGCAGCGGCAGCCCCTACGTGGTGCAGCTTTATACCCTGGGCAGCGGGGCCCCCGCCCTGGCCACCACCCTCACCCCGCCCAACTCCCTGGTCAACGCCTTCGCGGGCATCGCCATGACGGCCACGCGGCTCTACGCGGCCTTCGACCGGGGCGGCAGCTACGGCTACTTCTACGTGTATGATGTGAGCAACCCGGCCGCCGTGGTTGCTTACAACCAGGCCGTGCCCTGCTCCACCTGCCCCACCGGCAACACGGGCTACTTCACGCCCCAGAACGTGGCCGCCGCCGGCACCCTGGCCGCCGTGAGCAATGCCTACGCCGGGGCCACCGTGCTCGACGTGAGCGACCCCACCACCCCCCGCACCGTGGGCAGCACCGGTGCCCCGGGCTACAACGGGGCCGACCAGCCCATTGCCCTTACCACGAGTGCGCTGTGCATGCTCACCATTCCCACGGCCCAGCTCTCGACGTATAGCCTGAGTGCGGCCGGGGTGCCCACCCTGCGCAATACGTTCACGACCGGCACTACCCCCGTGAGCGTGGCCCTCAATGGCGACCTGGCCTACGTGGCCTGCCGGGGCACCAGCACCCTGCAGGTGGTGGACGTGAGCGGGGCCACTCCCGTGCTGCGCGGCACCATTGCCCTCGATGCCAGCGCCAACAACGTGGCGGCCACCAACACCGTGACCCTGGCCGCCAACGCCAGCGCCGCCAACGACCTGCAAGCCTTCAGCCTGCCCACCCGCACCGTGGCCATCAACACCGACGGCAGCGTGACGACCGTGCCCACCCCCACCGGCACCGACTTTATCCAGAACCAGACCGCCACGGCCCAGTCGGCCAGCTTCAACATCAGCGGCAGCGCCGTGGTGGGCAGCACGCTGGCCGTGGGGGTCATCAACAACTTTGCCGGGGGCACCTCGGCCGCCCCGCTGGCCCTGGGCACCAAGGCGGCCAGCTACCTCAGCCTGCGCCCCACCACCGCCGGCACCGACGACTACTTCCAGCTGCCCGCCCCCACCAGCTGCACCGGCCGCATCTACTACCTCTGCAATGTGGGTACCGTCACGGCCAACCTGACTTCGGCCGGCGGCAGCCTGGTACGGGCCGCCACGGGTGCCAGCGGCAGCCCCTTCGCGATGCCCAGCAGCAGCGCAGGCCGCACCGTGCTCGCCATCTCCGATGGCGTGAACTGGACGATTGGAACGCTGAACTAGCGCGGTGCTCGGCCTGCTGCTCCCGAAGCCCCTGTTGCTGCCCCCGCGCCGGCACACAACCCAGCCTAGTGCTTTTATCCTTTACATTCCTTATCGCATGAAACTTCGCCTTACCCTCGCCCTGCTGCTGCCCGCCCTCACCGGCCTGGCCCAGACCACGCTCACCAACGACGGCAGCACCATCACCGTGGAAAGCGGGGCCGTGCTCTACGTCGCGGGCGGCGTGCAGAACAATGCCGGCAGCACCCTGAGCAACGCCGGCACCGTGCAGCTCACCGGCGACCTGACCAACGCTGGCACGCTGGCTTCGGCCGGCACGCTGCTGTTCAGCGGCACCACCAACCAAACCTTCGCGCCCGGCACCGCCACCGTGGCCACGCTGGTGCTCAACAACACCGGGGCCGTGGGCGCCCGCACCCTGGCCCTGCCCGCCGACCTGACGGTGGGCACGGCCCTCACGCTGCAAAGCGGCCTGCTGCGCACCGCCCCCACCGCCACCCTCACCCTGCCCGACGGCGCGGTTCTCGCGGGCGAAGGCCCCGGCCAGTACGTGCAGGGCAACCTGAAAGTGGTGCGGGCCGCCGGCGCGGGCGTGGTTGATTTCGGCCACGGCCTGACGCTGGACCGCAGCGGCCTGGGCCAGGTAACGGCCACCCGCACCGCCGGCCTGCTCACCGACAACGTGAGCCGGGGCGTGAACTTCGGCAACGCCGCCTACAAAGGCATCGACCGCATCTGGACCGTGGAAACCGCCGCCGCTCCCGCCGCCGCCGTGCCCGTGACGCTGCAATGGCTGGCCGACGACGACAACGGCCTCAGCAGCTTCAGCCTGGCTCAGGCCTGGCGGGCCAACGTGGGCAGCAGTGCCTGGGGCAAAGCCGGCAACCCGGCCGCTGCCACCGTGGCCGGCAGCAGCCGCAGCTTCTCCTTCGCCACGGCCGCGCTCGGCCGCCTCACCGTAAGCAACAGCGCCAACCCGCTGCCGGTTGAGCTGACGGCCTTCACCGCCCAGCCCCAGGGCCCCGATGCGCTGCTGCGCTGGGCCACCGCCTCGGAGAAAAACAACGACCATTTCGAGGTGGAAGCCAGCGCCGACGGCCGCACGTTCCGGCGCATCGGCCAGGTGGCCGGCCAGGGCAGCAGCAGCCAGGCCCACGAGTACCAGCTGCTCGACCCCGCCATTGCCCGCTACGCCGCCAACCTGGTGTACTATCGCCTGCGCCAGGTGGACGGCGACGGCACGGCCAGCTACTCGCCCGTGCGCACGCTGGCCGTGAGCGGCAAAGCCGGGCTAGCCCTGTTTCCGAACCCGACGAGCCGGGCCACCGCGCTGGTGGGCGCTACGCCCGGCACGGTGGTGACGGTGTACGACGCCCTGGGCCGCCTGGTGCTGGCCGCTGCGACCGATGCCACCGGCACGGCCGCCCTGACGCTGCCCGAGGGCCACGCCACGGGTGTGTACGTGGTGCGGGTGGGCAGCACGGCCCTGCGCCTCACGGTGGAGTAGCCGGTTGATAACAACGGGAAAAGCCCTTCGCTGACAGCGAAGGGCTTTTTTGTGGGTGAACCCAGTGGGGCGGATTGGTTCGATTACACCTCCACCTTGAGCGTGGCGGGCGCTTTCGTCACCTCGAACAGCTCGCCGTGGGGCACTATCGTAATCTGGCCGTATTCCTGCAGCAGCATGCGGTAGGCGTCGGCCACGGGGCGGGGCCGGCGGTCGAGGTCGAACAGGCCGCAGGGGTTCACGGTGCCCACTTTGCGCTCCAGGCCTTTGTCCCAGTCAATCTGGTCGATGAGCGAGTACCAGGTGAAGCCGAGCACGGGCACACCTTCCTTGCGCATGCGCAGGATGTTCACCCACTGCTTCCAGAGCCAGGTGGGCCCGTCCTTGGCTTCCAGAATGTTGGTTTCGGTGTGCATCACCGGCTTTTTGTAGCGCTGGTAGTAGTCGTGGGTGATGTTGTACCAGCCCAGCACGTCCATACTGGTGATGGTTTCACCGTTGGGCAGCATGATTTTCTCGTTGCGGCCGTAGTAGTCGTTGCCCATCACCTGGTATCCGGGCGGCTCGCCGGCCATGAACCAGTCATATTCGCGCCGGGTCATCCCGTTATCGTAGAGGAAGTTCAGCACGTCGCCATCGGGGTGGTGGCCGTAGAGCAAATCGAGTGAAGAGAAGCGCAGCTTGTTCCATATCTGCACGCCATAAGTATGCTCGGCGCGCAGCTCGTGGGTGAACTCGGCCGATTCGCTCTGCACGATAATGCAGTCGGGCCGGTGCTTGGCAATCTGCTGGGTGCCCATGATGCTGGCGGCCACCAGGTGCTTGAGGGCCGTCACGAAGGCCTTGTCCGATTTCAGCTGCTCGTTCCAGATGCCGTCTTTGGCCGAGAGCTTGGCCGTGACATAAATCTCATTCACCGGCGTGTAGAAGCGCACCCAGGGGTAGCGCAAAGCCACCGCCTCGCAGTAGGCCGCGAAATGCACCGGTAGCTCGGGGTTTTG
>JANXMN010000252.1 GCA_025354605.1 Hymenobacter sp. | reverse complement strand
GGGCAGGCGCGGCACGAGGTGTTCGCCTGGTTTGCCCTGGCCGAAGTATCGGTGGTATCGTTTCTGGGCCTGCCGGTGCTCGATTCCAATTCGCCGGCCAAGCTCTACGATTCGCTGGCCGTGGGTACGCCGGTGGTCGTGACAAATGCGGGTTGGACGAAGGCGCTGGTCGAGGAGCACGCCTGCGGCTGGTACGTGCCGGCTGGCAACGCAGAGGCGATGGCGACCCGGCTACGCGAGCTGCTGAAAAATCCGGCATTGCTAGCCGCTGCGGGGGCCAGCGGGCGGGCACTGGCCACCCGGGAATTCGACCGCCAGCAGCTGGCAATGCGAGTGCAGCAGTTACTGGAGGAGTCTGCCACCGGCTGAGTTTGTACTGCCGCCGGCTTAGTTTGTGCCGCCTAGTACTACAAATGGAGCTTTGTGTGCCAAAAGAACCGTAATACAGTCAGCTAAGGGCTATTTCTTTGGACTTGAAGCTTTCGTAGCCGGCTTCATAAACTCCTTTTCAAAGTAAGCGCAGCTCGCTGATAGCGGGCAAACGTTGCACTTGGGCGAGCGAGCCACGCAGATGTAGCGACCGTGCAGAATGAGCCAGTGGTGGGTTTTGGCGATGAGTTCCTGCGGGATGTAACGAACCAGCGCCTTTTCCACGGCCAGCGGCGTAGTGGCCGTTTTCGGCACCAAACCGATGCGGTGCGATACTCGGAAAACGTGCGTGTCGACCGCCATGGCAGGCTGGTTGTAGATGACGGACGCCACCACGTTGGCCGTTTTGCGGCCCACGCCGGGTAGGCGTTGCAACTCGTCAATCTGGCTCGGGACTTCGCCGCCGAAATCGTCGGTGAGCATGCGGCCCAGGCCCGCCAGGTGCTTGGCCTTGTTGTTCGGGTAGGAGACGCTGCGGATGAAGGGGAAAATCTCGTCGGCGGTGGCCGCGCCTAGGTGAGCGGCAGTCGGGAATTCGGCCAGCAGCGCGGGCATCACGAGGTTCACGCGCTTATCGGTGCATTGCGCGCTGAGCACCACGGCCACAATCAACTCGTATGGATTGCCGTAGGTGAGTTCGGTTTTGGGCTCCGGGAAGTTGGTGGTGAAGTAGTCGAGGAAATATTGAAACCGGGCGGCGCGAGTCATGCGGTGGGGGAGTGAGCGGAGCGCAAAAGTAGGGGCGCAGGCACCGCGCAAAAAAGAACGTTATGCTGAACGCAGAGAAGCATATCTACCGCAGTAGTAAATCCGGTCGATTGGATTACTTCTACGGTAGAGATGCTTCGGCTGCGCTCAGCATGACCGTTCTTGTTATCTGGCAGATGACCACTAGCTCACGTCCGCCAGCGTGGGGTGTGCAGCGGCCGCCACAAAAAATTGAAAGGGCTCAGGACTTGCTCAAGAAAGTGCGCGAGTAGCGCAAAATGGCCTCGGAAGTTTCGGGCCGGGGCTCGCGACGAACTGCGTCGAGCGCCCGCTGGGCCAAAAGGAGGTCGGCGCAGCGGGCGGCCAAGTCCGGGTCGTGCTGCAATGCCTCCTCTACCTCGCGCTGCCTTTCAACCGGCAATTCGTTGTAGACATACTGGAGCAGGGTCGAATAGGGTAAGGTTTGAATCATAATGCGGGATTTGCGCGGTCATTTTCTTCCGCAGGTTAATCAGCGCGTAGCGCATCCGGCCCAGGGCCGTGTTGATGCTCACGCCGGTGGCGTCGGCAATTTCCTTGAAGCTCATGTCGCCGTAATGGCGCATGAGCAATACTTCTTTCTGAGCGGCGGGTAACTCCTGGATTAACACGCGCAGGCGCTCGTGGGTTTGCTCGCGGGCCAGGAGGTCGTCGGTGTTGGCCTCGGCAATGGTAAGGGTGTTGGCGAGGTAGTCGTTGTCGGTCAGGCTTACGTGGGGCGTGCGCTTGTTGCGACGGAACGAGTCGATGGCCATGTTGTGGGCGATGCGGCAAATCCAGGGCGCAAACTTGCCCTGCTCGTTGTAGCGGCCGCTTTTCATGGTGTGAATAGCCTTGATGAAGGTGTCCTGCAACAGGTCCTCGGCCACTTCCTCATCGCGCACGATGAGCAGGATGGTCGTGAACACGCGGCTGCGGTGGCGCTCCAGCAGGAGACCGAAAGCAGATTCCTGGCCGGCCAGGTAAAGCGAGATGAGCGCAGAATCGCTCGGTTGCAAGAGGTCCATAAAGGGCTACGGTGATGTGGGAACGTAGAGCTTTAGGCCATAGTATGCAGTTACCGGGAAATTTTTTGAGGGAGCGCTGGCGGCGGTTGCTTGCCAGCCCGTCCGATTCTTTCCAAATGTATTGAAATGGGTTGCACTCGTGCAATAGGCGCTGAGAAAAAATGACAAAATTTTTTCAGCCAAACCACGCAACCTTCCTCAAAACTTCATGGAGGCTGTTTTTTCCAGCCGTCGCTCAGCGGCAAATCTAAAATTTTTCCCACTACCGACGCCGACAACCAGGCTCTGGCTGTCAGCCTACTGCGCTAGCCAAGCATACGCGGCGGCTTCATCGGTGAACAAACTCGTGACATAGCCCCGCGCCGCCTGCGAGCCGGCCGTGATAGAAGCGGCCGAGCCTTCGGTGGCTTCGAAGCCAGCGCGCCGGGGCGACACCAGGAACGCCAGCCGCACCGGCGACGGGTAGCGGCCGACGAGGCGGGGAAAAAAGTCGGTTTCTATCCAGTTGGCTAGGGTGGGAGTGGCCAGCTCGTCGCGGCGGCGCAGGTCGAGCAGCCAGCGCCAGCAGGCGTGGGCATCGCCGGCGGTCAGGATGGCGGAGTAGCCGGCGCGCAGCTCGGGCTCATCGATTTCGCGCTGCCAGCGGGCCACGATGGCCGGCAGGTCGGGACGGGGCGAAATATCGAGGCCGAAGTCGGACATGGAGGCGGGAACGAGCGGACGAGGCAAGTGTAGCTACAAGGTAGCCCAAACCGGCTCGCCGACCTATTCAGCCGCGGGTTGCGAAGCCTACCTTTGCAGCCAGCCGCCGTAGAGGGGCTTTTCTGTTTCCGCCCATGCTGCCTACTGCTGATGCTGCGCCCGCCCACGACCCCTACGCGGCCCTGCGCGTGCCCGACTACCGCCGGCTGGTGTCGGCCCGCGTGCTGTTCACCATTGCCAGCCAGATTCAGGGCGTGGTGGTGGGCTGGCAGATTTACGAGCTCACCCACAACCCGCTGGCCCTGGGCCTGATTGGGCTGACCGAGGCCATTCCGAGCATTACCGTGTCGCTCTACGCCGGGCACGTGGCCGACTCGGTACCGCGCAAGCGCATTATCGTGCCCAGCATGGTGGTGCTGTTTCTGTGCTCGCTCAGCCTGTTTGGGCTGGCGCAGCCGGCCGGGGCGGCCCTATTTGCCGGGCAGCAGGTGGCCGCGCTGCCGCTATATGTGTTTATGTTGTACGTGGTGTTGTTCGTGAGCGGCATTGCGCGCGGCTTTCTGGGGCCGGCGGTGTTTTCCTTCATGCCGCAGCTGCTGCCCGAACGAGGCATGCTTTCGAATGCCGTAACCTGGAACTCGACCAGCTGGCAGGCGGCGGCGGTGCTGGGGCCGGCCATCGGCGGGCTGCTCTTTGCCCACTTGGGCAAGAGCGTGGCCTACGGTACCGACGCGGGCCTGATGCTGCTGGCGCTGGCGCTGTTTGCCAGCATTGCCGGCCGGGCGCTGCCGCCGCGCGAGGGCGAGCGCCTGAACCTGAGCGAGAGCATTCTGAGCGGGGTAAAATTCATTTTTGCCAACCAGATTGTGCTGGCTGCACTGTCGCTTGACTTGTTCGCAGTGCTGTTTGGCGGAGCAGTGGCGCTGCTGCCCATTTTCGCCAAAGACATTCTGGCTACCGGCCCCGACGGGCTGGGCTACCTGCGCGCCGCCCCGGCCGTGGGCTCGGTGCTGATGGCCGTGTGGCTCACGTTTTCGCCCATGAAAAAAGGGGCCGGCCGCAAGCTGCTGTGGGCCGTGGCGGGTTTCGGGCTGGCCACTATTGCCTTTGCGCTGTCGCGCAGCTTTGCGCTCTCGCTGTTTCTGCTGTTCCTGACGGGCGTATTCGATTCGGTGTCGGTGGTGGTGCGCTCCACCCTCATTCATACCTACACGCCCGAATACATGAAGGGCCGCGTATCGGCGGTGAATAACATCTTTATCGGCTCGAGCAACGAGATTGGCAGCTTCGAAAGCGGGGCGGCGGCTAAGCTGATAGGCACGGTGCCGAGCGTGGTGTTCGGCGGGCTGATGACGCTGGTAGTGGTGGCAGTCACGGCCCTGAAAGCGGATAAGCTGCGCAAGCTGGAGTCGGGCACGAAGTAGGTGTGGGGCCGCAGCGTAGCGTGTGAGCGATGGGCGGTTGATACTATATCTTCGGTAAAGCCATAAAAAGCAGTGCCTTTTTTCAATTAATTCTGAACGTAGCAATTAGATGGTATTTACCGCCTCGCGCTTTCTTACGCGCCAATTCCTGTTAATGGTCCTTGGGGGGCTTCTGGGTATTTTGCGGTCCGGCGTTGCGCTAGCAGGGCCACCCGCTACGACGCCCGCAAAGCCGAAGCCAGCAATTACATTTCAGCTACGGGACTACCCGAAGGATTCGCTGCGCCTGCTAAGCCGCTACCCGGGGGTGCCCGATACCCTCCGGGTTTTCTACTTGAGCCGCCTGGCTGCGATTACTTACGATTCCAGCTTCGCGAAAGCACTGCAATACTCCCAGCAAGCCGGCGAGTTGGCCCGAAAAATAGGCTACGTCCGGGGCGAGCTCAACTGCCTGCGAATCACGGCCAATATCTATTCAGATATGGGGGATTTCGTAACGGGCATTCGCTACTACCAGACCGGTATTGACCTGGCGCTGGCTAAAAACTTGAAGCGCCACCTGCCGCCCTTTTATGATAGCATGGGAGGCACGGCCGCCAATGCGGGCGACTATGCTTCCAGTCTGAAATATATGCTTTTGGGGGTGCGGGCTTTAAAAGAAGTGGAGCCGGTAATTGATAAGACCACGGCTCACGATTATTCACAGCAGTACAGCAATCTGAGTATTACGTACTTCGCCTTGGGTAACCATGGGCGGTCAGGCTTTTATGCGCGGCAGGCGCTGGCGCTGGCCAACAAGTACCAGCTCAAGGATGGGGGGCGGTTCCGCACGCAGCTTGGCTCCATCTGGGCAGCCCGCAAACCGCGTACGGCGGCCACCATGGATTCGGCCATCTACTATATGCAAGGGGCCGTCGCTGAAAACGAAGCCAGCGGACAAGTCACGAGCCTGGCTGATGCCCTGCTGGGGCTGGCCGGACTCTACGAGGAGCAGCACCGCTATCCGGCTATGCTGGCAGCCACCATCCGGAGCCTGAAAATAGCCCGGCAACTTGGCGCAAAGCACATTCAAATGCGGGCATTATCGTCAAAAGCTACTGCCCTGGCGGCGATGGGTGATTATCGGGGAGCCTACGCGGCCGGCGAGCAGGCCGGCGTACTGAGAGCCGCGCTGATGGACAGTGAAAAAGCCAAGGCCCTCGCGCAGCTGCGGGTGAGGTACGACGTGCGCGAGCAGGCGCAGCAAATTCAACTACTTAAGCAGCGCGGCCTGGCCTCGGCCGCTCTGGCCCGTGAGCAGGAGCGCCGGCAGTGGGGGCTGCTGGGCATTGCCGGCGTGCTGGCGCTGGGCCTGGCCATGGGTGGGCTACTGCATTGGCGCCTGCGGCGCAGCCAGGGGCAGCTGGCCCAGGCCAACCAGCACCTGGGCGCTGCCAATCGAGTCATTCAGCAGGCCGTGGAAGAAAAGGGAGTGCTGCTTCAGGAGTTGCACCACCGGGTGAAAAATAACCTGCAGATGATTAGCAGCCTGCTGGGCTGGCAGAGCGATATCATGCCCGACCCGCAACTGGCGGTGGTGCTGGCCGGCAACCAGGCGCGCATCCAGAGCATGGCCATGGTGCACGAGTGCCTGTACCAAGCCGATAACCTGGCCCAGGTACGCATCGATGCGTACCTGACCGAGCTGCTGACCTCGCTGCACAGCTCCCTGGCCTCGCCCCAGAAGGACATTACGCTGAGCACCGACCTGGAGCCTGTGCTGATGGATACCAAGGAAGCCGCGTACTTTGGCCTGCTGGTGAATGAGCTGGTGACGAATGCTTACAAGCATGCTTTTGGTCAGCAGTCGACCGGCAAGCTGCACGTTTCGCTGGTGCGCAAGGACGCGGGCTTCCAGCTGAGCGTGAGCGACGACGGCACGGGCCTGCCCACTGCCGGCTTCAGCAGCAAATCAAAATCCATCGGTATCAGTTTGGTGCAGTTCATGGTCAAGCAGCTCAAAGCCACCCTCACAGTGGTGCCGCAGCTGGTAGGCACCCGGTTGGAAATTGTTCGCGCGTAACCTTATTCCTTGTTTGGCATGGCCAATATCCTCATCGTTGAAGACGAATTGCTGATTGCCGAAGAAATCAGGCGGGTCCTGATTCGCCTGGGGCATCGCCCCCTCGAACCGGTCGACAATAGCGAGGACGCTATGCAGGCCCTGGCCGAGCACCCGGTCGAGCTGGTGTTGATGGATATCAACATTGCCGGCGACTGCGACGGTATCGCGACGGCGCTGCTGGTGCGCCGGCATTACGCCCTGCCCGTTGTTTTCCTGACTGCCCAATCGGATACGCCAACCCTGAAACGGGCCAGCATCGCCCAGCCCTACGGCTATATCACCAAACCCTTCACCGAGGTTTCGCTAAGGGTGCAGCTGGAATTGGCGCTGCTCAAGGCATACGAGCTTCCCCCGCCCCGCCTGGCGGTAGCCGAGGCGGCCGTCCCCCCACAGCCCGCGGCGCGCACCGATTTTGCCAGCCCCGCCATTTTCGTGCGCAAAGGCCCGAAGTGGGTGAAGGTGCTTTATGCCGATATCCTATACTTCGTCTCCGACCAAAATTATGTCCGCCTGCACACCGCCACCGAGAAGCACACCTTCGATTGCACGCTGAAAGACTTGCAGCCGACGCTGCCCCCGTACTTTATCAGAACCCACCGGTCCTACCTCGTCAACCTGCACCATGTAAGCGCTTACGAGGAAGGGTACGTGCAATTGGGGAAGGCCGGGGGGGAAGCGGTGCCCGTGAGCCGGACCTACAAAGACGAGCTGAAATCGCGGGTAAACCTGATGGGCTAGCAAACGCCGCCAGGGAAAGGCGGGTGTCGCCATGGCGGCAGCACCACCCGGCGGCAGCGGTTCGTGTAGCGCTGCTGCATCTCACCCCATAAATTTTGTCCGTTCGTCAAATTCTTTAACTCGCCGCCTAGGCACGATGGTAGCTTTGACTCAACATCCGCAGGTAATCCGGCCGCTAGTAGCCGTCGGGGGCTGTAAAATGGAGACGACACTAAACAAGCTGAGGCAACCTGAGTGCCCCGTCCTAAGATGAAAGCGCCTGCGCGGACGGCCAAGCCTTCGAGTTAACTAATTGTCCTTCCTTTCCACACCTAAGTTTCTGCTAGAGCGTCTGTCCACGTTGACGCTTATCGCAAACGCCCGGCCCCACAGCCGGGCGTTTGCTTTTGGGGGGAGCTCCTGCGTCAGCGGGTTACTACCCTTGCTTCCACCGGTTCTCAAGGCTGTGCATACAAATTTGAAATTTGTTCTGAGCATGCCGGATTGCCTAAATGGAAAAGCAGCACTATTCTGGTGGCCTGGACAGTGGATTTGTATTTCAACTGACAGTCACGTCCGGCACGCTACCCGGCGGCCAGCAGTGCGGCATACTGTTCGGGCGTATCCACGTCGAGCAGCCCGGCCGGAAAATCAACCCTGCCCACGGTTTCGCCCAGCTCAGCCAGCAGCCGGTTGGCCCCCTGCGCTCCTTGCAGCTTCAGCAGCTCCGGAAACAGGCGAGCCGAAACAACGGTCGGCACCCCCAGCGTGCCCGCGTAAGCCGCCGCCACCGCCGGGGCCTGCGTGCGTTGCTGCAGCGCCACCAGCTGCTGAAGCAGCGCGGGCGTAACCAGTGGCTGGTCGGTGAGCATAACCAGCACGGCGGCGGGGCTGGCCCCGGCCACGGCGGCTAGGCCGGTTTGCAGCGAAGAAGCCATGCCCGACTCCCAGGCCGCATTCCGGACGGCCCGGATGGGCAGGCCTGCCATTTCGGGCAGCAATTCGTCGTGCAGCGCACCGGTTACCAGCACAATGGGTGCGCAGCCGCTGGCTACGGCCGTTTCGGCGGCGTGGCGCAGGAGGGTGCTTTCCCGCCAGGGCAACAGCTGTTTGGGCCGCCCCATGCGCGTCGAGGCCCCGGCCGCCAGCAACAGCAGCGCCACCGGGCCCAACGAGTCGGACGCGGGGGCGCTGCGCGTAGAGGCACCAGGCTCCGGCATTACACGGCTTTCGCGTTCAGAATTTTATCGGGCGTGAGGGGCAGCTCGCGCACGCGCTTGCCGGTGGCATGGAACACGGCATTGGCCACGGCAGCCGCCACGCCCACCATCGAAATCTCGCCGATGCCCTTCACGCCCATGGCGTTGATGTAGGGGTCGTGCTCGTCGATGAACTCCACCGTCATGTCCGGAATGTCGGCGTTCACGGGAATGTGGTAGTCGGCCAGGCTGGCGTTGGTGTAGCGGGCGAAGTGTTGGTCGCGCACGGTGCCTTCCATCAGCGCGCAGCCGATGCCGAAGATGCTGCCGCCGATAATCTGCGAGCGGGCGGTTTTGGCGTTGAGGATGCGGCCGGCGCCGTGCACGCTCACCCAGCGCGTGACGCGCACGGTGCCCAGGTCGGGGTCAACTTTCACCTCGCAGAAGTGTGCGCCGAACGAATGCATGGCGTGGTGGGCGGCTTCGTCCTTTTTGCTGGGGTCGGCGTTCGCTGACGCTGACCCTTGGTTAGCGGCGGCCTGGGCATCTTCGTAGCCGCTGCCGTAGCGGCCCTGGCCGTTGCCTTCCACGTCGCTCAGGTCGGCGCGCTTCATCAGCTCGGCGAAGCCCTCGCCTTTGCTGGCATCCTTTTTTAGCTGGAGGCGGCCGTTTTTGGCTTCTACGTCGGCGGGGTTGGCGCGGTAGAGGGGCGACTTCTTGTCGAGCACCGCCACCTTGGTAAGCTTCTGCCACACGTCCTGCACGGCCATGTACACGGACGACGACACCGTGCCGGCCGCCACCGAGCCGCCCGAGTTGGGCGCGGTGGGCAGCTTGGTATCGCCCAGCTCGAAGCGGACTTTCTCCACGGGCAGGCCCAGCGCGTCGGCCGCCACCTGCGTCATCACGGTGTAGGTGCCCGTGCCGAGGTCGGTAGCGCCCGCCTGCACCACGGCGTGGCCGTCGGCGTAGAGGCGGGCGCGGGCGGTACCCTGCGAGTTGTGCACCGGGTAGCTGGCCGAGGCCATGCCCCAGCCCACCAGCAGGCGGCCGTCGCGCGTCGCGCCGTTTTTGGGGTTGCGCTGGCTCCAGCCAAACAGCTCGGCCCCGCGGGCGTAGCACTGGCGCAGGCTTTTGCTGCTCCAGTCGTGGCCAGTGCTGGGGTCTTTCTCGGCGTAGTTGCGCAGGCGGATTTCAATCGGGTCGATGCCGAGCTGGTAGGCCAAATCGTCCATCGAGCTTTCGATGGCGAACGAGCCCGGGGCCTCGCCGGGAGCGCGGGTAAACGTCGAAGTCATCACGTTGGCGCGGGCCAGCTGGTACGAGGCCTCGAACGTGGGGCACTCGTACAGCATGTTGATGATTTTGCTGTTCGACTCGGTGTAGTTGTCCCAGGGCGAGGTAGTGGCCGTTTTCTCGTGCAGCAGGGCCGTGAGCTTGCCGTCCTTGGTGGCGCCCAGGCGCAGGGTCTGGGTCTGGTCTTCGCGGTGGCCCATGCTCGTGAACATCTGCGGGCGCGTCAGGGCCAGCTTCACCGGCCGGCCCACGGCCTGGGCGGCCTGCACCGCCAGAATCGTGTGCGGCCAGCACGAGCCCTTGCAGCCGAAGCCGCCGCCGAGGTACTTGGTCACCACCCGCACCTGCTCGGCCGAGAGGCCCAGCATGGTGCTCACGGCCTTCTGCGTGCGGGTCACGCCCTGGGTCGACTCGTAGATGGTGAGGCGGTCGGGGGCTTCCCAGTGGGCCGTGGTGGCCCCCGGCTCCATCGGGTTGTGGTGGTTGATGGCGTGGGTGTACTTGTGGGTGAGCTGCACCGGCGCCGCCGCAAAGGCGGCCTGCGCATCGCCGCGCTTCACGTGGCCGGCCGCCTTGCCGTCCTGAATCTTCTCGGGGTCGAACAGCTGGGCCTCGGGAGCTTCGTAGGAAGCAGTGGGTTTTTCGGCGGCCACCTGCACTTTCAGCATCGCAGCGGCGTGCTGGGCGCGCTCCAGGGTATCGGCCACCACCACGGCCAGGGGCTGGCCGGCGTAGTGAATCTGGTCGCCGGTGAGGGGCAGGAAGCCCATGGGCGCGCCAATGGCCTTTTTGCCGTCGGCATCGTTGGGCGTTTTGGCCAGCTTGGGGATGTTCTGGTGGGTGAGAATGGCCAGCACCCCGGGCAGCTTCAGCGCCGCCGCCGTGTCGAACCCCGTGATGCGGCCCCGGGCCACATCGCTGGTTTTAAGCACCGCATGCACCAGCCCGGGCAGCTGGTTGTACTCGGCGGCGTACTTAGCCCGGCCCATCACCTTGTCGCGGCCGTCCACGCGGTTTAGCGGCTGGCCCACCACGCCGGCAGTGGGGTTGGTTTCGAAGAATTTGGGCTCGGTATCCATGGGATGTCTTATGCTTAAAGCAGATAAGGCTAAATAGTTTTTTCGCCTGTCATCCTGAGCTTGCGAAGGACCTTGTCACTTCTGCGCGGCTGCGTATTACGGCACGTTGTTCGGGCGTGATAAGGTCCTTCGCAAGCTCAGGATGACAGTGCCGCGCCAGGTAACACCCCCAGCAGATTAACCCGCCACTTTTAGCAGCGCCTGCACCAGCGTGTTCTGGGCCAGCTCCACTTTGAACCGGTTTTTCTCGTGGGGCTGGGCACCGCGCAGGGCCGCGGCGGCCGCAACGCGGAAAGTGGCTTCCGTAGCGGGGGCGCCGGTTAGCACCTTTTCGGCCTCCGGGCTGCGCCAGGGCCTGGTGCCCACGCCCCCCAGCGCCACTCGCGCCGAGCGGATAGTGCCAGCCTGCACATCCAGCCCCACGGCGGCCGAGGCCAGGGCGTAGGCGTAGCTGCTGCGCTCGCGCACTTTCAGGTAGGTGGAGCGGCGGGCGTGGGCCGCGGCCGGGATGGTAACGGCCACAATCAGCTCGCCGGGGTCGAGCACGGTTTCACGCTGTGGGGTTTTGCCGGGCAGCAGGTAAAACTCCGTTACGGGCACCCGGCGCTGCTTGCCCTTGCTGTTTTCCAGGGTGAGCACGGCATCAAAGGCCGCCAGGGCCACGGCCAGGTCGCCGGGGTAGGCAGTGGCAATGCAGGTATCCGATGTGCCCAGAATGGCCAGGTTGTGGCTGTCGCCGGCCAGGGCCGGGCAGCCCGAGCCGGGGCTGCGCTTGTTGCACGGAAAGGCCGTGTCGCGGAAATAGCCGCAACGCGTGCGCTGCAGCATATTGCCCCCGATGCTGGCCATGTTGCGCAACTGCGGCGAGGCCGCCAGCAGCAGCGACTCCGACACGGCCGGGTACTGCTGCAGCACCAGCGCGTGCTCGCCCACGTCGCTCATGCGCTCCATCGCGCCGATGCGCAGCCCGTCAGCCGTCTGCTCAATGCCTTTAAAGGGCAGCAGGTTGATGTCGACCAGCTGCGGATGCTCGGCCAGGTTGGCCTTCATCAAATCGAGCAGCGTGGTGCCCCCGGCAATGTAGGCTGCCTGCGGCGTGGCCGTACGGATGCCGGTGGCCTCCTTGACTGAGCGGGCTTGCGAGTAGCTGAAGTTGTTCATCGTCGGTTTATTATTGGAAGCACGTCATGCAGAGCGCAGTGCAGCATCTTGCCCGCTACCACTAATTCTTTTCTTGCGACTAAATTGCGTTGCGCGGGCAAGATGCTTCGCTGCGCTCTGCATGACGTGTTAATTGCTTGTTCAACTACCCTTTAAAGCCACTTTTCTTCACCTCCCGGATGGCAGCTACGATGTTGGGGTAGGCTCCGCAGCGGCAGAGGTTGCCGCTCATCCACTCGCGCACGCTGTCGTCGGTTTTGGCGTGCCCCTCTGTCAAGCAGGCTACCCCCGACATGAGCTGCCCCGGCGTGCAGTAGCCGCACTGGAAGCCGTCGTGGTCGATGAATGCCTGTTGCAGCGGGTGCAGGTCTTCGCCTTTGGCCAGGCCTTCCACCGTCGTAATTTCCTTGCCCTGGGCCATCACGGCCAGGGTGAGGCAGCTGTTCACGCGGCGGCCGTCCACCAGCACGGTGCAGGCGCCGCACTGCCCGTGGTCGCAGCCCTTTTTAGTGCCGGTCAGGTCGAGGCGCTCGCGCAGGGCGTCGAGCAAGGTCACGCGCGGCTCGGCCTGGATGGTGCGGATGCTGCCATTTACCTTCAGACGCATCTCGCTTACGCCTTCCACTTTTTTCGAGAGGGCGGTGAAACGCTCGGCCTGGCTTACTAGGGGCGGAGCCAGGGCCAGCCCCAGCAAGCCGCCGGCCTGTTTGATGAAGCTGCGGCGGCTGTCATCGGCCGAAGGCTGGGCAGCGGAATCGGGCGTAGGGTTATCCAGCATGAATCGGAGGAGAGGGGGACAGATTGAGTAAGCAACCGGCGGCGCCTGCATTAGTTAGCTACTCGCCCTTGCGCAGACGGCGGGCAACTCAACTGCTTACTACGATAGAATTATCAGGGGCGGCTACTCAGCTGAGCATTTTTTGAGTAATGTCCCAGCAACTGGTCCTGAACCAATTGAAATCAGGATGTACGGAGTCAGCACCTCGCGCCCGGCTATGGCAGCGCCTGAACGTTGGCGCAGCCGGGCAAAGCCACTGGCCGGGTCGATAGGCTGGCTCCTATTCGAATCGCAGATAGGGGCGCATCTTTTCCACGTCGTCGGGCTTCAGCACCGGCACGCGCTTCAGGTCGTCCAGCGACTTGAAAGCGCCGTGCTGCTGCCGATAGGCCACAATGAGCCGTGCCCGCGGCTTGCCGATATACGGGTGCAGATACATCTCCTCGAAGGATGCCGTGTTCACGCCAACCTGCCGGGGCACGAAGCCCGGGCCGACGAAGGTGTATTTGCGCAGGCTGTCGCGCAGGTCGGGCGCGTCGCGCAGCACGAATACCTCGTCGAGCTGCTCTTCGCGCAGGAAGCCGCCGAGCTGGTTGCGGTAGCGCACCACCCACCGCGCCCGCCCGGGGCCGATGCCGCGAATCTGCATCAGCGCGGTCGTATCGGCCAGGTTCAGGTCGAAGGGCCGCAGGTTGCGCGGTTTGCGCGGGAATTTGCCAGCCGCGTTCTCGCTGCTGAAGGGAGCGTTTTTGTTGTCGGCCCCGGCCCGGTTGGCGGCGTAGTCGCGCTTCGGGGCTTCGTCGGGCAGCTGCATGAACGGGGCCAGGCGCTGGTACAACGAGTCGGTCAGCCCGTACATTTTTTTCACCTGCGCTTTGGCCCTGAAGCCCCCGGCCGCCTGCTGGTACTTCACTAGGCGGGCCGCCACGAAATGCGGGACGCCGCGTGCCTCCCAGCCCTCAGCCGTCAGGGCATTTGGGTCGAAGAGAGCCAGCGGCACCCGGGCCACGGTGGGGAAGCGGGAGCCGCGCCGCTCGTATTTTGGATACTCGCGCCGGGGGTAGCGCGGGGCAAAAGCGGGGGCGCTGGCGCGGTGCTCGCGCAGCTGTGCCACCAGGGTATCCAGCCCGCGCTGGTCGGCCGCCGGCAGATACACCGGCAGCTCGGGCCGCAGCAGCAGCGGTACCACCACGAAGCCCAGCATCAGCACGAGCAGGCCGGCTACGCCCCGGGCCTCGGCCCGCGAGTAGCCAAAGGAGCGCCGGAGCCAGCGAAGCGGGTTGGTTTTCCGCCAGAAATGGCGGGGAGCGGGGGGTGGCGAAGCGGCCATAACGAAGTAGAGCCGGCCGGAGCCGGCGTTGCAGTGGGTAGAAAAGCAAATGGCGGAAACCGGGCTGACCGATTTCCGCCATGGCGGCAAGTATACGTAATTTACGCTATATGCTGGAGTGTCGGTTTGGGGTTCGCTCTCCCTGTTAGGCGGCCATCAGGCAGGTGAAAGGGCACCTAACTGCTGGCCCGGGCCGTGGCCGGGGTTTTGGTCAGCTTGGGCTTGGTGTTGGGGCGTTTCACGGTGACGGGCTGCGGGCCGCCGGGCACGCGGGTTTCGTTGGCCACCCAGCTGTAGATAAGCTTGAGGGCTTCAGGCGCAAACACCGGCTGTTGCACACCATTCACCATCGGCCACTGGTCCTGCACGGGCTGAAACAGGTGGTTCACCCCGTCGAGCTTGTAAGAAGTGGCCGTGCGCTTGGCTCGGCGCAGCGAACGGTACAGCGGCGTCATGTTGCGGCGGGCCGACACCTGCAAATCGGAAGTGCCATTGAGCAGCAGCACCGAGCACTGCACCTTGCTGAGCTCGGTGAGCGGGTCGAAATCGAAGAAATAGCGCGCCCACGGGGTGGTAAGCTGCACGGCGCGGGCGCGGGCCATGCCGGCATCGATGCCCATGTTGGCATTGCTGAGCAGGGAAGCGACTTTGAGACGGGCCTTGGAGTTGTCGGGCGTCTGACGGATAATGGCCACCGTGCGCTGGTAAATGTCCTGGGCCGCTTTCACCTGGGCGGGGTCTGAGCCAATCAGGCGCATGATTTCGCCCTGCTGCCGCATCAGCACGTCGTAGCCCGGCTGGCCGTAGGCGGCCAGCGAAACGGTAAACGCCGGTGGGTGCGCGGCCGAAGCTGCCAGCAGGGCCACGTTGCCGCCCTCGCCGTGGCCAATCAGGCCCACGCGGTAGGCGGCCACCAGCTTCTGGGTGCGCAGGCAATTCATGGCCGCCTGCACGTCGGTCACCAGGTCGGCAGTAGTGGCGCTGTTGTACACGCCCCCCGACTTGCCCACGCCCCGGTCGTCGAAACGCAATACAGCCACGCCGTGGCGGGTGAGGTAGTCGGCCAGCTGCCCAAACATGCGGTAGCCGTTCACGTCTACGTCGCGGCCCTGCGGGCCGGAATCCGACAGCAGCACGGCCCCCGCAAACGGGCCTTCCCCGGCCGGAATCGTGAGCGTGCCGGCCAGCTTCTGCTTGGTGGTCGGATTAACGAAGGTGACGTCGCTGACGCGGTAGGGCGGGGCGGCCTGGAGCTTAGCTACGGCCACCGGCGACACGGCGACGCGGGTTAGCGTCATGGGGGCCGTCACGCCGGGCTGCTTCCAGGTGCCTTTGAAGACGTTGCCGCCGTCGAGCACTTTGCCCACGAAGCTGCTGCCAGCCTGCTCAATGCTCAGCGTCAGGCCATCGCCCTTCAACTCCACATCCACCGGCATGCGGCTGATGCGTTGCTGCGGGGCATCGAGGGCCGCGTAGTAAGTGCCGTTGGTAAGCGGCACGATGGTAATACCGATGGTGATTTCGCCGCCGAGCAGCTTTAGCGGCCCCTTCCATTGCCCGCTGAGTGGGTTGGGGCCAGGCGGAGTCCCGGCCGCAGCCGGGCGAATGAATAAAAAATGGATAAATAGAAATAGCGCACCGGATATAAATCGAATCATGGAATCAGACTAATTTAGCGATGATTGATAAAACTGTTGGGCCTTTGGGAGCTGAAAAATACAACAAATGTTTCTTTTTCCCAAGCCGGAAGGCAGCGGCGGTGCAACTCCGGCTTACCAGGATTAGTGCCTGCTGGTAGCGCAAATCCTACTGCCGGGCCGGGGCATCGCTGCTGCTGCAGGGTATTTGCAAGGACCGGCCGCGCCGGCCGAAAAATATCAATCCGCTCCCGGCCCGGAGGCGGCTTGATATTTTTCGGCTGTTTGATAAAATTTACTGCGAAACCCGGCGAGCCGCAATCTCGGCCTCGGCGGCGGCGGCCGCTTCGTCGCGTACCTGCCAGGGTGTTTTGCGACCGCCCAGGCGCGCAAGCACCAAGCCGCCGATGGCTACTGCCGTGGCCCCGATGAGCGCCGCCCAACCCAGCTCGGGCACCTCGCGTAGGCGGGCTACCCACACCCACACCAGCGCCCAGGCCAGCACCAGCGGGAAAACCAGGTCGCGGAAAACCCGGCTCATTATCAGGCCCAGCAGCACCACTACCACAATCAACCCCAGGGTGAGGGATACCGTGAGGCCTTCGGCGGGCTGCCAGCCCAGCTGCCGCAGGCCGATGGTGATGTTGATGATGGAAGCCACCGAAATCCAGCCCAGGAACAGCGAGAAGGGGACGCCCGCCAGCGCCGGGGCCGCCTCGACGAAAATGCGCCGCCGCGCCCGGCCGTAGGCCGCTAGCAGGCAGCCCAGAATGAGCAACATCACCCCCAGGCTAGGCAGAATCAGCTCGTAGGCAAACAGCACGACCCAGGCGGCCGTGGCCAGGCAGGCCAGCGTGAGCGGCTTGGCCACGGCATCGGGCAGCGAGCGGCGGCGCTGGGCGGGCAGCAGCTGCCAGCCGGCGTACAGCAGCAGGCTCAGAAATATCAGCCCCCAGATGCTGAATGCTTGCCCGGCCGGCGTGAGCAGGGTAGGGTATTTGGCCGAAACCACGGCTTGCGTCTGCCCGGCGAAAGGATGCAGCACGGAATAGGTGTTGACGGCAATCATGGCCACGATGGCCAGGGCCGTCAGCCAGCGCCAAGCCAGGCCGGCGGCCGTGCGGTCGGGCGTGGCGTAGTGGTCGGGGGCGGTCGCAGTAAGGGACATAGGTGGGTGGGATGGTCAGAAGTAGCTACGAATCAGCACAAAAGACGGATTCGAAGAGAGGGGGCATCTTGCGGGGGCCAATGGCTTACTCGCTCGGGGAAGCACTCCCGTTGCCTGGCAAGCACGGACAAGGTTACACTTTATCCGCCAGAAACCGCGCCGTGTGGTTGGAGTCTTTCAGCTTCACCAGGTCTTCGGGCGTGCCCTCGAAAAGCAGGTGGCCGCCGTTGAGGCCGCCCTCGGGGCCGAGGTCGATAATCCAGTCGGCGCACTTGATGATGTCAACGTTGTGCTCGATGATGAGGACTGAATTGCCCTGCTCAATCAGCGCGTTGAGCGCGCCGAGGAGCTTGGCGATGTCGTGGAAATGCAGACCGGTGCTGGGCTCATCGAAAATGAACAGAATCTTGTCCTGCTGCAGGGTAGCGCCTTTGGTGAGGAAGCTGGCCAGCTTCACGCGCTGGGCCTCGCCGCCCGAGAGGGTGTTGGCCGACTGCCCGAGGCGGATGTAGCCCAGGCCCACGTCTTCGAGCGGTTTGAGACGCTCCACGATTTTGGGCTGGGGCCGGAAGAACTGCACGGCGTCGGAAACCGTCATTTCTAGCACCTCATCAATGCTCTTGTCCTGGAACTTGATTTCCAGAATGTCCTGCTTGAACTTGTGGCCGCCGCAGCCCTCGCAGGTCAGGTAGATGTCGGCCATAAACTGCATCTCGATTTTCACCTGGCCCTCGCCCTGGCACACCTCGCAGCGCCCGCCGTCCACGTTGAACGAGAAGTGCGAAGGCTTCAGGCCGCGCGCCTTGGCCAGCGGCTGCTCCGAAAACAGCGTCCGGATGGCGTCGTAGGCCTTCACGTACGTCACGGGGTTCGAGCGCGACGACTTGCCGATGGGATTCTGGTCGACGAACTCGACGTGCGACACCTGGCCGTTGACGCCCATCAGGCGGTCGAATTTGCCGGTGCTTTCGCCCGCGCCGCCGCCCAGCATCTTCATCAGGGCCGGGGCCAGAATGCGCTTGATGAGCGTGGACTTGCCCGAGCCCGACACGCCGGTGACGACGGTCATCACGCCCAGCGGCAGCTTCACGCTCACGTTCTTGAGGTTGTTTTCGCGGGCGCCGGTCAGCTCCAGGGCGTTGCGCCAGGGGCGGCGCACCTTGGGCACGGCCACTTCCATTATGCCGCTCAGGTACTTGCCGGTGTAGGTTTCGGTGTCCTGCAGCAGTTCGGCCATGGTGCCCTGAAACATCAGGTTGCCGCCGCCGCTGCCGGCTTCGGGGCCGATGTCGATAATCTGGTCGGCGGCCTCCATCATCCTCTCCTCGTGCTCCACCACCACCACGGTGTTGCCGAGCTGCTGCAGCGAGCGCAGCACGCCAATCAGCTGCTCAGCATCCTTGGGGTGCAGGCCGATGCTGGGCTCGTCGAGCACGTACATCGAGCCCACCAGCGCCGAGCCCAGGGAGGTGGCCAGCGAGATGCGCTGGCTCTCGCCGCCGCTCAGCGTGTTGCTCAGGCGGTTGAGGGTGAGGTAGCCCAGGCCTACGCGGTTGAGGTAGCCGAGGCGGTTAGTGATTTCGGTGACGAGGCGCTCGGCTACTTTGGCGTCGTGCTCATTCAGGCTCAGGCTCGCGAAGAACTGGAGGGCTTCCGAAATGGGCAGCAGCACGATGTCGGCGATATTGCGGTCGGCGATGCGCACGTACTGCGCATCCTTGCGCAGGCGGGTGCCGCGGCAGTCGGGGCAGGTGGTGCGGCCCCGGTAGCGGCTCTGCAGCACGCGGTACTGGATTTTGTGGGTCTGCTCGCTCACCCACTTGAAGTATTTGTCCAGGCCGTCGAAGTGCTTGTTGCCGGTCCAGAGCAGGCGCTGCTCGGCGGCGCTCAGCTCGTTGTAGGGCCGGTGAATGGGGAAGTCGAAGCGGATGCCGTTCTTCAGCAGCGGCTTCAGCCACTCGCCCTGCTTCTCGGTGCGCCAGGGCGCAATCGCGCCTTCGTACACGGTCAGGCTCTTGTCCGGAATCACCAGGTCATCGTCAATTCCCAGCACCGAGCCGAAGCCCTCGCAGG
>JANXMN010000229.1 GCA_025354605.1 Hymenobacter sp. | reverse complement strand
CAAGAGCACGCTTATTGGGCGGCTGCTGTACGACAGCGACTCCGTTTCGCTCGACGTGCTGGCCACGCTGGAAAAGCGCCGCGCCAGCACCGGCGGCGACGTGGACCTGGCCTTGCTTACCGACGGCCTCAAGGCGGAGCGCGAGCAGGGCATCACCATCGACGTGGCGCACAAATATTTTACCATGCCGCGCCGCAAGTTCATCATCACCGACGCCCCGGGCCACGTGCAGTACACCCGCAACATGGTGACGGGCGCGAGCAACGCCGACCTGGCCATTGTGCTCGTGGATGCCCGCCAGGGCGTGATTGAGCAGACCCGACGGCACACGCTGCTGGCCGCGCTATTGGGCATTCAGCATTTTGTGCTGGCCGTGAACAAGATGGATTTGGTGGGACACGAGGAAGTGGTTTTCCGCAGCATCGTGGCCGACTACGAAGCCATTGCCGGGCAGCTAAAGCTGGCTAACGTGACGGCCATTCCGCTGAGCGCGCTGCATGGCGACAACGTGGTGCGGCGCTCCGATTTTCTGCCCTGGTACCAGGGGCCGAGCCTGCTGGAACACCTGGAAAGCGTGCCCGCTGCCACCGATGCCAACCCAAACGAGCCGCGCTTTCAGGTGCAGTATGTCATTCGCCCGCAAACGAAGGAGCTGCCCGATTACCGGGGCTACGCCGGCCGCATTCAGAGCGGCACCTACCGCGCCGGCGACCGGGTGCGCATCTGGCCCTCGGGCCTGGAAACGGTGATTGAGGCCATTGAAGTAGACCAGCGGGAAGTGCGCACGGCCACCGCCCCGCAGGGCGTGGTGCTGCGCCTGCGCGACGACGTGGACGTGAGCCGGGGCGACACCATCGTACCGCTGGCGGCCCACCCCGCCGTGGTGCGCGAGCTGGAAGCCACCCTGTGCTGGATGGATGAGCGGCCCCTGCGTGCCAGCCGCAAGCTGCTGGTGCAGCACCACGCCGCCACCGTGCAAGCAGCCGTGACCATCCTCCTGCAAAAAACCAACATCGCAACCTTCGAAAGCCAGGGCACCGATGAGGCCCGGCTCAACGACATCGTGCGGGTGCGGCTGAAAACCGCCCGGCCCCTGGTGGTGGACGAATACCGCCAGAACCGCGTGACAGGTGCCTTTATTCTGGTGGATGAGCAGACCGGGGCTACCCTGGCCGCCGGCCTCGTAGCGGCCACCGACCCCGCGAATTTCACCGAGGAAGTGCCCGCGGAGGCTGTTTTCTCCATCTGATACCGTGCTAAAGAGAACGTCATGCCGAGCATTCTGCGCATCAAGCAGAGACCGAGGCATCTCGCGTGCTACCACTAATCAATGACGCTCTCCCGATTGAGTTACTACCACACGCGAGATGCCTCGGCAGCGCTCGGCATGACGTGCGAATAAACCCAAAAAACTAACTAATATGGCTGATTCCCTGCTCTTCCTGCCCCGCCTGACCGTTGTGGGTGCCGGCCCCGGCGACCCGGACCTGCTGACGCTGAAAGGCGCGAAAGCCTTGGCCGCAGCCGACGTGGTGCTCTACGACGCGCTGGCCAATGATGCATTGCTGGCGCATGTGCGGCCCGGCGTGCCGCTGCTTTTCGTGGGCAAGCGCAGCGGTTTCAAAGCCTACACCCAGGACGGTATCAACGAGCTGATTGTGCGGCAGGCCTACCGCCACGGCCACGTGGTGCGGCTGAAGGGCGGCGACCCATTCGTGTTCGGCCGGGGGCGCGAGGAGATGCTGTATGCCGAAGCCCACGGGCTGGCTACGGCCTACGTGCCGGGCATCAGCAGCGCGGTGGCGGCGGCGGGCAGCGTGGGCATTCCGGCCACCCACCGGGGGCTGAGTGAAGGCTTTCGAGTGCTGACGGCCACCACGGCCGACGAGCAGCTTGCTACTGCCCTGCTGGAGGCGGCCCAGACGCCCACCGTCACCACCATTATTCTCATGGGGATGAGCCGGCTGGCGGAAATCACGGCCCTTTTCGCCCGCTACGGCGGAGCCGGGGTGCCGGCCGCCATCATCCAAAACGGTACGCTGCCCACGGCCCGCGTGGTGGCCGGCACCGTGGCCGACATCGCCGGGCGCGCCACCAATGCCGGCCTGGGGGCACCGGCCGTGATTGTGCTGGGCGAAGTAGTCCGGCTGATGAAACAGTCAGCAGCGGCCGACGCAACTCCCACCGCGCTGCTGCCGGAGCTGCTGGCTTACGCGGAAGTGGCTTAGCGCTGCATCTGCGCCGATTGCTTCCCTCCCACCTCCTGTGCTGAATCTGACCATGCTTACGCTCCCCATTCTTCCGCCCGCGCTCGACGAAGCGCAGCTCCGGCAGCTTACCGCCGACCTGTCGGCCCACCAGCTGCTGTGGCTGAGCGGCTACTTCTACGGCCAGGCCACGGGCGGTGCTCAAGCTGTTGCGGCACCCGCAGTGGCTTCGGCAGCATCTACTTCCGAAACGCGAAAGCTGACCATTCTCTACGGCTCGCATACCGGCAACGGCAAGAAAGTGGCCCAGCAGGCAGCCGAGGCGGCCCGGCAGCGCGGCCTTCCAGCCGAGGTGCGCGACATGAACGACTACCCCGCGCGGCAGCTGGTGCAGGAGCAGAATCTGCTCGTCGTCGTGAGCACGCACGGGGAGGGCGAGCCGCCCATTGCGGCTGAGGAACTGCACCAATTCCTACATGGCCCGCGCGCGCCGAAGCTACCGAACCTGCGCTTCGCCGTGCTGGCGCTGGGCGACCGCAGCTACCTGCACTTCTGCCAGACGGGCCGGGAGTTCGACCAGCGGCTGGCTGACCTGGGTGGCACCCGCCTGCTCGACCGCGCCGAGGCCGACGTGGACTATCAGCCCGTCGCCAGCCAGTGGATTGCGGCGGCTTTGGAGCAGATTGCCGGGACTGCTCCCGTGACGGCCGTGCCCCCGGCAACCGTAGCTCTGGCAGCCGCTTTTGCGGCTTCAGCTTCCGTAGCTTCAGTATCTGCTGCTTCCGTCACGCCCCATTCACCCATTCACCCACTCACCCATTCACCCATTGCCCAGTTCCCCCGCGAGAATTCCTGCCCGGCGCGAGTGCTGGAAAGCATCCAGCTGAACGGGCGCGGCTCGACCAAAGAAACCTACCACCTAGAGCTGGATTTGGCCGGCTCGGGCCTGCGCTTTGCGCCCGGCGATGCGCTGGCGGTACGCGCTATCAACCACGGCCCCCTGGTGGAGGAAGTGCTGCGCGCCGCACGCCTCTCCGATTCGGCCCCGGTGCGGCTGGGCACCGAAAGCCTGCCCCTGGCCACCGCCCTGGCTAGCCGGCGCGAGCTGACAGTGCTGACCCGCGACGTATTGGAGCGCTACGCCACCCTGGCCCCGCACGCCGAGCTGCACGGCCTGCTGGCCGACACCGCGCGCCTGCAACCCTACCTCTACGGCCGCGACGTAGCCGACCTGCTCACCGATTTTCCCACCGACCAGCTCACGGCCCAGAACCTAACCGATGCGCTGCGCCCGCTGCCCAGCCGCGCCTATTCCATTGCCAGCAGCCTGCTGGCCCACCCCGACGAGGTGCACCTCACCGTGGGGGCCGTGCGCTACGAGGCCCACGGCCGCCGCAAGCAAGGTGTGTGCTCGTCGTTCCTGGCCGACCGCGTGGCGGTGGGCGACGAGGTGCGCGTGTTCGTGGAGCCCAACGAATACTTTAAGCTGCCAACCAACCCGGCCACCGATATCATCATGGTGGGCGCGGGCACCGGCATCGCGCCGTTTCGTGCCTTCGTGCAGGAGCGGGTGGAGCTGGGAGCGGCCGGCCGCAACTGGCTGCTATTCGGCAACCCGCATTTCACCACCGATTTCCTCTACCAGGCCGAGTGGCAGCAGCACCTGAAACGGGGCGGCCTGGCCCGGCTCGACGTAGCCTTTTCGCGCGACCAGGCCGAGAAAATTTACGTGCAGGACCGCCTGCTGGAAAACAGCCGCGAGGTGTTCGCCTGGCTCGAAAACGGCGCGCAGCTTTACGTGTGCGGCGACAAAAACCGGCTGGGTGGGGCGGTGCAAGCAGCGCTGGCGCAGGTGGTGCAGCGCGAAGCCGGGCTGTCGGCCGACGACGCGGCGGCCTACGTGAAGAACCTGCGCAAGCAGCGCCGCTACCTGGAAGACGTGTATTAGCACGTCAAAAAAACACTGGCCGTCATGCCAAGCGCAGCCGAGGCATCTCGCGTGCCGCCACTAATCAATGACGTTTTCACAACTGCCTACTGCAGCACGCGAGATACTTTGCTGCGCTCGGCATGACGTGCTGATTTACATCCAAATCACCCGATGAAAACTGCTTCCATGCCTATTACTCCTTGTTGTTGTCGCCCAACGAAACAACTGCCCAGCTACTCATTTCCGACTGCAACACCCCCAGACTATGAAATCCTATTACCCTTCATTCATCCTGTTTCTCATCCTACTACTGGCTAGCCTGAGCGCGGCTTTTGCCCAAACGCAAGTAATGGCCATCAGTGGCGTAGTGCACGAGAAGGGTACCAACGAGGCCCTGCCCGGCGTGAGCATCAGCGTGAAGGGGGCGAGCATGGGCACCCAGAGCGACGCCGCCGGCAATTTTTCCCTCAAAGCCCGGCTCACTTACCCGTTTACGCTCGTATTTAATTCCTTGGGGCATGAGGCTGTGGAGCTGGAAATTCTGAGCAGCAGCCAGCCGCTGAACGTGACGCTGGAAGCCAAGGGCATCCTCACCAACGAAGTCGTGGTATCGGCTTCGCGGGTGGAGGAAAGCCGGCTGAAATCGCCGGTAGCCATTGAGAAGCTGGACATCCGGGCCATCAAGGAGACGCCCGCGCCGAGCTTCTACGACGCGCTGGAAAACGTGAAGGGCATGCAGATGCTCACCAGCAGCCTCACCTTCAAGGTGCCCAACACGCGGGGCTTCAACGTGCCCAACAACTTCCGTTTCATGCAGCTCGTGGATGGCGTGGACATGCAGGCCGCCACCCTGGGCGTGCCGCTGGGCAACGCCATCGGCCCCACCGAGCTGGACATTGCCAGCGTGGAGGTGACGCCCGGTGCGGCTTCGGCCCTCTACGGCATGAATGCCATCAACGGCATGGCCAACCTCACCACCAAAAGCCCCTTCACCTACCAGGGCCTGAGCGTGTACCAGAAAATAGGTGTGAACCACGTCGACGGCATCGACCGCCAGCCCAGCCCCCTCACCGAAACGGCCATCCGCTACGCCCAGGCGCTGGGCCGCCGCTGGGCCTACAAGGTGAACGTGGACTACCTGCGCGGCACCGACTGGCTCTCGAACAACCGCACCGACCAGAACCCCCAGGGCCTGACTACTTCCAACCCCGCCTTCCCGGAGCTGGCCGGCGCCGCCAACCCGGCCGCCGACCTCTGGAACCGCTACGGCGACGACACCAACTCCTCGCTGACCGTGACCATCCCCTACCAAGGCAAAAACCAGGCGTTTACCGTGGCGCGCACCGGCTATTTTGAGCAGGACCTAACCCACCCCATCGTGCGC
>JANXMN010000093.1 GCA_025354605.1 Hymenobacter sp. | reverse complement strand
CGCCGGTTGGCACGGGCACGGCACGGATGACGGTAGTGCTGGCCCTGGCTCAGCAAGCCGATGGCCGCCTTCTGGCGGCGGGCACTTATGCGCCAGCCACTGGCAGCACATTCTCCACGGTGCGCCGACTGGAAACGAACGGCACGTTCGACCCATCCTATAACCCTGGGACTATTTTGTCCGGCACCGGGGCTGGCACTATCAATAGCCTGGCCCTGCAGGCCGATGGCAAGTTGGTTCTGGGCGGGATTTTCTCGACTGTCGGGGGTACGCCCGCTTCCAATGTGGCCCGCCTAACCACTACCGGCACACTGGATGCCAGTTTCACGTCGCCAACCTTCGCCTCGGGCTCTGTTAGCAAAGTGTTGATTCAGCCCAATGGACGCATTTTGGTGGGAGGCTTTTTCACGGCCTCCGGGGTGGCCTCGAACCTGGGTCGCCTGTTGAACACCGGCGCGGCCGATGCCAGCTACGCCGCTACGGCTGTGCCCAACAGCACCGTGCGCGCTTTGCTGGTGCAGCCCGACGGCGGCATTGTAGCCGGGGGTCAGTTTACGACCATCAACGGGCAGACGGCTAGTGGCATTGCCCGCATTACCGCCCCCAACGTGCTGGCGGTGCAAGCGCCGGCTAGCGTGGCCGCCCACACCGAAGCCTGGCCCGTGCCCGCCCACGAGCAGCTGAACGTGCAAACCGACGCCAGCGCTCACGCCCAGTCGCTCGACCTGCTGGATATGCTCGGTCGGCCCGTGCGGCACGCCGAGCTACGCGCCGGTACCAGCGCCGCCGCGCTACGTTGCGACCAGCTGCCCGCCGGCACCTACCTGCTGCGCGTGAACTACGCCGAAGGTGTTGTGGCCCGGCGCATCCAGGTTCAGTAAGCAGCGAACGCCCGCGCTGAACGGATGGCAAGAAAGGAGGACGGACCATTCGGTTCGTCTTTTTTATCGTTCTGCCTGGTCATTCCGTAGCGTATTTTGCGCCCCATGCTGCTGCTCAATAACGTCCTGCTGCCCGCCACCGCCCTGTCCCTGCCCAACCGCGGCCTGGCCTTCGGTGATGGTTTTTTTGAAACTCTGGTTTTTGCTGAAAACCACCTGTGCTTGGCTGCCGACCACCACGCCCGCATGCAGCAGGCGGCCGCTGCTCTGTACCTCGCGCTGCCGGCCGTCCTGGCCACCGCCGAAGCTCTGGGAGCAACTCTGGCCCGCCTGGCCCGCGCCAACCAGCTACCCGCCGCCCGCCTCCGCCTACAGCTTTGGCGGGCCGGCGGGGGCCGCTATACTCCCACCACAGCCACTGCCGAATGGCTGGCCACCGCCGAAGCCTTCGCCCCAGATGACACGCCCGTTACCAGAGCCGATTTCTCTTTGGAAACCCAGGCCATCTACTCACCGCTCAGTTTTTGCAAGGGGCCGCAGGCGTGGGTCTACGTGCGGGCCGCTCACGAGCGGCAGCAGCGCGGGCTCGATGAAATTATTCTCTGCGATGCGGCCGGACACGTAGCCGAGGCGGGCGCGGCGGCTATTTTCTGGGTGAAGGATGCCGTGCTGTTTACGCCCGCGCTCGAAACCGGCTGCGTGGCCGGCGTGCGCCGGGCGCAGGTGCTGCGGGCTGCGCGGGCGGCGGGAATAGAATGCCGCGAAGGGCTATTTGGCCAGCACGAGCTGCTGGCCGCCGAGGCTGTATTCACGGCGAACGTGGCGGCGGTTCGTCAAATTCTACTTATTGGAGCTACCCGCTTTGCCACGGCAACAATGCCCGCGTTTATGTAGCAAAGCGCTGCCCGAAGGAAGGAGCATTTCCCGGAGAGCTTTCCAGCCTTCGCAAGATGCTCTCCCGTTAGGCAATTCCACCCTAAACCGCCACCGGGGCCTTGATGGCCGGGTACGGGTCGTAATTCACCAGCTCAAAATCCTCGTACTTAAATCCGAAAATATCCGTCACAGCCGGGTTGAGGCGCATGGTGGGCAACGGGCGGGGCTGTCGTTCCAGTTGCAAGCGGGCCTGCTCCAGATGGTTGCTATAGAGGTGGGTGTCGCCGCCGGTCCAGATGAATTCGCCGGGTTGCAGGCCTACCACCTGGGCCACCATGAGCGTGAGCAGCGCGTAGCTGGCAATATTGAACGGCACGCCCAGAAACACGTCGGCCGAGCGCTGGTAGAGCTGGCAGGAGAGCTTGCCATCGGCCACGTAAAACTGGAACAGTGCGTGGCAGGCGGGCAATTTCATGGCTGGCAGGTCGGCCACGTTCCAGGCCGATACTACCATGCGGCGCGAGTCGGGCTGAGTTTTCAGCTGCTGAACAATCTGCGAAATCTGGTCGATGTGGCCGCCATGGCCGTCGGGCCAGGAGCGCCACTGGTAACCGTATACGGGGCCGAGGTTGCCACTGGCATCGGCCCATTCATTCCAAATCTTTACGCCATTCTGCTGCAAATAGGCAATATTGGTGTCTCCTTTCAGAAACCAGAGCAATTCGTGGATGATACTCTTAAGGTGTACCTTCTTAGTCGTGACCAGCGGGAAGCCATCAGCTAGATTGAACCGCATTTGATGTCCGAAAATAGACACTGTGCAAGTGCCAGTACGGTCCGTCTTAAGTGTGCCGGTGTCGAGGATTTGGCGGAGCAGGGCTTGATATTGAATCATGGGGAGGCAAAGATAAAACGCGGACGGGGGCCAACGACGAGCAAATGCCGGCCGGCTCCCGCCGGGCCATTCTTCGCGCTATGATTCAGCGTTCCAGGTATTCAATTGCGCCAGAAAGGCCTCGGCGTGGGCCAGGTGGGCCTCACGTTTGGCTTCGCTCATCTTGTCGAAGGTCTTCACCAGCATGCCCAGGCGGGGGTTTCGGATAAAAAAGTCGCGGTTGACGTGCATGAACCGCCAGAACAGGCCGTCCCAGGTAGCCTGCCAGTCGCCTTTGGGCCAGTCGCCCATCTTCAGCAGGTAGTTGCTGCCGCTGATGTAGGGCTTGGTGGTCATCAGGCCGCCATCGGCAAATTGCGTCATGCCGTACACGTTGGGCACCATCACCCAATCGTAGGCGTCGATGTACATCTCCATAAACCAGCGGTGCACTTCGTCGGGGTCGAACTCGCAGAGCAGCATGAAGTTGCCCAGCACCATCAGCCGCTCGATGTGGTGGTTGTAAGCGCCGGCCAGCACCTTTTTTATCACGATATCGACCGGCCCGATGCCCGTGGTGCCGGTCCAGAAAGCCGGAGGGATTTTGCGCTCGAAGCCCCAGAAGTTGCGGGTGCGCTGCCGGCGGCCCTCCCGCTCGTACACGAGGCGGATGAACTCGCGCCAGCCCACAATCTGCCGCAAAAAGCCTTCCAGCGAATTCAGGGGCACCTCGTGCCGGGCGGCATGGGCGAGCGTGGCGTCGATAATTTGCTGCGGGCTGAGCAGGCCGATGTTGAGCATCGGCGTGAGCAGGGCATGGTAGAGCACCGGCTCGCGGGCCACCTGCGCATCTTCGTACACCCCAAACTTGGCCAGCCGCCGCGCCAAAAAATCATTCAGCCAAGCCTGGGCGGCCTCGTGGGTGGTGGGGTAGCGGAAGTCGGCGGCCCGGCCGTAGTGGTCGGCAAAGTGTGTTTCGACGTAGGCAATGGCCTCGCGCACCTCGGCCGTGGGCGCGGGCCAGGGCAGCGCAGGCACAGTCTCGGTTTTGGGGAACTTCTCGCGGTTATCGGTATCGAACGTCCATTTGCCGCCGGTGGGCTGCCCGTCAGGCTCCAGCAGCAGGCGGCGCAGCTTGCGCTGAGCCACGTAAAAATCGGTCTGGAAATACTTTTTACGGCCCGCGAAAAAAGCGTCGCCGTCCTTGCGCTCATTCAGGAAGTTGGGACTGGGATGCACCGTGAGGCTGATTCCGGCCCGTTGGGCCGCCTTTTCGATGCGCCGCCCCAGCCAGTCGTCTACCGGGTCGATGACGTGCAGCTCGCGCAAGCCGGCGGCCACGGCCTGGGCAATCCACTGGCGCACATCGGCGGTGGGCTGCCGCGCCTCCACGTACTGGCAGGTAAAGCCCCGCGCTTCCAGCCGCCGCCGGTAGGCCTGCATACTGGCCCGGTGCAGCACCAGTTTCTGCTGATGGAACCGAAAATGCGTAAAAAACAGCGGCTCCTCCAGAAGCGCCACCGGCCGTTCGGGCCGCAGGGCCGCGCGCTCATCGTAGAGCTGATGGGGAAAAAGCAGGAAGATTTCGGGAGGCGTGGCAGGCATAGCAGGCGCAATAATGGGCGCTAGTGCTACAATTGGTGGCGGAGAAGGTTCGTGCTGGAGAGCAATTAGCGCGATGAGTATGGCTGAAATGTTATCACCGACCACAAGTACGGCAGGTGTCTCAATATCGCACTATCTTGCTTCACGATGGAAAAGCTCGCTGAGATTCAAATTCACGTAAATACTTCTTTATCCAGCCTTAACTAATTATGCTACAACGATACAAAAAACTTATTCCTATTCTTTTCCTGGCTGTTTGCTCTCTCATTACTGTTATTGCTGCTATTCAGGGCAATGTCATACTTGCCGGCGAATCTTATGATTTTGTGCCTGCTTTGGGGCATTACAGCGGAATAGTCGCTATCAGCTTAGCTGTCATGGGCTTCTACCGTTTTCCCCGTTTATACAAATACATTTTAGCCGTCACCTTCCTATTGGGTCTTTTTAAGATAACTAAGTTTACGCCAATGGATTACTTATTCGGACTGGGTTATGAAGGGTCTAGACTTCAACTCGATTCGGTATCCTTAGCCTTCGGTCTGCTGGTTTATTGGACTAACTCCTCCACAATCAACAGGGCTGTTTTTGGAGCCATGAAGCCATCCGCAACCAGAGCGCATCAAACAGAACTTGTTGAAATCGAGAACTTCAAGGATAGATTCTCACGCAAAACCACTGAAGAAATTACCCAGATTGTCGCGGCCAAAGCATTGGTACCGGCTGCTTTAGTTGCGGCGCAGCAACTGCTGACGGAGCGTCAGTAAGATATACCAACAAAAAAGCCGCCTCGTTTCCGAAGCGGCTTTTCGTTTCTCAAGCAGCGGCTGGCACTGCCCCGATGGGTTATTTCACCGTGGCAACGGCGGCTTTAGGCGCGGCTTTCACGGCGGCGGTTTTGCCGCCTTTCATGCAGCACGAGCCGCCGGCCATGCCGCCTTTCATGGTGCAGGTTTCTTTTTTGCCCTTCTGGCCGGGTTTGTCGTGGCCATCGTGGGCGAATGCGGTGCTGCCGGCGAAGGCAAACAGAGCGAGGGCAAGCAGGGACTTTTTCATGATAAAAGAGGTTGGGGTGAGCGGGAAAAACGGCCTGTCGGCGACATCCGCAGCCCTAAGATACACACGGCCGCGGGAGTTATAGTCGCGGCCGGGGCCTTATTTCAGCTTGGCTTCGAGCAGGGCGATGATGGCGGCGTTGCCGCCTTCTTTGGCCAGGGCCAGGGCATCCTTGCCG
>JANXMN010000092.1 GCA_025354605.1 Hymenobacter sp. | reverse complement strand
CATTCTTAATGGCCGCGACTTCCTTGCTGGCCAAGGCGTTTTTGCCCTCGCTCTCGGCGCGGGCGGCCAGGTTGCGGTTGCCGCCGCTGGTGGCGTAGGTGGCAAACTGGGCCGCCGCCTCATCGAACTTACCGTTGGCACGCAGGGCCTCGGCGTAGTGGTAGCCCGCGTCGGCGTTCTTCACCTTGCCATCCAGCGCCTCCTTGTAGAAAGGCTCGGCCAGCTCCACGCGGTTCGAGAGCCGGTAGGCTTCGCCGATGCGGTAGTTGGCAATGGCGGCATTCTTGCCCTGGGCCACTTCGGCCTTGTAGAGCGGAATGGCCAGCTCGTACTGACCCCGGGCAAATTGCTTGTCGCCCTTAATGCCGCCCGAAGTCGCGCAGCCGCTCAGCAGCGCGACCGAACCGGCCGCGACGCAGGCAAATAATAGTTTACTCATAGGTGGTCGGGGTGGTGGGTGGTGGCGAGGGGAAACCGAAAAGGGGATTTCCGGTCCGTAAACTTTCCGTTAGCAATAATACTACGTTTGCGTAGGATTCAAGCAAGTCCCGGGTTTTTTTCCGCCGTTTTGAAGTAGCGGGCCAGCCACGTTTCGCCCGCTGGCTGCGGCCAGCGGGTATCCAGCTCACCTTTAGTGGCTAAGGTATTGTCGAAATATAGTGTGTCGGGCACTACGGTTCCGCTTGTCGTGGCGGCTTTCAGCTCGCGCCGGTCCAGCAGCTGCACCTGCCCGTGCTGCACAAAGGCCAGTCGCGACTTTTCCAGCAGCTCCAGCCCCAGGTGCTGCTCCAGCTGCGCCACAAACCGCACCGACGCATCGATGGAGCAACCGCTGGCCCCAGCCACCGCCTCATCGAGCCCCAGCACCAGAAAGTGCTGATGCAGCACTGCTGCCGAAGCCAGCAGGCTGCGCCCGTGGCTGGTCCATTCCTCGGCGAAGCGGGCCAGAGCGGGCGAGATGTCCACCGTTTCTTCGCCCGTGAATGGGCGGCTGGCCTGGTAAATCCACACCCGCGCGGTGGCGGGCAGCTGGTCAAAAGCAACGTACATAAATCACGGATTAAGGAAGTACTGAGAATTAAGTGGCAAGTGTTTATGCATCTGACATTCAGTGCATCGTCTGGATTCTGACTGCTGATTACTCTTGACTGACTACTTGGTCGAATTGGTCGCCGGTGTCGCAGATTTTCTAGCCGGCGCGAACGCGAGGAGCCTCGCCGAACCCGCGCCCGATTCAACAAAAGCATCACGAAAAAAATGCGCCGCCTTCCTGCGCAGGGGCAGGAAGGCGGCGCAAGGTCGGCCACAAAATTCGTCTAATCCCCGATTCAGGCGTTGATGCCTTCGGCCGAAGCTACCAGCTCGGCCAGGTCGAACACCTGCACCTTGCTTTCCTGCTCCTTGTTTTTCACGCCATCGCTCATCATCGTCATGCAGAACGGGCACGATACGGCAATGATGCTGCCCTGCAAATCGTGCGGGCCGGGGGCGCTGGTTTCGGTCTCCACGCCGGTCAGGTTGGCCAGCGCGTCGGCCCGGCCGCTCAGGGTGGCCAGCGCTTCCTCGGTGCGCTCGATGTTGATTTCCTTCTTGCCGGGCTCGGCTTCTTTCCACATCTGGGCCCCGCCCGCGCCGCAGCACAGGCCGTTGGCGCGGCTGCGCTTCATCTCCACCAGGTCGGCATCGAGGGCAGCCAGCACGTCGCGCGGGGCTTCGTAGATGTTGTTGGCGCGGCCTAGGTAGCACGAGTCGTGGAAGGTGATGCGGCGGCCCTTGAAGCTTTCGCCGCCGGTCACGCCCACCTTGCCTTCGTTGATGAGCTGCTGTAGATACGTGCTGTGGTGAATGACCTCGTAGTCGCCACCCAGCGCCGGATACTCATTTTTAATCGTGTTGAAGCAGTGCGGGCAGGCTGTCACGATTTTCTTGATGCCGTACCCATTCATCGTCGTGATATTCTGCATGGCCTGCATCTGAAACAGGAACTCGTTGCCGGCGCGCTTGGCGGGGTCGCCGGTGCAGCTTTCTTCCAGGCCCAACACGGCGTACTTGGTGCCCACGTGGTCGAGAATGCGCACGAAGGCACGGGTCACGCGCTTGTACCGGTCGTCAAAAGCGCCGGCGCAGCCCACCCAGAACAGGATTTCGGGCGACTCGTTACGGGCCGCCAAATCGGCCATGACGGGAACGGTAATTTGCTTTTTGGTGGGAGCTTCAGGAGTCATAACTGAATATTTTGAACGTCATGCTGAGCGAAGCCGAAGCATCTCTACCGCGTAACTAGCTATTTTCAAATTGGATTACTTACTCGGTAGCGATGCTTCGGCTGCGCTCAGCATGACCGTTCTATTTTTAGTGTCTGAAGTTTATGCGACAGTCGCCGCCGATTTCTCCGCCGCGAACAGCTCATCGGCCCAGTTGAAGCGGTCGGAGGGCGAAAAGGCCCACGGTGCGCCGTTGTTTTCGATATTGGAGAACATCACGTTTAACGAGTTCGGCGCGGCCGACTCTTCCAGCACCAGGAAGCGGCGCATCTCGATGATGCTTTCGAGCGGGTTGATGTTCACGGGGCAGCTTTCGACGCAGGCGTTGCAGGTGGTGCAGGCCCAGAGCTCCTCGGGCGTCACCTTGCCGCGCAGTAGGGTGGCCTCCATCAGGTCGGTCACGGGCTCGTGCTTGGCTTCGGCCCCGTACACGTTGGGATGGAAGATGAGCGGCGAGTTATATTTCTCCTCCATCCGGTCGCGCGTATCCATGATGATTTTGCGCGGCGAGAGCAGCTTGCCCGTCAGGTTGGCCGGGCACACCGAGGTGCAGCGGCCGCACTCGGTGCAGGAGTAGGCATTCATCAGGTTGGTCCAGGGCAGGTCCTCCACATCCTTCGCCCCAAACGACGTGGGGGCCAGGGCCGAGCCATCGGGCGCGGTGGGCGCGGGCGGCACCACGAAGCTGGGGTCCATCATCGCCTTCACCTCGTTGGTGATGCTTTCCACGTTCGAAAACTGGCCCTGCGGCACCAGCCGCGAGTACCACACGTTCGGAAACGCCATGATGATGTGGAAGTGCTTCGAGCTAGGCAGGTAGTTGAGAAACAAAAAGATGCCGATGATGTGCAGCCACCAGCCCAGGCGTTCCAGCACTTCGAGCGAGCCCACGTTGGTTGGCAGCAAGCCCACCAGCATATTGCTAATCGGGAAGGTGCCGGCCATGGGCTTGCCTTCCATCTGGTGCAGCTTCAGGTCGGCGGTGTTCATGAAGAACAGAGCCACCATCAGCACCACTTCGATGTAGAGAATGATGTTGGCGTCGAGCTTGGGCCACATCCGCAACTCGGGGCCGGTGAAGCGCTTGAGCGGTGGGTTGCTGTTACGACGCCACCAGAAGGCCGCCACGGCCACAATTACGAGCGCGGCCAGCATTTCGTTGGTCGCCATCAGCACATCATACACCGGCCCGAGGAACTTGAGCGCGCGGTGAAAGCCGAAAATGTTGCCGAACAGGCCGTCAATCACAATCTCAATCACCTCAATGTTGATGACTAGAAAGCCCACGTACACCACGAGGTGCAACAGGGCCGGTGTCATCCGCTTAAACATTTTCTGCTGGCCGAAGGCGACCAGCAGGGTCTTTTGAAACCGCTCGACGGCGTTGCCGCTCATGTCGCGGTCACGCCCGACGAGAATGTTGGCCCGGATTTTCCGCACCTGCCAGGTGAAGAGGCCGAAGGCTGCCACCAACAGCAGCAGGAAGAGGATGGATTGCAACATGCGGTAAAGGTAAGGCGGGAACGTTTGGGGCTGCAAGATAGTCGGCATGCCTAACATATTTCAAAAAAGATGCGTCGCTAACCACTTTTTTTGCCGGAGATGTTGCGTCATTGCGCTGCGTTCGTACCTTTGCGGTCCCCAAAGCGCCTTCCGGAGCAGCGGGGAAACGGCAACATAGCTCAGTTGGTAGAGCACAGCACTGAAAATGCTGGTGTCGTTGGTTCGATTCCAACTGTTGCCACAGAAAACCCCATTTCTATAACAGAAATGGGGTTTTTGCTTTTACATCGGACAGAATATCGGACAGTCGTTGGCGACCG
>JANXMN010000053.1 GCA_025354605.1 Hymenobacter sp. | reverse complement strand
GTTTTTCAGAATTTCGACGGCCTGGGGCGGAAGTTGAAAGTCGGCGGTGAGCGGCAAGCGCTCCACGCGCACATCGTTGAGGTTGGCAGCCACCTCGTACATCCCATAAGTGGGCGGGCAGATGACAATGCTGTCCTGCCCTGGCGTACAGGTCAGCCGCACCAACAGGTCGATGGCCTCATCAGAACCGTTACCGAGGAAAATCTGGTCAGGGCTCAGGTTTTTGAGGGGAGTCAGGCGGGCTTTAATGGCGCGCTGGTGCGGGTCAGGATAGCGGCTAAAGTCTGCGGGGCCGACCGAGCCCAGGCTGTTTTCATTGGCATCGAGCATCACCGCGGCCAAGCCCTCGAATTCGTCGCGGGCCGACGAATAGGGTTGCATGCGCGCTACGTTGGGCCGAATCAGCCCGGCGTAGGGATTGCCGGGGAGAGCCGTTGGAACGGTGATTTCAGCCGCAGCAGTAGTCGCCGTCGAAGCAGCATGTTCGAGCATTTCGCGCCGGATGGCCACGGCCCGGGCGTGCGCAACCAGCCCTTCGGCTTCAGCCATCGTTTCAACCACCGGCGCGATGGCTTGCAATCCGGCCGGGCTTAGGCGCTGGAAGGTGATTTTCTTGACAAACGAATCGAGCGACACGCCGCTGTACTGGCGGGCATAGCCGCTGGTGGGCAGCGTGTGGTTGGTACCGGAAGCATAGTCGCCCACGGCCTCGGGCGTGAGGTGGCCCAGAAACACCGAGCCGGCATTGGTGACCCCGGCGGCCAGCGCCTCAGCATTGTCGACGGCCAGGATAAGGTGCTCGGGGGCGTATTGGTTAGAGAAAACCAGCATGGCCGTCGCATCCGGCAACAAAATGGCGCGGCTGTTGGCCAGAGCCTGGGCCGCCACTTCACGTCGCGGCAATGACATCAGCTGTTGAGAAACTTCTGCCTGGATTTGCTGCAAGATGGCGGCCGTATCGCTCAATACGACTACCTGCGAATCGGGGCCGTGTTCGGCCTGCGACAGCAGGTCGGCGGCCACGAATGCCGCATTGGACGTGGCATCAGCAATAACCAGGACTTCGGACGGGCCGGCTGGCATATCGATAGCAACTCCCCACTCAGCGGCGGCCAGTTGCTTGGCGGCGGTGACGTAGCGGTTGCCGGGGCCGAATATTTTATCGACGGCCGGCACCGTGGCAGAACCCAGCGCGAGGGCCGCAATGGCCTGGGCTCCGCCGAGCTTGACGACCCGACTGATGCCCAGCAGCTCGGCCACGAACAGGATGACGGGGCTGACCGAGCCATCGGACTGCGGCGGGGTACACACGACAATTTCGGGACAACCAGCCAGCCGGGCCGGCACGCCCAGCATTAATAGCGTGCTGAACAGCGGGGCGGTACCGCCCGGCACGTACAGGCCCACACGCTGCACCGGCACCGCGCGACGCGAGCAGGCCACGCCGGGCATGGTTTCTACGGTGATTTCGGGTTCGCGCTGGGCCAGGTGAAAAGCTTCAATATTGGCCCGGGCCTGGCGAATGGCCTGTTGCAGCGGAATTGGCACTAACGGGCGGGCCGCTTCAAACTCTGCTTCGGAAACCAGAAGCTGGCTCAGATTGGCACGGTCGAGTTCGGCAGTTATGGCCAGCAGGGCAGCGTCGCCACCAGCGCGCACCTGCTCGAAGATGGCCCGCACGCGGCTGGCAACCTGCGGGGCTTCGTCGGCGGCAGGGCGCTGCTGCAGCGCGGGCCAGGTTTCGGGCGAGGGATTGGAGTAGAACTGCATAACAAGTGGAGCTAGGCAATCATTTTTTCGATGGGCAACACCAGGATGCCTTCGGCACCGACGGCCTTGAGCTGGCTGGTAATGTGCCAGAAGTCGTCTTCCTGCACCACCGACTGCACCGACACCCAGCCAGCTTCGGCCAGGGGCGTTACGGTGGGCGACTTGATACCCGGCAGCAGGCGGCGGACTTCATCAAGGGCCGTGACCGGGGCGTTGAGCAGGATGTATTTGCTGCGCTTGGCGCGGCGCACGGCCTGCATCCGGAAGCGTAGCTGCGCCAGCAGGTCGGCCTGCTCGGCGCTAAGGTTGGGCTGGGCAATAAGAACGGCTTCGGAGCGGAACACCGTTTCCACCTCGCGCAAACCGTTGCCGAGCAGCGTCGAACCGCTGCTTACGATGTCGCAAATGGCTTCGGCCAGGCCGATGCTGGGAGCAATTTCCACTGAGCCGCTGATGGTGTGCAAGTGGGCCTGCACGCCGTTTTCGGCCAGATAACGGCTCAGAATATTGGGATACGAGGTGGCGATATTCTTGCCCTGTAACGCCTCGATGGAGGTATAGGCATCGGCGCGGGGTACGGCCAGGCTCAGGCGGCACTTGCTGAAACCGAGGGTTTCAACTTCGAGGCCCGGATAACCAGCTTCGACGAGTACGTTCTGGCCCACGATGCCGAGGTCGGCCACACCATCCTGCACGTAGCCAGGAATGTCGTCGTCGCGCAGAAAGAGGATTTCGAGGGGAAAATTGGTGGCTTCGGTTTTGAGCTTGTAGGAGCTATTGATGAAGCTAATGCCGCATTCGCGGATTAAGGCAAGCGAATCCTCGCTCAAGCGGCCGGACTTTTGAATGGCTAAACGAAGCATATAGGGAGTATTAGCAGGAAGCAGCCGCTTAATAAGACGGCCCAAAGCCCGGCCCAGTGGCTGGCATTAAACTTCCCGAGCTGAAAAGGCAATCCCGGCGTGCACTCACCCCGGGTAGCGGTGGTGGAGACTCGGGCTACCGGTGCTGCACTAGCACCCGGCACACTGCCCGGCCTCCCACAGATGATGGTGATGCTGCAAGCCCGCAACTGCCCGATGGCCCGTGAGCGGGGCAGCGGCAACAGCGCAAATCAGGGCGGAGAAGATGGTCATCAGGCACAAAGGTAAAACGGAAACAGCGTTGGCTGGCACAAACCAAGCTTATTTTGTTTCTGCTGCCAATACCCTGAAGCTGGCCGAAAGGTTTAGAACAGGTCGAAAGTTGTTTTTCAGTACCCTAATGCATTAACCGCATAATTCTAAGCGAATGGCACCGTTTCTTGCCTTTATTGATGCTATTCAGCCGGTAAGTTCGGCTTTGACGCAAGCCCTTATGGTCATTATCAGGCGGGAAATACTGCCCGTCCGGCACCTGCTGATGCGGCCCGGGGAGGTGGCCCGTCGCGCATACTTTTTGGAAACCGGCCTGGTGCGGGGATACACTTTGCTGCATGGCCGCGAGGTTTCGTCGTGGTTTATGCAAACCGGCGACTTTACGATTTCTATTCTGAGCTTCTTCATGCAGCAGCCTTCAGCCGAATACCTCGAAATTGCTGGAACCTGCCATAGTGCTTTCCATTACCCCCCAAGAGTTGCAGCAACTGTATCGCGATTTCCCGGAGTTTAACTACGTGGGGCGTCAACTGATTGAAAAATATTACGTGCTCAGCGAGCAATGGACTCCGAATCTGCGCTCGCGCACGGCCGCCGAACGCTACGGACTGCTGCTGCTGCGCGACTTTCCCATGGTGTTTCAGCGGGTGGCATTGCAGCACATTGCCTCGCACCTGGGCATGCGGTGAGCCGGCCGCGCAACAACACCACCTGATGCCCGCCTCAGGGCGAAAATGACAATTATCATGAAAGGAGCCGGAACTAGTGGGGACTTTTGAGGCATTCAAAATGCACATCATGCCAAAACGCTCCAAAGGTTGCCTGTTTGCCTTAATTCCGGTAGGACTACTATTTGTTCTCGGCTACCTATACATCGATATCAACGTACGGGACAGCTATTCGGGCCAGTGGACAAGTAATTCAACGGCTGATGCCCGAACCAAAGGTGTGCTGCTTCAGGAATATGTAGTGATGCCCCATACCCTTACTTTCGAAAACTATCGGGCCGAATTCACTGATTGCTGGGTAGAAGAGCGTACCCGCGTATCGCACGATTTAATTTTCTTTCGGCGCGTATCGAAGCTTGGCGAGCCCCGCCTTGTGCTCAACTACCAAGGACAGCGCCTGATACCAGACCCCGACTCGGCAGGCGAGGCCATGCTAGTGCAGGGTACCGAAGGCACGGGACTGGACTTGGCTGAAGATAAATACGACGCTGCCCCCAACAGTCTGGCTTACCACCAATACGTTCAATATCCGTCTACCAGGGGAATGCTTTCCGACAGCGTCGGCAATGATACCTTGTACTTCAGTGTCATCCGAAAATGGGGCGACCGACGGCGGTTCCAAATAAAGGCCTACCCCCGAAAATAAGAGGGCATGCGAATCAGAACCGCGCTATTAGCCGCAGGTTGACCACACGCTGCGACAGATAGCTGGGCACCGAATATGTCACGCCGTTCACATCCTGCAAATAGCTGTAGCCGCCCACGTTGTTAGCCCCGAGCACATTGAGAATTTCCAGGCCCATCCACAGATTGTCGAAGTCGTAAAAATGCACTTTGGGCGCACCGGTGTTCTTTAGGCCAACGACTTTTGAAAAGCCCAGGTCCACCCGCTTGTAGCTGCGCACCAGGTCGGCGGTGCCGCGCAGGTCGGGTTGGTTGGGCGGGCTGAAGGGCAGGCCCGAGCCAAAAACAAAGTTTACGTAGCCGCGCACCGAGGGGTTGTTGGGCAGGTGGTCCTGAAAGAAGATGCCCACGTTCAGGCGCTGGTCCTGGGGCCGGCGGATGTAGTCCTTCGGCTCACGGGCCGTCTTTTTACCGTTCGAATCATAAATATTCAGTGAGTCGCCAGCCACGTTTTCCTGGGTGGTGAGCACGCCCAGGCTGAACCACGACTCCGCTCCTTTCACAAATTCGCCGCTGATACGGGCATCAAAGCCGGCGGCGTAGGCACGGGCGTTGTTTTTGGCGAAGTAGCGCAGCCGCACATTGTCCACGTCGTAGGGCACCACATCGGTCAAATATTTATAATACGCCTCACTGGTGAGCTTGAAGGGCCGGCCGAACCACTGCAGGGTCATTTCTCGACCCACAATAAAGTGGTACGACTTCTGTGCCCGCAACTCCACATTTAGGGCCCCAGTCTGCACCAAGGGCTGGGTGGGGCTGCTACGCTCGCCGGCCTGGCTGCGCAGCTCGCGGTAGAACGGCGGCTGATAGTATACCCCCACGGCTACCTTGAAAGAGCGGTTAGGGTGCTGCCGACTGAGGCGCGAATACTGCACCCGGGGGCTGATAACCAATTGTCCGTTGGTGGTCCAGTAATGCGCCCGCAAGCCGTAGGTGAGGGTTTGCAACGAATCCAGGTTCCAGGTGTCCTGCGCGAAACCCTGGCTGCGTGTGCTGAGCAGGCTGAGGTTGGACAGCAGCCGGGTACGGCGGGCATCGGGCACGAAGTCGGCCGAGTCGGCATAACTGTATTCGTCGAGCACGTCACTGATTTTTTCGCGGCCGATTTTGGCCCCCCAGCGCACGGTATGGCTGGTAGTGGGCGTCCAGCGGCCACGGGTTTCGGCGGTGAAGATGGCGGCAGTTAGGTGGTTGCGCGAGTGCTTGAACTCCGAGCCGAGGTCGCGCTGCCGCACGGCCTGGTTGAAATCAGGCGAGCTAGGGTCGCGGTTAATTTCGGCAAAAGTATAGGCGGCCTCCACGTCGCGGTATTCGAATTCCCGCGAAACCAGGCCCGAGGCCAGCAACTCCATTTGCAGGCTCGAGTTGAAATCGTGCTTGAGGTTGAGGCCGGTTTGGTAGGTGTCGAACTGCATGCGCTCGCGGCCGGCATAGCCGATGAACACGCGGGTAAACTGGTTGGTCCCGGTGGAAAACGTGGCTTGGCCGGTTTCGGGCGCGAAGCGGTAGTCGTTGTGCGCCACCACGCCGAGGATGCCGAGGGTGGTGCGCTGCAAATCG
>JANXMN010000580.1 GCA_025354605.1 Hymenobacter sp. | reverse complement strand
AGCCGTACTCCGCTGGACCGCCACCGCCGAAACTGCCGGCACCACCTACGTACTCGAACGCAGCACCGATGACCACACCTTCGTGCCGGTTGGTCGCCTGGCCGCTCTTTCGGACAGTGCCCCCGAGCACAGCTACGAGCTGCGCGACCCGCAGCCCCTGACCCAGCCGACGGCCTACCGCATCCAGGTCGTGGGCGCGAGCGTGACGGGCAGCGGCGCGCTGGCGCGGGTATCGCCCGCCAGCCGCGAGGCCGCGCAGCTGAGCGTGTACCCCAACCCGGCCTCGGGCACGGTAACGCCCCACCTGGCCCTGCGCGGCCTCGCGGGCCTCGCCGTGCAGGTGCAGGTTCGGGACTTACTGGGCCGCGTGGTGAGCACGCAGCAAGTCCTGCCCGCTGCCTACCAGTCCGATGCCGTGCTGGCCCTGCCACCGGCCCTGCCCGCCGGCCTGTACGTGGTGAGTGCAACGGACGGCAGCCACACCTGGACCACGCGCTGGACCCTGGAGCCGTAAGTTCCTTTCGTGTTGAAGCCCTTCGAAAGGCCGCCTCTCCTGCTTTAAGGCAGGGAGGCGGCCTTTCTTTTTGGCGTTGGTGTACGTGGACGCGATTCGTCGACCGGGCGGGTGGTGAAACTTGGATGCTTGTGCTCTCCGCAGCGTTGCTCCCTGTTCGTTTTGCCTGGACCGCCCCACTCCCGCCCTCATCTCTCGGATACGGTCCAGCTGCCCCACACTTTGTGATGCGCTCGTTTTCGTCGACGAAAAAAGCAACTATGGTAATTGAAGCGTGCTGTCGCGCAGCGCTACTGTCCACGAATACCGGGGGCTAGCCAGCGAAAAGCCGCCGCCCTCGCACTTTCCCCGGTTGTCACTGCCGCCGACGTACGGCATCCCGTATTCCTTGCCCAAGAGCTTGAAACGGTGCAGATGTCCGTTCTCCCAGCCCATGGCTACTTGAAAGACGTGATGCAGCTCCGCCAGCGTTGTATCGCCCCGTACGAGTACGCGCCGGCAAATCTGCGGGCTGATACCCAGCAGGTGAATCTTGAGTTGGTAAACCGCCGCCAGCTGGTCCGTACCGGTTAAGATAGCAGCCGTTGGTTGGGGCATGGCGTTCATCGACAGAGCAGGGCTTTCAAGTTAAACCAGAAGGTGGTTACCCCCGACTGCCCCACCCTTTTTGATGCGCTCCATTATCCAAGGGACTTGCCAGGATTTTGGTTTCGCTTGTCCGTAATCTGCAACAAATAGCATTTATCCCGCCAATAGCATAACCTTTTCAATAAAAATGTACGAAATCAATTTTTATTAACTTTTCCGATGATTACCCTCGATAAACCTTACTTATCGAGGGTAATCATTGCGTATATTTAGGCCTTCCAAATCTGTTTCGCCTTTACACCCACCAACCGTCATCCAATCCGTTCGCTATGGAAACGTTGCCCATCCGATCCGAATCGCAGGCGGTCGGTGCCGCTCGCCACATCGACGAGTACGCCGCGGCTGGTGCACGCTATGTGCAGACCGGCCAGGAAGGCGCGGCCAATACCCAACGCGCCTATGCCGGGGACTGGAAGCGTTTCACTACTTGGTGCCGTGAGCATGGACGCGCGGCCTTGCCGGCGGATGTGCTCACCGTAGCGGCCTTCGTCACCGCGCTGGCCGAGGCGGGCAAAAAGGTGGCCACCATCCAGCGCCACTGCGCGTCGCTAAGCAAGGCCCACCAACTCGCGGGGCTGCCCACGCCCACCGACGACCGCCAGCTCAAGACCCTGCTCGAAGGCATCAGCCGCGAAAAAGGCGTCCGGCAAAAACAGGCGCCGGCCTTTACCTTGGCGTACTTCAAGCGCGTGTTACAGGGCATCAATACCGAGCGGCTCGATGGGGTGCGCGACCGGGCACTGCTGCTCCTCGGACTGGCCGGCGCCTTCCGCCGCGACGAACTGGCGCGCATTGACTTGGCCCACCTGCGCTTCGACGACGACGGGCTGGTAGTCGAGCTGCCCAAAAGCAAAACCAATCAAAAGGGCGAGGTCGAAGAGAAAGCCATCTTCTTCGCCCCCGATCGGCGCAGCTGTCCGGTCCGAGCCGTCAAGGACTGGCTGGCCGTGCTGGAGCAGCACGGCCGAACCAGTGGACCGTTATTCCTTTCGTTTCACAAGGGCCAGCGCCTGAGCCGGCGGCGTCTGAGTACTTTTAGCCTGAATGAAATTGTGCAACTGCGGCTGGGCGCGCCCTACACGGCGCACTCCCTGCGCGCCTCTTTTGTCACCATCGCCAAGCTCAACGGGGCCGACGACGCCGAGGTGATGAACCAGACCAAGCACAAGACCACCGACATGATTCGCCGCTACACCCGCCTCGACAACATCCGCCAGCACAACGCGGCCCAAAAGCTCGGCTTGTAGGCACGGGTGAATGCACTCCTTATTATAAGAAGTCGTCCGGCCTTCGTTCGGCGCGGCCCTCTAGGCTAAAAAGCAATTGTCAGGCCGGCGCAATTTAGGGAGGCAAGGTTCTTACTTATCGCTACCTATTATGCAAATTGGCCTTTTGCTGACCATCGTTCTCCAATAGCTGTGGTAGACATTAAAGTATGATGCGATTTAATGCCTACCATTATTCCCTGTCATTTTAGAAAGGCCAAATCATTGTAGACATCAAATCGAGCCATATTTTAATGCCTAGCAGAAAAGCCGGCATGGTGCTGATGTCTGAAAACGAGTAAACATTAAATGGTTTGGATAATTAATGTTTGCATTGAATGGAATATATTTGCACTGTTACTCAGCAAAATTTACTCACCAAACCAGCATGCTCTATTCGATAAATCCCGACCGGAACCAGCCTTGGAATGCTTTGCCCGAGTTACCGCTGAGTCAGGAGTCAGTGGAGACCGTGGAAATCCTGGGGCAACTGGTGAAGGCCCGGGCCGCGCTCGGGCGGCTGCAGGGACGCAGCGCGGTGATTCCGAATCAAGGATTGCTCATTAACAGCATCAGCCTACAGGAAGCCAAAGCTTCCAGCGCTATCGAAAACATCTTCACGACCGACGACGAGCTTTATAAAGCCTACAGTGAGCAGGCCCCGGCAGCGGGCATGGGCGCACCCAAGGAGGTGTTGCGCTACCGCGAAGCCCTGTGGCACGGGCACGCGTACTTGCAAAACCGGCCGGCTTTCGACGCGGCGTACTTCCCGCAGATTTACCGGCAAATCACGCAGTCGACCGACGGCATCCGGCCCCCGAGTGCGCAGATATACATCAAGCAAGGCGGCTCCGGCCCCAATGCCGGGAAGGCTGCTTACACGCCCCCCCGCGGGGCGGGCATCCTGGAAGCCAAGCTGGAAAACCTGCTGGCTTTTCTCAACGATGACGAGCGCTACCCCCTTGACCCGGTGCTGAAGATGGCCATCGGGCATTTCCAGTTTGAAGCCATTCACCCGTTTCGCGACGGCAACGGCCGCACGGGCCGGGTGTTCAACATTCACTACCTCACCCACAAAGGGCTGCTGGACTACCCCATTCTATTTTTGAGCCGCTATATTATGGACCACAAGGCCGACTACTACGCCTTGTTGAGCGGCGTGTCGCAGCGGGGCGATTGGACATCCTGGCTGTTGTACATGCTGCGGGCCGTGGAAACGACGGCGACCCTGACTTATGATAAAATCAACGATTTGGTGGCGGCCAAAGAGGCCATCTTGCAGACCGTCGTAACGGACACGCGCATGGAGCGCCCAGAACAGTTGGTCAACAGCTTGTTTACCCAGCCTTTTACCACGGTGAAGCATTTGACCGACCAGCGGCTGTATGTGGAGAATACGGCGCGCAAATACCTCAACCAACTGGTGGCGATGAATATTCTGGCCCGAAAGACCATCGCCGGGCACCATTATTACCAGAATCTAGAATTGCACCGGATACTGAGCGAATAGAACCCCGGGGAATACAGCGTCGGTGGGGCATCGTCGCAAAGGGGCGGGCGTTAAGCAGGTAGCCTGGTTGCTGGCTCAGAAAGTAGGGGGCGAGTATGGCAAGGCGCGTCAAATACGTCCGTTGTGCCCTATGTATCAATTGCTTGCCTGATGAGTTCAACTCGGCTGGCATACGTCCAGTATGGTGTGCCTTTTGGAGCCATGAGCCTACATATTCTCAAGCCAGAAACCCAAATCCCGCCGCCGCTCAACACCTATTCTTCTAAACCACAAAAGCTATTCAAGCCGCTTTGTTTAATCCGACAGCGTCCGACTTATCGTCTTCTTGAACCCCTTAAAAACAACCCGCACCGAATCACGCCAAATTTTATTCACCGTTACCTCTTCTTTATTTCCACCAGACTTCACGCTATACTCCTTGTCATGAGGTGGTCTAACTAAGCCGGACACAATTGGGACGTGGTTTTGAGTTGGGTTTCGAAGTTGTTGGGGGCGAGGTAGCCGAGGGCCGAATGGCGGCGTTCGGCGTTGTAATAGGCGATGTGGTGGCTGATTTCGAGCCGGG
>JANXMN010000549.1 GCA_025354605.1 Hymenobacter sp. | reverse complement strand
AGCCGTAGGTTTCGAGCACGCAGCCGCGCAGGCCCGGCACGTTCAGCACCGCCGACACTACGGCCTCGGTGATGCCCGGAAACAAGGGCAACACGGCTACGCCGGTTTCGAAGCGGGTATGCACCTTGAGGTGGCCCCCGGGCAGCAGGCGAATGCTTTTGTCATCGAAGTCGAGCCCGATGCCGGCGCGGGCCAGCGGCGGGTAGTTCTCGCTCTTGAAGGCGGCAAACTGCTGGCTCTCGACTTTCTTGGCCCGGGTGCCGCGAATGAGAATGTCGTTGAAGAACACGCACACCTCGGGCACGCGCACGGTGCCGGCGCGCGGGTGCCGGGCCGCCGCGATTTCGAGGGCCGTAATGAGGTTGCGCTGGGCATCGGAGCGGTTGGCCCCCACCGGCACCTGCGCCCCGGTAAACACCACCGGCTTGCCCAGGTGCTCCAGAATATAGCCCAGCGCCGCCGCCGAATACGCCATGGTATCGGTGCCGTGCAGCACCACGAAGCCATCGAAGTCGGCGTAGTGCTGGCCGATGAGCTGCGCCAGAAACAGCCAGTCGGCGGGCGTGACGTTGCTGCTGTCGATGGGTTCGGGCAGGCTGAGCAGCTCCAGGCGAAAGGGCAGGCGCGTGAGCTCGGGCATCTTGCGGTCGAGCCGGCCGAACTGCATGGGCACCAGGCCGCCGCTTCGGTTCAGGGCCATGCCCACGGTGCCGCCGGTGTAGATGATGAGCAGGCGCGGGGCCGTGGCATCGGCCGCGTCGGCGCGGGTGGGCAGGGGCAGCAGCGGCAGGTCGGGGTTGGGCATGGGGCGGGAGTTGGGGGCTGCAAGTTGGGCAACAATTCAGTGGGACGCAGCCGTAGCACGCAGCCTTTGCTGCGTCGCCGTAGCACGATGCTGCCACAGCGCTAGTAAGCTCGTTCGGTAAGTTTGTTCAACGGGACGCAGCAAAGGCTGCGTGCTACGGCCGCGCGTTACGGCCCCCGGCTTTTTCTTTCAACAAACAGCCCGGCCCGGCTGTCCTGCGTACTGCCGTTGGCTTTCTTACCCATTCCCTATGACTGCACCCGATTCCTCCTCCCCCGCCAAACCCGTTTCCGACGTCATTCTCATTGGCGCGGGCATCATGAGCGCCACGCTGGGCGTGCTGCTCAAAGCCCTCGACCCGAGTCTCACCATCAGCAGCTACGAGCGGCTCGATGGCGTGGCGGCCGAAAGCTCTGATGCCTGGAACAATGCCGGCACCGGCCACTCGGCCTTCTGCGAGCTGAACTACACGCCCGAGCGGCCCGACGGCTCCATTGACATCAGCAAGGCCGACAAAATCGCCGAGCAGTTCGAGCTGAGCAAGCAATTCTGGGCCTCCCTGGTGCAGGAGGGCACGCTGCCCGACCCCACGGCCTTCATCCACAGCATCCCGCACATGAGCTTCGTGTGGGGCGCGGCCAACGTGGAATACCTGCGCAAGCGCCACGCCGCGCTGCTGCACTCGCCGCTGTTTCAGGGCATGGAATTCAGCACCGACCCCCAGCGGATTGCCGAGTGGATTCCGCTGGTGATGGACGGCCGCGACCCCGCGCAGGCGGTGGCCGCCACCCGCATGGCCGTGGGCACCGACGTAAACTTCGGAGCCCTTACCCGCGCCCTCACCGACCACCTGGAAGCCCAGCCGGGCGTTGATTTGCACCTGGGCTTCGAGGTGGAAGACTTCCGCCACAAGGACGACGGCATCTGGCGCATCAAAATCAAGGAGCTGGCCACCGGCGAAAGCCGCATCGTGCGCGGGCGCTTCGTGTTCATCGGGGCCGGCGGGGGCTCGCTGCCGCTGCTCGAAAAGTCGGGAATTCCGGAGGCCGGCGGCTTCGGCGGCTTCCCCGTCAGTGGGCAGTGGCTGAAGTGCACCAACCCCGCGGTCATTGCCCGGCACGAGGCCAAGGTGTACGGCAAGCCGGCCCTGGGCGCGCCGCCCATGTCGATGCCCCACCTCGACACCCGCCAGATAAACGGCCGCAAGGAGCTGCTGTTCGGGCCGTACGCCGGCTTCAGCACCAAGTTTCTGAAGGCGGGCTCGTATACCGATTTGTTCAAATCAATCGAGCTGGGCAATATTCGGCCGCTGCTCTTCGCCGGGGCGCGCAACCTGGGGCTCACGAAATACCTTATCGGACAGGTGCTGCAAACGCCGGAGGAGCGCACGGTCGCCCTGCGCGAATATTACCCCGAAGCCAACCCCGCCGACTGGCAGCTGGCCGTGGCCGGGCAGCGCGTGCAGGTTATCAAAAAGGATAAGAAAGAAGGCGGCGTACTCGAATTCGGCACCGAGATGGTGACGGCGGCCGATGGCTCGATTGCCGCGCTGCTGGGCGCGTCGCCGGGGGCCAGCACGGCCGTGGCCATCATGCTCGATTTGGTGCAGAAGTGCTTTCCCGAGCGGGCGGCCTCGGCCGAGTGGCAGGCGCGGTTCCGGCAGCTGGTGCCCTCGTTTGGGCAGCACCTGGCCGATAGCGCGGGGCTGACGGCGGCCGTGCGCGAGCACAGCCGCGCGGTGCTGCGGCTGGAGGCATAGAGCCGGTCAGTCGGGCTGCCGGGCTGCGTTTACAGAACGTCATACTGAGCTTGTCGAAGCATCTCTACCGCTTTGTATGAGCCGTCAACGAAGCGGTAGAGATGCTTCGACAAGCTCAGCATGACGTTCTCGCGCACTTCCTAAAAGGCATCATTGCTACCGCTTATTCATCGCCCGAAACTGCTCGTCCAGCTCGGCGCGCGAAGCCAGGCGCGACTTCTCCGACGTGCCGTAGCCCACCTCCTGCTCGCCTTTGGCAAGGCGGTCCATGATGGAATCGGCAAAAGCGTCCACGTTCACGCCGAAGGTGTGCAGGCCGGGGCCGCCAAGGTCGGTATCCACGGCCGGAGGCACGATTTCGAGCACCGCGATGCCCGCTGGCTCCAGCTGGTAGCGCAGCGAAAGCGTGAAGGAATGCAGGGCCGCCTTGGTGGCGCTGTAGATGGGCACGAACGCGGCCGGCGCAAACGACAGCCCCGAGGTGACGTTGATGATGGCCGCGCCCGGCCGCTGGCGCAGGTGCGGCACCAGCAGCGTGCTCAGGTGAATAGGGGCCTCCACGTTGATGACCAGCTCCTCGCGGCGCACCTGCCAGTCGGTGGCGGCGTCGTGGGCCAGCTCGATGCGGTTTTGGATGCCGGCGTTGTTCACCAGCACGTTCAGGTCGGGAAAGGTGGTGGTGGCCCAGCGCACGAGCTCGGCTCGTTCGGCGGGGTCGGCCACGTCGGCCCGATGGGTGATGAGGCCGGGATGTAGCAGCTGCGCTTCGGCCAACTTATCGGCCCGGCGGCCCACGATGATGACGGTGCTGCCGGCGTTCAGGAAGCGTACGGCCAGCGCCAAGCCGATGCCCGAAGCCCCGCCGGTGAGCAGGATGGTGTTGGTGGCAATATTCATAGCGAAACGAAAAAGCTACTGGTACGTGCCAGCCAACAAAGCAGCCCACCGGGAGGTTATTCGCCCCCCAAATTAAGCCCGGCCGTAACCGCCCGACCGCTTACCTTGCGGGACTGAAATCTTAACTCTTACATGGCCCATGATTACGCTCGAACCCTTCACCCCAACTGATTTTGCCCAGCTCATCGAATGGGTCGACAGCGAGCGGCTGATGAAGGAATGGAGCGGCTCGATGTTTTCGTTTCCGCTCACCGAGGCGGGCCTGCGCTGGTACATTGAAGGTTCCAACGATTTCGCCGACCCCAGCGTGTTTATCTACAAGGCAGTCGATGCGAAAACGGGCCTCACGCTGGGCCACATCTCGCTGGGCGGTATCAGCGAGCGCGACCGCGCCGGGCGCATCACGAGGGTGCTGGTGGGCCACACCACCGAGCGGCGGCGCGGCATCTGCCAGGGTATGGTGAAAGCCCTGCTGCGCATCGCCTTCGAGCAGCTGCACCTGCACCGCGTCAGCCTGGGCGTGTACGACTTCAACCACGCCGCTATCAACTGCTACCTCAAATGCGGCTTCGTGGAAGAAGGCCGGATGCGCGATGTGGTGCGCCACGACGACAGCTACTGGACCCTCATCGAAATGGGCATTCTGGAAGATGAGTGGCGCGTGCTACACCCGAAAGCGCACGCGCCGGCCGAATAAGCAGGTAGCTAAAATGGGCGTAAATTGGCCTGTCTTCCACTCCTGCGGCCCTGCCCATTGCCATGAAATTTATTTTACCCTGCACGCTGACCCTGCTGCTGGCTGGTCATGTAGTATCCGCCCAGCTAGCCTCTCCCGGCCTCGAAGGAGCCGCCGGCGAAAGCAACCTGCGCGACTTTGTCCGGGGCCTGCCCGCAGCCTTGCCCAACAGCGCTTTCGAGGGCGTCATCGGTTCGCCCTACGCCGACATGCGCTGGCTGCCAGCCCGCCTCGTGGTCGCCCATGCCCTCCCGATGCCGTCCCTGATGCTGAAGTACGACGTACTACGTCACCGTCTCCTCATGCGGCGCTTGCTGAGCGGCAGCTCCGACTCGCTGGAGCTTGATGATACCCGCGTGGCAGGTTTTGTGCTCTCGGAGCCAGCCAGCCCGCTCGGGCCTGGCCGCCAG
>JANXMN010000535.1 GCA_025354605.1 Hymenobacter sp. | reverse complement strand
CGTCGTGCGGATGGTCTCGTATGCCATGCGGCTGGGCGAGGAGCCCCAGCGGGGCGACATATTGGTAGTAACTGACTGTACAACTGAATTAGAGCCCCAGCGGGGCGACACTCGGCCGCCGTACTGGCGAGTGTCGCCCCGCTGGGGCTCTAATTCTTGCTAAACAATGCTTTACTACCGATGTGTCGCCCCGCTGGGGCTTGCAAACGGCGCATTTTGTAACCAGAAACTACTGGAAACACCAGCTGCCAAAGTTGCCTGCGAAACAGCAGTGACTAATGGCCCGGCAGCAGCCCCGCCAGCGGGTCGCGCCCTTCGAGCGTACCCGTGCTGCCCAGCACCTGAAACCGGGCAAACAGCTCCTCGGTGTACCAGTTTTCGCGCCGGGTCAGCAGCATCACTTCGCGGTGGCGGGCGTCGCGGTAGGCGTACTCCTGCATGGCCGCTCCCGATTCCCACACGCTGAACGTGGCCTGCCGCACCACCGGCAGCTCGCCCAGGCCAATGGCCGCCCGCACGCCGCCCGCTCCGCCCAGCGCCGCGCTGGTGGGCTCCACAAACTGCCAGAACCGGGGCGTTTTGCGCCAGCGGATGCTGGCCCGGGTGAGCACGGCCAGCGGGCCGGGCGGCCCCGCTCCGGCAGTCGGCGCGGCGTAGTCGAAGGGGTTGCGCCCGTCCCACAGGCCCTGGGCTTTGAAGGGGGCGAGCTCCAGGGTCCACTGCTCAGCCGTGCGGCGCTGGTAGTCGGCCCACAGCGCGTGTTGGCCAAAGAAGGCCGCCGCGCTGGCCGCGTCCTCCCACACGGCCATCAAGCCGTAGCGGTCGAGGTTGGGCCAGAGGCCGAAGCCGTTGGCTGCCCCACTGCCCAGCAGCTTGAAAAACCGCAGCCCGGCCACGCGCTTGAGTGGGCCCGGCGAAGTGCCCATCTGGGCCAGTCCCCAGCGGCGGTGGCCGGGTCGCAGGGTGAAAAGGGTGAGGGTGGTGAGCGGCATGCAAGGAGGCGAAGGCCCGGAGGTCGGAGCGTATCACTTCACAAAAAAAGGCCGGAATTGTTCCCGGCCTTTTCTGCGATATCCAGCGGCAGCTTATTTGGGCTGCACCTGGGCGTGCTGGTTCACGTCATCGTCCTTGCTGGGTTGGCCCGTCACCACGGCGCGCACGTAGGCGTAAGCCTGGGTGAGCAGGCTGCTGGGCGAATCCCAGTATTCGCCCTGGTCGATGGTCACTTTCAGAATCATAATGTTCGGGTCGTCCTTGCCCTTGGGGAACCAGCCACGCATGGGCTCGCTCCAGAGCTCTTCGATTTTGGCCTGGTCGCGGTAGGCGTTGGCACGGCCCGATACCGAGGCGTACACGTTGCTGCCCGGGTCGGAGTAGCTCAGGTTCACCTGGCCGTCTTTTTTAATCTCGAAAACTTTAGCCGAGTTGGCATCGGTCAGGAAATACAGGGCCTCATCCTTGCCGGGCTGAATGGTGGCCATCGGGCGGCTGTGCAGGGTACCTTTTTCGTCGGTGGTGGTGAGCATGGCCATGCGCACCTCCTTGATTTTTTCGAAAAGCTTGCTCAGGTCGTGGGTTACGGGCGTCTGGTCGGACATGGGAAAGAGAAGTTGGGAGAGTGGAGGGTGACGACGGCCAATCGGCCGCCTCGTGCCCATGCTTACGGCCGGCCGCCGGCCCGGGTTGAAAAATTGCCGCTTCGTCCTCCTACCTTGCCCCGCGTCATGAATTTTCTCGCCCACCTGCTCCTCTCCGGCTCCGTCGGGGCCACCGTGTATTCCGACATCTTGCTGGGCAACTTCATTGCCGACTCCGTGCCCGGCCGCCAGCTCGAAGCCTACCCGCCCGCCGTGCAGGCCGGCATCCGCCTGCACCGGGCCATCGATACCTTCACCGACCAGCACCCGGTGGTGCGGCGCGGCACCCAGCGCCTGCGCGAGGCCGGCTATGGCAAATACGCCGGCGTGATATCTGACATGTTTCTCGACCATTTTCTGGCCCGGCACTTTGCTGGTTTCTCGCCCGAGCCACTGGCCGGTTTTGCCCGGCGCGTCTACGGGCAGCTTACGGCCCGCCAGGCCGCAATGCCCGCCCGCGTGCAGCACATGCTCGGCTACATGGTGCAGCACAACTGGCTGTTGGGCTACGCCGAAACGGCCGGCCTGGCCCGCGCCCTCAGTGGCCTCAGCCGCCGCGCCTCTCCCGGCTCGGGCATGGAAACGGCCGTGGAAGAGCTGCTGCGCCACTACGATGCTTACGAGGCCGATTTTCAGGAGTTTTTCCCACAGCTCCGCGATTTCGCCGCTGGCGAGCTGGTCCGGCTGCTCGCCCCGTGAGCGTGAATGCCGCGCGGCCGCGCGGGTGAACGACACCCAAACGATGTTCCGGCGGACTCGCCGCGGCTGCGCTACTTTATCCCGGCATCGGTGCCGGGCTTCTCGACCAGCTTCAGATATAAAATCACGCTGCCCAAAAGCCCACACACCAGGTTGGTGAAAATGATGGACCAGTCATGCAGCATCAGGCCGTAGGCTTCCCAGAGGCAGGTGCCCAGAAACAGCATCACGTAAGTAGGGAGCGAGAGGCTGGCCGTAGAGCGTGTTTTGATGGTTTTGTAGGCCTGCGGTACGTAGGCCGTAGTGGTGAGCAGGGCGGCCACCGCGCCGACTATCGAAATCTGGTTCATCAGGAAAGGAGTTGGGGGGGGCGAAAGCTAGCGCCAAGGTAAGCGCTGCCAGCCCGGCCCGGGCCTCCGAAAAAAAAGAGCGGCCTGCCTGCTGGCAAACCGCTCCCGCGCCGTAGAAAAAGGCGGGCCAGTCCGCCGGACCAGCCTAGTGCTGGTGGCCGCCCTCGCCGTGCGCGTGGCCGTGGGCCAGCTCCTCGGCAGTGGCCTCGCGCACTTCCTGCACGTGGCCGTGGAAGTGCATCACCATTCCCGCCAGTGGGTGGTTGAAGTCCATCTGCACGGCGGAGTCCCCGATGCTCACCACTTTGGCCTGCATGTGGTTGCCTTCGTTGTCGGCCATGGGCAGGAAGTTGCCGGGCTGCAGCATGTCGGTATCGAGCTTGCCGTCGATAAGGAAAACATCCTTGGGAATCTCCACCAGCGCCTGCTCGTCGTACTCGCCGTAGGCTTGCTCGGGGGTGAGGCTGAACTGGAACTCGTCGCCGGAGTTTTTGCCGTCGAGCTGGGTTTCAAACTCCTCGGGCAGGCCGCTGTGGCCGAACAGAAAGACCATGGGCGAATCGGCTTCGGCCGACTCAACCAGCACTTTTTCCTGGTTTTCGTCGGTCACGCTCAGGTCGTAGGTGATGGTGACGACTTTGTTGTTGTGGATGGCAGCCATGAGTGAGAAGCGGGCCGGCCGCACCGGCCGTGGGAGTGGGGTGAAACCAAAAATTTCTGCCAAGATAGGCACGCCGGGCAACTGCGGCTGCTTTTTGATGCCAGAGTTTCAGCCCTGGATGGAACCTCATGCTGCGCTGCGCGCTGCATGACGTTCTTAACCTCCGCCATAACTGACGGCTTACCCCGCGCCACAGGCTTTACCTTTGCACCTGCGCGCAACATTCGCCCTTCCCCGTAAGTTTTTGGCATGATGAACAAGACCTATTGCCCCAGCCTGACTGAGTATAAACGCCGAGTAGCCCGGGTGGTCAACATCGGCGGGGTGCCGATGGGGGGCGACTTTCCCATTCGCGTGCAGAGCATGACCACCATCGACACGATGGACACGCTCGGCTCGGTGGAGCAAACGCTGCGCATGGTGGCGGCCGGCTGCGAGTACGTGCGCATTACCGCGCCCAGCATGAAGGAGGCCCAGAACCTGCTCGAAATCAAGAAGGAGCTGCGCAAGCGGGGCTGTAACGTGCCGCTCATCGCCGACATCCACTTCACGCCCAACGCCGCCGAGCTGGCCGCCCGCATCGTGGAGAAAGTGCGCGTGAACCCCGGCAACTACGCCGACAAAAAGAAGTTTGAAGACATTGAATACACCGACGCCTCCTACGCGGCCGAAGTGGAGCGCATTCGCGAGCGGTTTCGGCCGCTGGTGCAAATCTGCAAGCAGTACGGCACCGCCATGCGCATCGGCACCAACCACGGCTCGCTGAGCGACCGCATTCTGAGCCGCTACGGCGACACCCCGCTCGGCATGGTGGAGTCGGCCCTGGAGTTCTTGCGCCTGTGCGAGGAGGAGAACTACTACGACGTGGTGCTGAGCATGAAAGCCAGCAACACCCAGGTGATGGTGCAAGCCTACCGCCTGCTGGTGCAAAAGCTTGATGTGGAGGGCCTGCAGCCCTATCCGCTGCACCTGGGCGTAACCGAAGCCGGCGAGGCCGAGGACGGCCGCATCAAGAGTGCCGTGGGCATTGGCACGCTGCTCGAAGACGGCCTCGGCGACACCGTGCGCGTGAGCCTGACGGAAGCCCCCGAAGCCGAAGCCCCGGTGGCGCGCATGCTGATTGACCGCTACACCGGCCGCGCCGCCCAGGCCCGGCCTATCCGCCCTTTGGGCAATGAAGAATTAGGAAGGAAGAATGAAGAATTGGAGGCGGATAATTCCTCATTCCTCATTCCTCATTCCTCCTTAAGCGAAGCGTCACAGTCCCCGATTAATCCGTTCCAGTATTTCCGCCGCGCCACCCACGAGGTGGGCAACTTTGGCGGGCAGAACGTGCCGCGCGTCATCACCGACGTGTCGCGGCTGCCCCGGCTGGCGTATGCCGATTTGCGCGCCGCCGGCCACCTGTACTCGGCCTTTCTCGACAAGTTTCAGATGTCGGACCTCGGGGCCGACTACATCTACAGCGGCGAGCGGCCCGTGCCCTTCATGCTGCCCAACGGCCTGAAGGAGGTCGTGAACTACCCGGCCTGGAACGACGCCGGCCGTCGGCCCGACCACTTCCCGCTCATCACGGCCGACCGCTACATGGCCGACACCCACCTGGGGCCGGGCCCCCGGCCCGACCTGCACCCCCAGCTGAATTTTCTGGCCGTGTCGCTCGACGCCTTGGACGCGCCCTTGCTGGCCCAGCTGCGGCGGGACCAGAACATCGTACTGTTGCTGTTCACGACGAACGCGCACGCCATGCCCGAGCTGCGGCGGGCCTTCTTCGAGCTAATGCTCAACCACGTCGACTGCCCGGTGGTGATAGCGCGCGACTACCCGCTGCAAGCCGCTGAGCAAACCCAGCTCGACGCCGCGACCGACGTAGGCGGCCTGCTCATCGACGGCCTGGGCGATGGCATCGTGCTGGGCACCCGCGACCTCCCGGCGGGGGCGTCGCAGGAAAGCTGGCTGGCCACCATCAATGGGCTGAATCAGCTCTCGTTCGGCATTCTGCAGGCGGCCCGCACCCGCATGAGCAAGACCGAATACATCAGCTGCCCGAGCTGCGGCCGCACCCTATTCGACCTGCAGGAAACCACGGCCATGATTCGCCAGCGCACCGACCACCTCAAGGGCATCAAAATCGGCATCATGGGCTGCATCGTGAACGGCCCCGGCGAAATGGCCGATGCCGACTACGGCTACGTGGGCGTGGGCAAGGGCAAAATCTCCCTCTACCGCGGCCAGGAAGTCATCAAGAAATCGGTGCCCGAAGAGGCCGCTGTCGATGAGCTGATTGAGCTCATGCGCGAGGACGGGCGCTGGATTGAAAAGGAGGTTTTGGAGGGGCCGGTGAGCTAAATTAATTGCACCCGCAGTTTGCTGAATAAGCCTTGGTGAGCAAGTTTTTGAATCTTACTTCGGAACGAAGCTAG
>JANXMN010000534.1 GCA_025354605.1 Hymenobacter sp. | reverse complement strand
CGTAGCGAAGGACCTTATCACGTTAGGAACGACGGCAGAACGAAGGTTCTAAACCGGTTTTTCTAACGTGATAAGGTCCTTCGCTGCGCTCAGGATGACAGTCGTATTAAAAACTGACAGTCTTGTTAAAGGCGTAAAGTTACGCCTTTACTCCGTTGGTCGCGGCGGCAGGGGTTTCGGGTACCGCAGCCTGGTGCTGGTCAATCAGGCCGCAAATCTGGCCAAAGATGCCCTCGATGGGGCCGATGCCGTTGAGGGCGTGAAATTTCTGCTGGGTGGCATAGTAGCCGGCTACCTGGGCAGTTTCGGTGTTGTACACCGTTACGCGGCGGCGGATTTTGGTTTCGTCCTGGTCGTCGGGGCGGTTGCTGGTTTTGCCGCGCTCGAGCAGGCGCTTCACCAGCTCTTCTTCCTGCACCTCCAGCGCAATCATGCAGCCGATGTGGGTGCCGTGGGCGGCCATGAGGCGGTCGAGGCTTTCAGCCTGGGCCACGGTGCGTGGAAAGCCATCGAAGATGAAGCCGCTGGCCTGGGGGTTGGTTTCCAGGGCGCTGCCAATCATGCCAATCACTACATCATCGGGTACGAGCAGGCCTTCGTCCATCAATTTTTTAGCCTTGAGCCCCAGTTCGGTGCCCTGGGTAATCTGGGCGCGCAGCAGGTCGCCGGTGCTCAGGTGCACGAGATTGTAGTGGGTAATGAGTTTCTGGCTCTGGGTTCCTTTGCCGGCGCCGGGAGGGCCGAACAGCACGATATTCAACATGAACGAGGAGAGTTGCGCGAGGGTAGGTGGTTTGGGGGGTTGGGCAAGTTACTCAATCGGGGGCATAATCGTTGCTACACGGCCACGTACACATCGGGCAGGTTGCGGCCCAGCCCGTCGTAGTCGAGGCCGTAGCCCACCACGAAGTCGTTGGGAATCTCTTTGGCGACGTAGCGCAGCGTCATTTCGTGGCGCAGGCTTTCGGGCTTGAAAAACAGGGTGGCAATCTCGACCGAGGCCGGCCCCTGGCTCTGCAGCGTGGGCAGCAGGTGGTGCATGGTGGTGCCGGTGTCCACAATGTCTTCCACCAGAATAATGTCACGGCCCTGGATTTCTTCCCGCAGGCCCAGCACTTCCTGCACTACGCCGGTGCTCGCCGTGCCCTCATACGAGGCCACCCGGATAAAGACGATTTCGCACTCCCCTTGGTAATGCTTCAGCAAATCGGCAGCAAACATGAAGCCACCCGTCAGCACCACTACGAACAGCGGCCGCCGCCCGGCGTAGTCGGCGCTGAGGCGAGCCGCCAGCCCGGCCACCGCCGCATTTAGCTCATCAGCAGACAGATACGGCCGAAATTCTTTGTCGTGGATGCTTACGTTGGCGTGGCCCATGCGGCGCGGGGGGAGTAATGGAGCCGCAAAGCTACGGGCATAATCTGTCTGAACTGCAGATTGAGCGGATTTGACGGATTGAACGGATTCGAATGGCCCCGTTCCGCTTCGCCGGCCCAATTGCCAGCAAAAAGGCCACTACTTATAAAGCAGCGGCCTTTTCATTTCATTAACTCCACGTAAAACGGAAGCCATTCAATCCGTCAAATTCGTTCAACCTGCGGTTCAGGCTATTTCGTCAGCGCGGTGTAAATAACCCGCACAGCAGTCGGGGCCACTTCCTCCACCACGAAGCGGGCTTTGGGCTGGGCCACCATCTGTACGTTTTCCAATTCGTGGCGCACCGGGGCCATGCCGCGCTCGCCGTCTTTGGCAGCGATGTGGGGCGCGATAACCAGCGACACAATGCTCATCAGCTTGATGAGGATGTTCATGCTTGGGCCAGAAGTGTCTTTGAAAGGGTCGCCGACGGTGTCGCCGGTTACCGAAGCCTTGTGGGCGTCGGAGCCTTTGTACTCCATCTTGCCGTTCACCATCACGCCCTTCTCAAACGACTTCTTGGCGTTGTCCCAGGCGCCACCGGCGTTGCTCTGGAACATGGCCATTAGCACGCCCGATACCGTAACGCCGGCCAGCAGGCCGCCCAGCACGTGCGGGCCAAACAAAAAGCCCACGATGATGGGCGAGAGCAGCGCGATTGCACCCGGCGCAATCATCTTTTTGATGGCAGCTTCGGTACTGATAGCCACGCATTTCTCGTACTCGGGCTTGCCGGTGCCTTCCATAATACCCGGAATTTCGCGGAACTGCCGGCGCACTTCCTGCACCAT
>JANXMN010000519.1 GCA_025354605.1 Hymenobacter sp. | reverse complement strand
CCACGCTACGTCATTATACGCCCACCATCCAGCCGTGCGGGTCAGCCGCTTCCCCGGTGCGAATCGCGTCCAGGGCCGCGCCCACGCGCTTCGAAAAGGCGTTAGGACCGACAGCGGGCAGCTCGTAGTCATGTCCTTCGTAGCCAATCACCGAAATGGGTGCGATGGTGGCCGCCGTGCCCGCGCCGAAAGCTTCTTCCAGCGTACCGTTTTGCAGCGCGGCGATGATTTCGCGGCTGCTCACCTTGCGCTCTTCCACCGTCAGCCCCATATCGCGGGCCAGGGCCAGCACGCTACGGCGCGTCACGCCATCGAGAATGCTGGTGCTGAGGGCGGGCGTAATTACGCGGCCTTCAATCACGAAAATGGCATTCATCGTGCCCGACTCCTCCACGTACTGGTGCTCCGAGGCATCGGTCCAGATAAGCTGGTTGTAGCCTTCCTGCTGGGCCAGCTTGGTAGGGTACATGGCCGCGCCGTAGTTGCCGGCGTTCTTGGCGAAACCCGCGCCGCCCTCGGCCGAGCGCACGTACTTCTGCTCGAAGCGCACGCGCAGGGGCTTGTTGTAGTAGAGGCCCACGGGGCAGGTAAAAATCACGAAGCGGTACTCCTCCGACGGCCGCACGCCGATGAAGCCATCGGTGGCGAACATGAAGGGCCGGATGTAGAGCGAGCTGCCCGCGAACGTGGGCACCCAGCCCGCGTCGAGCCGAATCAGCTCCCGCAGGCCCTGCATGAACAGTTCCTCCGGAATGGGGGGCATGCACATGCGCTCGGCCGATTTGTTGAGGCGGTCCCAGTTGTCGAGCGGGCGGAACAGGGCCACGCTGCCGTCGGCCTGGTGGTAAGCCTTCATGCCCTCAAAAATGGCCTGCCCGTAGTGCAGCGCCGAGTTGGCCGGGCTTACCGTCAGGTCGCCATAGGGCAGAATCTGGGCATCCTGCCACTCGCCGTCGCGGTAGTCCACCACGAACATGTGGTCGGAAAACACCTTGCCAAATTCGAGGTGGTCGAAGTCCTGTTCAGCCAGGCGGGAAGCCGTATTGGGCTGGGTGCGAATGGGAAAAACGTCAATCATAAGAAGGCAATTTCAGCGAACGGGGAGGTGGGATTTTTGCAGGTACGAAGTTGGCTACCCGGGTGGCTGAACCAACCGGAATTTGAGTGCAAAGAACGGTATTGGCTGCTTGCCGGAACGCCCCGGCATTTTCTACCGGCCCACGCCGCCGCTGGCAATTACAAGGGTTTCTGCCGGAGCTTCAGCCGCTTTAATGGTCAGCGCATTTGGTCATAACAAGCCAGGGAATGGAGAATTAGAGTATCCTCTAATACGAGCTGGACGATAAATTTGAAGTGGTGTTTCCGAAGCCTTAAACGCTGCTGCCAGCAGCTCGAAAAACCAACAGGCCAAGTTGCTTAGCCTCACAGACCAGCGGCCGTAATGAATAGTTCGGCGCGGCCCTTCTTACATCCGCGCCTGCCACGTCACTTCCTCCACGCCCAGCTCCTGGGCCATGGCCCGGCTCAGCACAAACAGGAAGTCGGATAGCCGGTTCAGATAGACAACTACCAAGTCGGCCACGAACGAATCCTCGCCCAAGTGAATGACGAGGCGCTCAGCGCGGCGGCACACGCAACGGGCCACATGTGTTTGACTCACGGCTGGGTGCCCGCCCGGCAGAATGAAGGCGCGCAGCTCGGGCAGGTCGAGATTGAGGTGGTCCATCTCCTCTTCAAGCAGAGTCACGTCGCCGGCGTGCAGGTCGGGCAGCTTCATTTTCGACTTCTCCGGGTCGGCCGCCAGCGCCGAGCCGATGGTGAACAGCCGGTCCTGAATTTCCTTAAGCAGCGGGCGGCGGGCCGCGTTCACGTCCTGGTCGCGCACCAGCCCGATGTGGGAGTTCAGCTCATCTATCGTGCCGTAGCACTCGATGCGCAGGCTGCTCTTGGGCACCCGCGTGCCGCCAATGAGTGAGGTGAGGCCCTTATCGCCGGTTTTGGTGTAGATTTTCATGGGAGTAGTGGTTGAAAAAAGGACGTCATGCAGAGCGTAGCGAAGCATCTTGCCTCGGGTAACTAATCAATGACGGAATAAACGATTGAGTTACTACCTCTGGCAAGATGCTTCGCTGCGCTCTGCATGACGCTCTACGACCCTTTGCATGATGCTCAACGCCACCTCGATTCTCCTACCCCGCCACGGCGTGGGTATGCACGTTCTGGTTCACCTCGTCCGACTCCACGAGCCCGTCGCGCAGGCGCACGATGCGGTGGGCATAGCGGGCAATGTCCTCCTCATGCGTCACCATAATAATGGTGTTGCCCTTGGAGTACAGCGCTTCGAACAGGTCCATGATTTCGTGGCTGGTTTTCGAGTCGAGCGCGCCGGTCGGCTCATCGGCCAGCAGTACGCTGGGGGTATTGACGAGGGCGCGGGCAATGGCCACGCGCTGGCGTTGCCCGCCGCTCAGCTCGTTGGGGCGGTGCGAGGCGCGGTCGGCCAGGCCCACGGCGCGCAGGCTTTCGAGGGCGCGCTCGGTGCGCTCGCGCTTGCTCAGGCCGGCGTAAATGAGTGGCAGGGCCACGTTGTCGAGAGCCGAAGCGCGGGGCAGCAGGTTGAAGCTCTGGAAAACGAAGCCGATTTCCTTGTTGCGCACCTCGGCCAGCTGGTTGTCGCTCATTCGGCTCACGTCCTGCCCGTTGAGAATGTACTGGCCCTGGCTGGGCGTATCGAGGCAGCCAATGATGTTCATTAGCGTGGATTTGCCCGAGCCCGACGGCCCCATAAACGCCACGTACTCGCCGCGCGGAATCTGGATGCTTACCGAGCGGAGCGCGTGAATGGACTCGTGCCCCATCACGTAGGTTTTGGCGATGTCGGTGGTTTCGATAACGTTCGGATTCATGAGCTGAGAGCTGATTACAACGGGACTGCCGGAGCGGTCCCGGCAAAGGACGCGGCCGCCGCCGCCCGGGCTGCCTGGTGCGCAGCGTATTCGGCCGCTAAAGTAGCATAAGCCGCCGCCGACAGCCGCTGCCGCAGTTGCCCCAGCGCCTCGGCCGCGTACTCGCTTAGGCCAGCATCGGCGGCGGCCAGCACGTAGGCACGCAACAGCGCCAGCGACTGCGGGTTTTCATTCAGCCCCGTCTGCAGGGCCTGGTACGCCGCGGTGGTCTGCTGCTGCTGCCGAAAAAACGCTGCCGCCGCCAATACTCCGGCTTCATTGAACGGGGCTTCCTGCACGATGCGCTGGTAAGTAGCCGTGGCCGTTTTCACGTCGCCGCGCGCTGCCGCCGCTCGGGCTGCCGCCAGCCAGTCGGTGCCAAGGTGCCGTCGGTCGGCCGGAGCCGGAGCGCTGGCCGTTTTCGCCAGCAGCCGCTGCGCCCGCTGCCCCTGCCGCTGCTGCGCCGTATCGGCCGACGTCAGCAGCCGCGCCGTGGCAGCCCGCACTGAATCGGCCTGCCCGGCCACGGCCAGCGCGTACACGCGCATCCCGGCCGCCATGGGCGCGCCGTGCAAGGCAGCGAAGGCCAGCTGGTCGGCCGCTGTGGCATACTGGCCCTGCTGCAGCTGCCACAGCCCCAGCAGCTGCTGGTAATAGGCAGCGGTGGGCGAAGTGCCCGCCGCCAGCGGCAGCAGCAGCTGCCTGGCCAGCAGCTCCTCGCCGCGAGCGTGGTGGCCCAGTGCCTGCAGAAACTGCAGCTGCTCATAGTAGTCAGTATTGGCCGGGTGGTTGGCCCGCTGGCTGAGCTGCTTAAAAAGCGTCGGCGTCAGCTGTTCGGGGTGGCGCGTCACGGCCAGCAGCACGCCGTGGTAGAGCTGGGCGAAGTCGGCCGCCGCTAGCACCAGCGGGCCAGACGCAGGTGCGGGCAGGGTTACGCTCAAGGCCGGCTTCGTACGCAGCTGCAGCAACTCCAGGTTGCTCAACAGCGCGGCCTCATCTATTTTCGGAGTCAGCCCGGCCGTGCGCTTGCGAGCCTCGGCCAGCAGGTCCTGGCTCAGCAGAAAGCCCAGCTGATTAGTGCGGCTGGGGTAGCTGCCGGGGTTCCGCCGCTCGGCCTGGTCTAAATAAAAAGCCACCGAATCGGTCAGGGACGTGCGGGTGAATAGCTGGGCCAGGTCGCCGGCCAGCGGGGCACTGCGGGGCTGCTCCCTGAGCCCTTTGCGCAGCACGTCGAGGCCCTCAAACAGCTCATTCGGCTCGCTGTAGAGCGAAGCCAGCCGCACCGACACTTGCTCGCTGGGGCCGCGCAGCAGCGCCCGGCGCAGGGCATTGATTTCGTTCTGCCGCTGCTGGCGGGAGCGGTACAGCGCCGCCCGGCCCAGCTCGGCGTGCAGGTTGGCCCGATAAAGTACGTCGCCACTTTCGGCGTAGTAGCGCTCGGCCAGGGCGGCCAGGGCCAAGTCGTCGGGTGCGGCCTCACTCTGCTCTCGGGTCAGGTCGCCTAGCAGGTTGAACTGCCCGGCCATTACCTGGTCGGGCAGCGGGAAGTTCATTCGCGACTGTATCAGCAGCAACCCCCCAATACTCAAGATGTACACTGGGTAGAGTGGCAGCCGGCGCGGGTCGAATACCACCCGGTACACCCGCAGCCGCTGCCGCAGAAGAGGCAGAAAGTTGATAATAACGTACAGCAGAAAGCCTCCACCCAACAGCGCCAGCGCCGCGCCGGTGAAGCTGCGGGCCGCCACCAGCAGGGGCGAATTGGCCGTGGCCAGCGCGTAGCCCAGTGCCCCCGCCGCCCCCAGCACCGCCAGTGGGTACAGCTGCGCCGCGCCCGTCGCGTAGGGCACCCAGGCCCCGTAGCTGGCCGCGCGCAGCCGCAGGCCCAGCCAACCCACCACCACCGCCGGCGGTAGCAGCACCAGCGGGTCTAGGCTCAGCCCCCACCCCAGCGCCAGGTGGCCGTCGTCCCACACGTACAGCAGCAACGCCCCCACGTACAGCAGGCTGGCCGCTAGAAATGGCCCCGGCCCAAACCGACTGCCCGGCTGCTCGGCCTGGGTGTTGAACCACAGCAGCGCGCGCACGTTCTCGATGCCCACCCACAGCACCACCAGCGCCACCAGCACCGCGCCGCCCGGCGTGGCGTAAGCCGCCAGCTGCAACATCGTTTCCTCTATGGACAGCTGTGTTTTCAGCAGTAGCACCGCGCTCAGCCCAACCACGATAACGCCCATGATGGCTGCCCGCGCGGGCAGCCGCATAGCTTCGGCGAAGGCGTGCAGGCCGTAGCCCACGCCCCCAATCATGCCCAGCATCAAGTATAGGAAATACCGCTCGCTGCCGCCAAACAGGCCCAGCGACTCGGTACTTAGCGATATCAGCAAAAAAATCACCGGCACCATGCCCACCACGAATGGCCAGCGCTCCAGCGTGCTCACCACGGCCACCCAGCTGGCCAGCGCCAGCGCCAGCAGCCCCAGAAACCAGGCCGCCGCCCCGGGCTGCGTAAACGGCCCGGCCACATCGTGCGTGAGCG
>JANXMN010000507.1 GCA_025354605.1 Hymenobacter sp. | reverse complement strand
CTCATCATTTTGCCCAGCTATTGCTCGTGTTCCGCCGGGCTTATGCGGCATTGAATGAAATGCAACTAGCTGCCCGAATGGTGATTCACCCCAATGGAACGCGCATGAAGGACGAAGAGGATTTGCTCTTCTTTACCCTTTTTAGCTGCAAATCCGGCCTGACCTACGACGTGCTTGGACTGGTCTGCGGCTTGGACTGGTCTGCGGCTTGGACGGGGCCACGGCCAAGCGCCGGCAAGACGAAGGCTTGGCCGTGCTGCGCGAAGCCCTGCGGCTGGCCAATTGTTTGCCCGAGCGCGAATTTCAATCACCGGCCGAATTACAGCGCTATTTTTCCAAACGGCGGGCCGTGCTCGTTGATGCCACTGAATTTGCCACGCAACGGCCACAAGAAAAAGCAGCGCAAAAAGCACACTACAAAAGCACACTACAGCGGTAAAAAAAACGCCACACCTTAAAAGCGCTTATTTTGGCTGATGCGCAGCGGAAATTGATTTACGTGGGCCGGTTAGTGCCAGGGGCAATGCACGATTTTGCGTTGTTGAAACGGGATTTTCCACCAGACAGGCAGTGGTTTAGCAGCCTGACGGTGCGCTTGGACTCCGGTTTTCAAGGCTTCGGCAACACCTACGCGTACGAGAAATTATTTCTGCCAACGAAAAAACCGCGCGGCGGGCAATTGACTAAAAACAACAAGTTTCGCAATACGCAACAAGCACGCAAACGGGTGGTGGTAGAGCACAGTATCGGGGGACTTAAACGGTATCGAATTTTATCAGACCGACTGCGCATGCACAACCTGGAACAGTTTGATGTGGCGCTGGAAATATGCGCTGGCCTGTGGAACTTCTGCTTAACTCATTGACAATCCAGTACAACAAGTCTATTGAGGCGCTCAAGCAGGCCTTTCTCGACAAGAAGTACGACCTGCAGTTGGTTCAACAAGTAACCAATCCAGACCAAACGAAAGGTATCTGGACATGGACGCCCATTTGGCAAAGCGCTATCCAAAGACGTACCTCAGCCGCCACTTACACGTACATTCCGTTGGAAGCTTACCTGGAGCAAAGACCATACGTGGTGACGCTGGTTGGGTGTCGCCGGTATTTGCTTATCAAAAGCACTGGCAGCGACTTGAGCTTCAGCACCATCTTGTATACTTATAGGGAGCCTCGGCTTAAATCACCGGACTCATTTAATCTGGCAGACCTTCCGTATTTCATCAATTTTACGGGCGTTACTTTGGTTAAGGACATGGCCTCTGGCCAGCAATCGTGCTTTTTTTACGAGGGGGGCGTAAGGCAAGAAGGAGCTAATGGACAAAAAACACAAACGGGCAAGAGCGCTAGCAAAACTTCTAATTGCATAACCACATACATTTGCGAATGGACGGGGTATTGTTACGGTGGGGGAGCAACGTGGCAGGTGTATACAGGCGGGACAGACTATTGCCATGAGCCTGACTCTGGGGGCATTTGCTATTTGTCTATAGACTGGCACCAGACTGGGTCGTGGACCCATGTGACTTGTGACGACGGCGGAGACGGAAGCGGAAGCGGAGACGATGGCGGAAACGGAAACACTGGTCCTTGTCCATCCTGTAGTGGGGGTGTCGGCACCCCGCCCAATCCCAACTCTCCCTGTGGCCAAATGGCAACGCTTGCGGCTAAGGCTGGGATGCAGAATGCTAATTCTACAATGATTGGACTGGCAGCAAGTAGCCCAGTTGAGCAGGGGGCTGTTTTTAGGAATGGTGGTAATGCCGTATCGGACTTTGTACCGTTTAGTGCCGGAACTGCTAATGATGCTGACTGGCCACGGGCTCAAGGGTGGCAATACGATGGCATGATGCACACCCACCCAGGCGGCTTGTCAGTCTTTTCCATGTCAGACATCTCACAGATATATCAGATAGCGGATGAGGGCTACATGCACGACCCGGCTACGTTTGCAATGATGGTGTACACTTCGTATGGCGAGGACTACGCGCTTAAAATCACGAACTACAACCAGTTTTTGAATTTTAAAGCAAAAATGGTTGATGACTTTTCAGTTGGAATTTTTGAAGATAAATATATACTTTCAAATCCTCCGTTTTACCCTTTTGTTCATTCCAGTAGTCTACTGAATGAACAGTCGCTTTTGAGGATATTGAAAGATTTTGATACCGGTTTGACTTTACTCAAGCATGACCGTACCAGCAATACTTGGCAGCAGCGAGGCCTTAGCGCTAACAAGAGGCCTTAGCGCTAACAACACGCCCGTAGATAATCCCTGTCAGTAACTTTTTTAGTTAAATAAATATGAAATCTGCTGTCTTTCAACTGCTTTTGGGTGCGCTTCTTATAGTAGCACAAAGCTCTAGTGTATACGCGCAAAATCCCTCTGCGAAGCAAAAAATTAAAGCACATAAAGTAGTGCCTGATGATGGTGACAATCCTCCGCCTCCTCCGCCTCCAACGCCTCTGGCCCCCGGCCAGCTATTCGCTGGCGAATGGGAATGGAGTGGTGGGGGTGAGGTGTTTCATCTGACGCTGAACCGCAACCCTACTTATGTTTTTCCGGGATATCCTAATGACCCTCCTAGGAATGTGGTGATAGGCCATTTCGTCTATACGCGTAACGGTGTGGTGATTGACCATTCCCTAACTACGGGGCCACGGCCGTTTGCGGTGTTTGGCAGTCCGGCTAATAATCGTACGATGGAAATGACTTTTTACAGCCATGGCACCAAAGGCTATGGCTATTTAACGCTCTCCATTCAGGCGGGTAGTCCAGACGTGCTTGCTTGGTCGTTGAGGCCACGGGAAACTGCTTACCGAAATCCGGCTGACCGCCCCGCTGTCCCATTCCTGATGCCGACGACGATGACCCTGATTCGGCAGTAGAAGTTTAGCCAAAAAACCAAAAAGGCCGGCCCATAATTACGGGCCGGCCTTTTGCGTTATCTGCGTGCCGCCTACAGAATAAACCGGGTGCTCAGGAAGCTGCTTTCCTGGCCGTCCACAATCGCATTGAGCAGGTGCTTGTTGGCTTCGGTCATCTTGGTGGCCACTACCGTGCGGATGCTGAACGAGCGCAGGGCATCGAACACCGAGAGGGTGCCCTCGGCCGAGTCTTTGCGGCCGGTGAAGGGGAAGGTGTCGGGGCCGCGCTGGCACTGGGCGTTGAGGTTGACGCGGCTGACCTGGTTGACGAGCTGGTCGATGAGGTCGGCCACTTCCTGCGAATCCGTGCCGAAGATGCTCACCTGCTGGCCGTGGTCGGAGTCGATGAGGTACTGAATGGCTTCCTCGGTTTGGGCGAAGCGGGCCACCGGCACCACCGGGCCGAACTGCTCTTCGCGCCACACCTTCATGCCGGCCTGCACCGGATACAGCAGGGCTGGAAACACCAGCGGGCCGGCCGCCGTGCCGCCGCCCTCGTTCATCACGCGGGCGCCGTGGGCCTCGGCATCGGCGATGATTTCGGCCAGGTAGGTGGGTTTCTGGGGCTCGGGCAGCGGGGTGATGTTCACGCCCGCGTCCCAGGGCATGCCGGGCTTCAGCTTGTTGATTTCGACGGCGAGGCGCCGCACGAACTCATCGGCGATGCGCTCGTGCACCAGGAAAATTTTCAGGGCCGTGCAGCGCTGGCCGTTGAAGCTGAGCGCGCCCAGCAGCGACTCCTGCACGGCCACGGCCAGGTCGGCATCGGGCATGATGATGGCCGCGTTCTTGGCGTCGAGGCCCAGGATGGCGCGCAGGCGGTTGCTCTTGGGGTGCATTTTCTTGAGCGAGTCGGCCACCCGGCTGCTGCCGATGAGGCCCAGCGCGTCAATCTGGCCCGAGGCCATGAGGGCCGGCACCACGGTGCTGCCGCGGCCATACACGGTGTTCACCACGCCCCGCGGAAAGGCGTCGATGAAGGCCTGCAGCAGCGGGAAGTGCAGCAGCGTGCCGTGCTTCGGGGGCTTGAAGAGCACGGTATTGCCCATGAGCAGGGCCGGAATGAGCATGCAGAACGTCTCGTTCAGCGGGTAGTTGAAGGGGCCCATGCAGAGCACCACGCCCAGGGGCGAGCTGCGAATCTGGCCGATGATGCCTTCTTCGATGGTGAAGCGCGAGGAGTCGCGGTCGATGTCCTTGAGGGCATCAATCGTGTTGCGGATGTAGTCGATGGTGCGGTCGAACTCCTTGTTGGAGTCGGCGGCCGACTTGCCAATTTCCCAGAGCAGCAGCTGCACGATTTCCTGCTTGCGGGCCACAATCAGGCGGGTGAATTTCTCCACCGCCGCGATGCGTTCGGCCACGCTCATCATCGGCCACTCGCCGCGGCCGTGGTTGTAGGCCCGCACGGCGGCATCGAGGGCCTTGCGGGCTTCGGCCTCGTCGCAGAGCGGGTAGGAGCCGATGACCCGGGGCTGGAGCGAGCCATCGGCCTGGCGCTCAAACAGGGGGGAGATGACCTCCTGGACGGGGCCGGTCCACTCGTGGAGCGCGCCGTCGAGCAGGTACTGGCGCTGATGCAGGGGCGCGGGCAGCCGCCAAGCTTCGGGAATAGCCGCCGCGTCGGGCGGGAACAGTTGAGTCAGGCTTTCGGTACTTACAGACATAGAACGGGCAACAAGGTGTGGTACGAACCTACGCATCAGCCAATGGGCAAGGGAAAAATAGTCGCCCGGCCCAGGCCGCCTACTTATTTTCCGGGAACCTTTGCGGCGCGCAACGGTGTGAAAACTGCTATGTTTCATTAATGTTATTTTTTCCCCATGACGCTTTCCCTGCTGCTGTTGCTCAATTTCGCCGTCGCGGCCTACCTCACCGGCCTCATCTGGACGGTGCAGCTGGTGCATTACCCCAGCTTCGGGCTGGTGCCGAAGGCGGCGTGGGCAGCCTTCCACGCCGCCCACACCCGCCGCATGGGCTACGTGGTGCTGGCCCCCATGGTGCTGGAGCTGGGCCTGGCCGGCTGGCTGGCCTGGGTGGGCCGCGCCGCCCTGCCCGGCGGCACCGGCTGGTGGAGCCTGGCCCTGGTGGTGCTGGTGTGGGCGGCCACGTTCTTCATCTCGGTGCCCTTTCACAACCGCCTCGAACAAGGCTACGACTACGTGGCCATCGACGGCCTGACCCGCACCAACTGGCTGCGCACCCTGGCCTGGACGGCGCGCCTGGCCCTGCTGGGCACCCTGCTGGCCCGGCCACTCGGCCTGTGGCCCTGAGGTGGTAGTGGGCTGGGCTCACGCGGCCGGGGCTAGGCCAGCCGGGCGCGGGCAAGCTGATAGCGCAGGCGGGTGGCCGCCGCCTAGTACGCCCGCTGCCGGGCCAGCGCCGGGAGCGGCAGCAGCGGGCGCTGGCGCAGCAGCGGGCGCAGGCGCAGGTCGGTGCCGGAGGACGGGTCGCGGGTGCCAGCCTCGGCGGTGTGGAGGCCGGCGGGCCACCGGGGTGTTACTCAATGGCCGCCAGCGTGTCGTACACGGCGTCGATGTGCTGGTTTACGACCTCCAGCGGCAGGCCCGACAGGGCCAGGTAGGCCGCGTGGTAGCGCCGCACGCTGAAGCCGGG
>JANXMN010000439.1 GCA_025354605.1 Hymenobacter sp. | reverse complement strand
CTCTGCGTCCTCTGCGGGAAAGCTTCTCCACCCCCATGCACATTGTAATCCTAGGTGCCGCCGAAAGCGGCGTGGGCGCGGCCCTGCTGGCCCAAGCCAAAGGCCACACGGTTTTCGTGTCGGACCGCGGCCCTATCCAGGCCGACTACAAGCAGCAGCTCACCGCCGCCGGTATCGAGTTTGAGGAAAACCAGCACACGCTGGAGCGTATTCTGGCAGCCGACGAGGTGGTGAAAAGCCCCGGTATCCCCGAGAAAGCGCCGGTTATTCAGGCCCTGCGGGAGAAGAAAATCCCGATTATATCCGAGATTGAGTTTGCCGGGCGCTACACCCGCGCCAAGTGCATCTGCATCACCGGCACTAATGGCAAAACCACCACCACGCTGCTCATTCATCACCTGCTGAAGTCGGCGGGCCTGAACGTAGGCCTGGCCGGCAATGTGGGCTATTCGCTGGCCGAACAAGTCATCGAAGACCAGCACGACTACTACGTGGTCGAGCTGAGCAGCTTCCAGCTCGACGACACCCACGACTTCCAGCCCTGGATTGCCATCCTGCTCAATATCACCCCCGACCACCTCGACCGCTACGGATACTCGCTCGAAAGCTACGCCCAGGCCAAGCTGCGCATCACCCGCAACCTTAGCAGCGACGGAGCTTTCATTTACAACGCCGACGACGAGGTGACGGGCAAATATTTCCAGTCAGCTTTCCTCGAAACGCGCCAGCTGCCCTTCAGCCTGCACCACCGCCACGACATTCACTTGGCCGGCTATTACGTGACGGAGGACATCCTCTGCACCAACCTTTCGCCCGGCATTGATGAGACCGCGGGCCAGGAGGTGAGCACTGCCCACTCGCCCCTCATCGGCCAGCACAACCGCCAGAACACCCTGGCCGCCGTGCTCGCCGCCCGCATGGCCGGCCTCGAAACTGACCAGATTGAAGCCGCCCTGGCCACCTTCCGCAATGCCGACCACCGCCTGCAGCTGGTGGGCGAAATCAACGGCGCGCGCTACATCAACGACAGCAAGGCCACCAACGTGGAGGCCGCCTGGTACGCCCTCGACGGTATCCACCAGCCCATCATCTGGATTGCCGGCGGCACCGATAAGGGCAACGACTACGGCAGCCTGCTCAACCTGGCCGAGCACCGCGTAAAGGCCCTCATCTGCCTCGGCGTGGATAACACCAAGCTGCAGGCCGCCTTCGGGGCCGTCATCCCGCACATCGAAGAAACCCAAAGCATGGCCGATGCCGTGACCCGCGCCTCCGCCCTCGCCGCCCCCGGCGACGTGGTACTGCTCTCACCCTGCTGCGCCAGCTTCGACCTGTTCAAAAACTACGAAGACCGCGGCCGGCAGTTTGCGGCGGCGGTGCAGGGAATGAGCGGGTAGAACGTCATGCTGAGCGAAGCCGAAGCATCTCGCGTGCCACCACTAATTCAATCGTTCTAGCATTTAGATTACTACCACACCCGAGATGCTTCGACTCCGCTGCGCTCTGCTCTACATGACAGTTAAGCCTGTTTTGCTCTCGCCCAGCATTCATTCATTCACCCATTCGCTCATTCACTCATTGTCATGAAAGACTGGCTGCAACGCAACCTCAAGGGCGACCCCATTCTGTGGGCCATCGTGTTCCTGTTCTCCTTCATCAGCATAGCCGTGGTGTATTCGGCCACCGGCACGCTGGCTTATAAGAAGCTGAACGGTAACACCGAAGCCTTTCTCTTCAAGCACACCGGCCTGATTCTGGTGGGCCTCGTGTTCATGTGGCTGGCGCACCGCGTCGACTACCGGCACTACTCGCGCTGGTCGCTGTACGCGCTGCTCGTTTCGGTGCCGCTGCTGCTCTACACGTTTTTCATGGGCGGCACCACGCTCAACGAGGCCTCCCGCTGGCTCACCATCCCGGTCATCAACCAGACCTTCCAGCCCTCCGATTTGGCCAAGCTGGCCCTCATCACCCACCTGGCCAGCATGCTCAGCCGCCGGCAGCAGCACCTGCACGATTTCAAATCGACCCTGCTGCCCGTGATGCTCTGGGTGGGCACCATCTGCGGACTTATTATCCTCAGCAATGCCTCCACGGCGCTCCTGCTGTTTGCCACCTGCATGCTCCTGATGTTCATCGGGCGCGTGCCCCTCAAGCAGATGGCCGTGATGGTGGCCATCGGCATCGTGTTGGGCGGTACCGGCCTGTGGGCCGGGCAGCGCCTGGGTACCGTGATTTCGCGCGTCACCAACTTCTCCGACAAAACCAAGAAAACGCCTTTTCAGCTTGAACACAGCTACATCGCCATCGCCACCGGCGGTATTGCCGGCAAAGGCCCCGGCAAAAGCACCGAGCGCAACATCCTGCCGCACCCGTATTCCGACTTCATTTACGCCATCATCATCGAAGAATACGGCCTGCTCGGCGGGGCCATCATCCTGTTCCTCTACCTCGCCTTTTTATATCGGGGGCTGAAAACGGTGATGAACAGCTACGGCGCCTTCGGGGGCCTGCTCTCGGCGGGCCTCAGTTTCAGCCTGGTGCTGCAGGCGCTGGTGAACATGGGCGTGGCCGTGGGCCTGGGCCCCATCACCGGCCTGCCGCTGCCGCTGCTGAGCATGGGCGGCACCTCGCTTATTTTCACCGGCCTCAGCATCGGCATTATCCTGGCTGTGAGCCGGGGCGAGCGCGAAATTCGCCCCATGACGGGCGAAGACGACGGCACGTCCCGGATTCCGCGTTTGGGCACCAGCTACTAAAAAGCACGTCGTGCAGAGTATTCCGGCCTGACCTCCTTTCATCTATGACGACAATCCCACTTCGTTTCATTATCAGCGGCGGCGGCACGGGCGGGCACATTTTCCCGGCCGTGGCTATCGCCAACGAAATCCGGTTTCGTTATCCAAACGCCGAAATCCTCTTCGTGGGGGCCAACGGCCGCATGGAAATGACCCGCGTGCCCGAAGCCGGCTACCACATCGTGGGCCTCGACATCACCGGCCTGCAGCGCCGCCTCACGCCCCAGAACCTGCTGTTCCCAGTGCGCGTGTTCCGCTCGGTGCGCAAGGCGGGTAAGCTGATTGAGGAATTCCGGCCCGATGCCGTGGTGGGGGTGGGGGGCTACGCCTCGGCCCCGGTGCTGCTGGCCGCCACCTCGCGGGCCATTCCTTCGCTCATTCAGGAGCAGAACTCCTACGCTGGTCTGGTGAATAAGCTGCTGGCCAGGCGCGTCAATAAAATCTGCGTAGCCTACGACGGCATGGAAAAATTCTTCCCGGCCGATAAGCTCGTTATCACCGGCAACCCCGTGCGCACCGAAATTGCCCACGGCGACCGGGCCGAAGCCCTGAGTTTCTTCGGCCTTGACCCCAATCGCAAGACCCTGCTGGTCGTCGGCGGCAGTCTTGGCGCGCGCACCCTCAATCAGGCCACCACAGCCGCGCTGGCGCGCCTGCGCGCGGCCGGTATCCAGCTCCTCTGGCAAACCGGCAAGCTCTACTTCCCCGAAGCCCGGCAGCAGACCGGCCAGGCCGCCGGCTTGCACGCCCTGGAGTTCATCCAGCGCATGGACCTGGCCTACGCGGCTGCCGATGTGGTCGTCAGCCGCGCCGGAGCGCTGTCGGTGTCGGAGCTATGCCTCACCGGCAAGGCCAGCATCCTGGTGCCCTCGCCCAACGTGGCCGAAGACCACCAGACCAAAAATGCCCTGGCGCTGATGAGCAAAGGGGCCGCCATCCTTATCACCGACGAGCACGCCCCTACCCGCCTCTACGACGAAGCTCTACGCCTGCTGGCCGACCCCGCGCGGCAGCTGGAGCTCAGTGCCCGCGTGCGGGAATTGGCCCGGCCCAATGCCACCGTGGCCATTGTGGATGAGCTGCTTCGGTTAATTAACAATTAAAAATGTTGAATTAAAAATGGCGTGCCGAAAAGCAAAGGGCCACGGCTTACCGAATTCATTTTTAATTTTTAATTCAACATTTTTAATTCAACACATTGAAGCAATTTCCCTACGTTTTCTTTCTCGGCATCGGCGGCATTGGTATGTCGGCGCTGGCGCGCTGGTTCCGGGCCAACGGCCACCAGGTGAGCGGTTACGATAGAACCGAAACGCCCCTCACCCACGCGCTCACCGCTGAAGGCATCGCCATTCACTACGCCGACGCGGTGGAAAACATCCCGGCTGAAATCCGCGAAAACCGCGCCCAGACGCTGGTGGTGCTCACGCCCGCCATCCCGGCCGACAGTGTGGAATGGGCCTGGCTGAAGTCCGAAGGTTACGACATCCGCAAGCGCAGCCAGGTGCTGGGCGTGCTCACCCAGGGCCGCTACACCATCGCGGTGGCCGGCACCCACGGCAAAACCACTACCAGCAGCATGGTGGCCCACCTGCTGCACCACGCCGGCCTCGATGCCGGGGCCTTTCTTGGGGGCATCGCTGTCAATCTGGGTAGCAATCTGCTGCTGCCCGCCACGCCCGATGCGCCCATTGTGGTGGAGGCGGACGAGTACGACCGCAGCTTCCTGACCCTGCACCCCGACGTGGCCATCGTGACCAGCACCGACGCCGACCACCTCGACATCTACGGCGACCAGGCGGCCCTAATTGACTCGTTCCGCCAGTTTGTGGCCCAGATGAAGCCCGGCGGCACGCTGCTGCTCAACCACACCGCCGATGCCAGCGTGGCCGCCGCCGCGCCGGTTGGCACCCGCGTTATCCGCTACGGTCTCACGCCCGCGCAGGGACCGGAGCTGTACGCTGCCGATATCCGCGCCCAGGGCCACTTGTTTCGCTTCGACCTGCATCGGCCCGAAGGAAACGTGCGTGGCCTGGAGCTGGCCGTGCCTGGCTACCACAACGTGGAAAACATGCTGGCCGCCGCCACCGTGGCCCAGCTGCGGGGAGTAGGGGAGGAAACCCTACGCACTGGAGTGGCGGCCTACCGGGGCGTGAAGCGCCGCTTTGAGTTTGTGGTAACTGCTCCAGACAACGTTTATTTAGACGATTACGCCCATCATCCACGCGAAATAGAGGCCTTTCTGCGTTCAGTACGCGCGCTGTATCCGGGCAAGCGGCTGCGGGTCGTCTTCCAGCCCCACTTGTTCACCCGCACCCGTGACTTCGCACTGGGCTTTGCGCAGAGCTTAAGTATTGCAGATGAGGTATTTTTGTTGGATATTTACCCCGCCCGCGAGAAGCCGCTGCCCGGCGTGAATTCCGAAATGCTCCTGGCCGACATCACCGCGCCCACCAAAGCCCTCGTGACCAAAGAACAAGCCCTGGCCGCCGCCGCTACCGATACTTCCTTCGACGTGCTGGCCACGGTTGGGGCCGGCGATATTGATACGCTGGTACCTCAATTGAAACTGATACTGACACAACGGTGGATGTAGGGTTTTCGCAATTCCCTGTCACCCTGAGCTTGCGAAGGACCTTGTCACCCTCGCAACGATTGTAATCACTGCTAATCGGTGCCAACGTGATAAGGTCCTTCGCAAGCTCAGGATGACAGCCGGTACTAACCCACTCTCCAAACTCCATACCCACATACCCTCCAAATTGGAACGCACCGTAAGAAACCTGCTTGTTGCCGCCGCCTGCCTGCTGGTGCTGGGCGGGCTGGCTGTGTTTGCCACCCTACGTCAGGCCAACCGAGCCGTCGATGCCGTGAAGGTGAATGTCGCCAACGAGTTTGAAAACTACTTCATCAGCGAGCGCGGCGTGACGGCTCTGCTTACCAACGGCGGCAAGGAGCCCGTGGTGGGTACCCAGCCCGAGGGTCCACGCTTGCGTCAGTTGGAGGCCCGCCTGAAGGCCCACCCTTTCGTGCGCGACGCCCAGGTGTACCGCGACCTGGCCGGCAACCTGCACGCCGACGTGCGCCAGAACCGGCCCATCGCCCGCCTCACCCACCCCGACACCCGCCTCGATACCTACGTCGATGCCGGCGGGCAGCCCCTGCCGCTCTCGCCCCTGTTTACGGCCCGCGTAACGACTGTAGCGCGGCCCGGGGGGGGTAGCCTGCCAACTGGATTTTTCCAGGACAGCACCGGGCGGCGCTACCTGGAGTTTCTGCGCTACGTGGACGAGCACGATTTTTGGAAAGCGCAGGTTGCGGAGGTGTTTATTGAGCCCGGCGGCAAGCTCTCGTTCACCCAGCAGGTGGGCGACCAGCGCATCGAATTTGGGCTGCCCGAAAATATTTCCGAGAAATTCGCCAAGCTGATGGTATTTTACCGTCAAATTCCGTCAGTTTTGGGGTGGGACACTTACCACCGCGTCAACGTCGAATACCAGAATCAGATTATTTGCGAATGACAATTCGCTTAAAAATAGACCGTTAGGTCGTAGATTTCCATTTCCAATCCTCCGTTTCTTCACTGCTCGCCAGCACCGCATCCTATGCAACAAGATAAAATCGTCGTCGGGCTCGACATTGGTACCACAAAAATCTGTGCCCTGGTGGGCCGTAAAAACGAGTTCGGTAAGCTCGAAATCCTGGGCATGGGCAAAGCCGTGTCGGAGGGCGTTTCGCGCGGCATCGTACTCAATATCGACAAGACGGTTGATGCCATTAAACGTGCCATCCGGCAGGCCGAGGAACAGTCCGGAATTAGCATTGGAGTGGTAAACGTCGGCATCGCCGGCCAGCACATCAAGAGCCTCCAGCACAATGGCAGCATCACCCGCAACTCGCACGATACCATCGGGCCAGACGACGTAGCGCGCCTCACGCAGGACATGTACCGCCTCGTCACCCAGCCCGGCTCGCAAATCATCCACGTGATGCCGCAGGACTACAAAGTGGACTACGAGGAAGGCATTGCCGACCCCGTGGGCTACGAGGGCGTGCGCCTGGAGGGCAACTTCCACATCATCACGGCCCAGAGCACGGCCATCAACAACATCAACAAGTGCGTAACCAAGGCCGGTCTCGAAATCGCCGACCTGATTCTCGAACCCCTCGCCAGCTCCATGTCCATCCTCTCGGAGGAGGAGAAGGAGGCCGGCGTGGCCCTGATTGACATAGGGGGCGGCACCACCGATTTGGCGGTGTTCAAGGATGGCATCATCCGGCACGCGGCCGTACTGCCTTTTGGGGGCAACATCATTACGCAGGACATCAAAACCGGGTGCAACGTGGCCCCCGGTCAGGCCGAGCAGCTGAAGGTGAAGTTCGGCAAGGCCATTGCCCAGGAAGCTTCCGATTACGAAATCGTGAGCATTCCCGGCCTGCCCAACCGCCCGCCCAAGGAGGTTTCGCTCAAGAACCTGGCCTACATCATCGAAGCCCGCATGTCGGAAATCATGGAGTTGGTGTATGCTGAAATCTACCGCATGGGGCTGCACGACCAGCTTTCGGCTGGCATCGTGCTCACCGTCGGCGGCTCGCAGCTGCAGAACCTGGAACAGCTCACCGAGTACATCACCGGGCTCGATACGCGCATCGGCTACCCCAACCAGCACCTCGGCAAGAGCCGCATCGAGGCGGTGAAGTCGCCAATGTACGCCACTACCGTGGGCCTGGTGCTGACGGGCTACCACGCGCTCGACGAGCGCATCAGCTCGCGCCCCAGCTACGAGGAGGAGGTGCCCGCTACGCCGGCCTACTACGCTGCCCCGGTAGCGCAGGCCACTGCGTCGGCCCCGGCCCCGCAAGCCGCCCCGGTAGAAACCCGCGCCGCTCAGCCCGTGGCCCCGGCCGCCGCGCCGCAGCCCGCCAAGCCCAAGGAGCCCAGCCGCGCCGCCAGCTTCTTTAAGGACATCCTGACCCGCACCAAGGGTTTGCTGATTGACGATTACGACGATAAATCTTACTAAATCATTTAACAATTATCATTTATCATTTAACAATTGACGTTCTTGGTTTTAGGCCTTTCGTCTTGACCGAAAATGTTAAATGTTAAATGATAAATGTTAAATGAATCTTATGAATTACAAATTCGACATTCCTGCCCAGAACAAGTCCATCATCAAGGTGATTGGCGTGGGCGGCGGGGGCTCCAATGCCGTGAAGCACATGCACAAGCAGGGCATCAAGGACGTGGAGTTTATCATCTGCAACACCGACCACCAGGCCCTGCAAAGCTCCACGGTGCCGAATAAGCTCCAGATTGGGGTGGACCTCACCGAGGGCCTCGGCGCGGGGGCCAAGCCCGAGCGCGGCCGGCAGGCGGCGCTGGAAAGCAAGGAGCAAATCCGCGATTTGCTGAACCAGGGCACCAAGATGCTTTTCATCACGGCCGGGATGGGCGGCGGCACCGGCACCGGCGCGGCTCCCGTCATCGCGCAGGTGGCGCAGGAGCTGGGCATTCTCACGGTGGGCATTGTGACGGCCCCGTTCATGTTTGAGGGCAAGAAGAAGCGCCAGCAGGCTGAAGAAGGCATTAAGGCCCTGAGCGAGCACTGCGACACGGTGCTGGTGATTCTCAACGATAAATTGCCCCAGATTTACGGCAACCTGACGATGGGGGCCGCCTTCGCCAAGGCTGATACCGTGCTGACCACGGCCGCCAAGTCCATCGCCGAAATCATTACGGTGACGGCCGACGTGAACGTGGACTTCGAGGACGTGAAAACGGTGATGAAGGACAGCGGGGCCGCCGTGATGGGCAGCAGCGTGACCGATGGCGAGAACCGCGCCCGCCGCGCCGCCGAGGAAGCCCTGAACTCGCCGCTGCTCAACAACACCGACATCCACGGGGCGCAGCGCATTCTGCTCTCCATTATGTCGGGGGCCGAACACGAACTGGAAATGGATGAGCTGACGGAAATCACCGAGTACATCCAGGAGAAGGCCGGGCAGGACGCGGAAATGATTTTCGGCCACGGCATTGATGAGACTCTGGGCCAGAGCATTCGGGTGACGGTAATTGCCACGGGCTTCGCCCGCGAAGCGCATTCCATCACCGCTCCGGCTTCTGTATCGAATATCGCTGAGGCCACCCCGGCCGCCGCACCGGTGGCGGAAGCGCCGACGGCTGCGCCCGCCGCGCCGGCTGCTGGCGCGCCGTTCGTGCCCAGCTTCGGCTCGGCCGAGCCGGCCCGGGTGACGTTTGATTTGAACGGCCCTTCGGCCCACAATGCGCCGCCGCTGGCGGGCATTCCGGCCAGCGCGCCCACCGAGCCGGTGCTGACGTCGAGTGCTTCCGCGCCGGCTTCGGAGGCCCACCGCCCGCGCCCGGCCATGGATGCGCAGGCGCTGGAGCGTCGCCGCCGCCTGCAGGAGCTGAGCAACGGGCTGCCGCCCGAGGCCGTGAGCCAGTATGACACGCCGGCCTACCTGCGCCGGCAGGTGAAGCTGGAAAACGTGGAGCCCAGCTCGGCCCAGAATATCTCCCGCTTCAACCTCTCGGACGACAACGAACTGCTGGGCGACAACCGCTTCCTGCATGACAACGTGGACTAGATTTGCGCGGGCGGCCGCCCGAATGCATTGAAAAGGGCCGCTGCTGAGATTTCAGCAGCGGCCCTTTTTTGTTCCTGGCCAGAAACAGGGCGGAGGGACTAAGTAGAATACGTTTACTTCTGCACGACTACTTATTCGGCGTAGTAGGCGATGAATTCCCGGGGCAGGGCGTACACGTCGCGCAGCTCGAAATAGCGGGGGCTGTCGCTGCTGATGGCGGAAAAGTGGTGCTGGCGAAACAGCTTTTTCGTGCGGGTGAGGTGGAAATACTGCGACACGATGAGCAGCTTGTTGAAACGCAGGCTATCGCGCATTCGCAGCACGTTGCGCACCGTGGCCAGGGTGTTGTCGCCGTGGTTGTCGGTGATGATGGCGGTGGCGGGGACGCCGTGCTGCCGGAGGTAGTCGCGCATCTTATCGCCTTCGAAATAGCCCTCACGGCCCAGGCCGCCGCTCACAATGATTTTGGGCACCCGGTGGGCGCGGTACAGCCCGAGGCCGCAGCGCAGGCGCTGTTCGAGCCGGGCGGAAAGGGTGCCGTCGGGGTTGACCCGGCTGCCCAGTACGACGGCCGCATCGGCGGATTCGCCGGCATCGTGCAGGCCGTCGGCAACGGTGTAGGCCAAGTGTGCGGCGGGCCAGCTGAGGGCGAGCAGCAGGCCGAGAATGAGCGCTTTGCGCCGGGGCATGCGAGGGGCGGAAGGAGGCACGGGGGGCTATTGCTGGCGGTACAGGACATCGGAGCGCAGGGCGTATTTGACGCCGCTGCTCACCGGGCGGCCCTCGTGCTTCAGCTCGTGGATGAAGCAGAGGGCCTGGCCGGTTTTCGGCACGATGGTGAGGCCATCGAAGGTGGTTTCGCCGCCTTCAAATTCCTCGTTCAGGTATATCATGAAGGTGAGGCGGCTTGCCTCGGTGGGGCTTTTTTGGAAGCGGCCGTCGATGTGGCGCTTGAAGCGCTGGGTGGATTCGTACTTGTAAAACCGGAATTGCTCGTTGAGCCCGCTGGCCTGGGAGCCGTCGAGCTCGGCGGGGCAGAACGCACGGAGCCGCTCCCAGAGGCGGGCGGCCAGGGCGGGGTCGGTAAAGATTGCGCGGTAGTTGTTGCGCAGTCCTTTCATCATGGCCGCGCCGGAGGAAAAGCCGACTTCGGCTTCGACGTAGCCGAGGGTTTCGCTGCGGGCAATCAGGTCGGCGCATTCGGCGGGGGAAATGAAGTCTTCGATGGTCCAGATTTGCGGAGCGTGCTGGTGGGATTGCATGGAAATTGGGGCGGGGAGGGAAAGGGTTAACCGGGCCGGCGGACTGGGGCGGTGCCACGTGAGCGTTGGCCTGCCCGCCGTGAGCGCCTGATAAAGTAGCCTGGGCAAAGTACGAAAAAGGCCCCGCCGGAGGGGCAGAGCCGGTAATCGCGGGCTCACTTCTGAGGCTTAGAGGGTATCAGAAGCTTCCGAAAAGGGCGCGGCGGCGCGGGGGACGCGGATTACAAAGTCCGCGCAACTGCCAGGCGAGATTAGTGGTTAATCGGGCACTCAATCAGCAGAAACCGCGTACCGGATGCGGCTTCGATGCTGACGCTGTCGGTTTCCCAGATGCCGAGGCTGTCGCGCTCATGCACTTCTTGGCCGGCCACCGTGACGGAGCCGCTGATGACGAATATAAACAGCAGCTTATTCAGCGGCCGGAAGGCGTAGTCGACCGTTTGGGCGTCGGGGTAGTAGCCGAGGGAGAGGCGGGCGTTTTGGTTTATCCAGCAGTGAGCCTGGCCTTCTTCGTTGCTTACGATGGTGGTGAGCTGATTCACCCGTTTATCCTCCGGGAACTGGCGGCGCTGGTAGCGCGGGCCGACGTTCTGGAGCTTGGGCTCAATCCAGATTTGCAGGAAGTTCACATCGGTGTCGCCCACGTTGTGCTCCTCGTGGCGCAGGCCGCTGCCGGCGCTCATGATTTGGACCCAGTCCTGGTGCACCACTTCGGTGTAGCCGAGGGTGTCCTTGTGATTCATGCTGCCGGCCAGCATGACGGAAATGATTTCCATGTTGGCGTGGCCGTGGATGCCGAAGCCGCCGCCGGGCTGCACCACGTCGTCGTTGAAGACGCGGAGCAGGCCGAAGCCGCTGCGCTCGGGGTCGGGGTAGGGGCCGAAGCTGAGCGAGAGGTGGCTTTTGAGCCAGCCGATGTCTTTGAGGCCGCGCTCGGCGGCGCGGGTGAGGCGGGTTTTCATGGGAGAGGGGATTGGAGTGGTTAGGTAAACAAAAAAGAACGTCATGCAGAGCATTCTGCGCATCAAGCAGAATGCTCTGCATGACGTGCCCTAGAATTCCATCGGCACTTCCATCAGCAGCAGCTCGGCGCGGCTGTCGGCACTGATGACGAGCTTATCGGTTTCCCAGAGGCCGAAGCCGTCGCGCCGGTGCAGGGCCTGGCCGTTGATGGTGAGGTCGCCTTCGAGCACGAAGGCGTAGACGCCGTTGCTGGCTTTTTTCAGGGCGTATTCCGTTGTGAAGCCTTGGTCGAGGTTGCCGAGGTGGAACCAGGCATCTTGATTAATGTGTGGGTTGGGGCCGTCGCCGGGGGGCGAAACGACCTGGAGTAGTTGGTTGTGGCGGGCTTCGGGGGCGAAGGACTGCTGGCCGTAGGCGGGGGCAATGCCTTGCTGCTGGGGAAACACCCAGATTTGCAGGAATTTCACCTCCTGCTTGCTGTTGTGGTTTTTTTCGGAGTGGGCCACGCCGGTGCCGGCGCTCATTACCTGCACGTCGTGCTGGCGAATGACGGTTTTGTTGCCCATAGAATCCTGGTGCTCCAGGTCGCCGGAGAGGGGGATGGAAATAATTTCCATGTTGTCGTGCGGGTGGCGGCCGAAGCCCATGCCGCCGGCCACGGTGTCGTCGTTCAGCACGCGCAGCGCGCCGAAGTGCAGGCGTTCGGGGTTGTTGTAGCCGGCGAAGCTGAAGGTGTGAAAGGAATTGAGCCAGCCATGGTTGGCGTGGCCGCGGGTGTTGGCGAGGTGCAAAACGGTGCGAGCCATGAGGGAGGGGATAATAAAGTGATTAGCGGTACAAATGCAGGGATAACAAATGTATGTACATCAATAGGTGGTGAATTGTTTCCGCGTTATTGAAACCGGGTAAGTGAGCGGGGGCAGGGACGGCTGGCCCACTCTGCCCGGGTAAGCGGCGGCGGGTACCTTTGCGGCCGCACTTCACCCGTTTCCGGCCCGCATGATTCGCACGGTAATCTTCGACATGGATGGCGTCATTATCGACACCGAGCCCATCCACCATCACGCCTTTTTCGCCGAGTTCGCCGAGTTGGGCATAACTGTTTCGGCAGCGCAATACGCCACCTTCCTGGGCAAGTCGACCCGCAATGTTTTCCAGACCCTGAAGGAGCAGCACCAACTGCCCCAGGACGTGGAAACGATGGTGCAACGCAAGCGCGAGTTGTTCAACGAGGTGTTCGATACCGACGCGACCCTGGACTTGCTGCCCGGCGTGCGCCCGCTGATTGAGGACCTGCGCCGGCATGGCGTGCAGCTGGTGGTAGCCTCGTCGGCCTCCAAGGCCACCATCGCGCGGGTGTTCGACCGGTTTGGGCTGGGGCCGTATTTCACCCACCGAGTGAGCGGCGAGGATTTTGCCCGCTCCAAGCCCGACCCGGCCATTTTTGTGCACGCGGCGGCCGTGGCCGAAACGCCGGTGAGCGAGTGCATCGTGATTGAGGATTCGGCCAACGGCGTGACGGCCGCCCGGGCCGCCGGCATTTACTGCATTGGCTACGCTAGTCCTCATTCGGTGGGGCAGGACCTGCGCCACGCCAACCGCATTATCAGCCACTTCGAGGAGCTCACGGCGGAGGCGATTGCGGCGCTGTAGGCGGCGCGAACGAGTTCCGCTCACGAGCCCCCCGGCGAATATATTTGCGCCCCTATGTCTGCCAATGCTGATGAGCCCCTCGACGCCCGCCTGGCGCGCCTGCGCCGCGCCGACGAGGCCGCGTGGCTGGAAGCCGTGTTCCGGGAATTCTACGCGCCCATCGGCCAGGTGGTATACCGGGTGGTGCCCGACCGCGCCGCGGTGGAGGACTTGCTGCAGGACGTATTTCTGCGGCTCTGGCAGGGGCGGGCTACCGTGCCCGAACTGGCGTCGCACCGCGCCTACCTCACCCGTGCTGCCCTGAATGCCGCTCTGCGCTACACCGCCCGCGGACAGCGCCAAGCCAGTTGGGAAACCGCCGAAGCCGCCGCGCCCGCCGTGGCCCCCGAGGCCCTGGCCGCCCTGCACCACGCCGACACCGAAACCGCCGTGGCCGCGGCCTTGGCCCTGCTGCCCCCGCAGTGCCGGGTGGTGTTCGAGTTGAGCCGCTACGAGGAGCTGAGCTACCAGCAGATTGCCGAAACGCTGGAGATTTCGCCCAAAACCGTGGAAAACCACATGGGCAAGGCGTTGCGGGTGCTGCGCGGCGCGCTGGCCGGGGCGCTGCGGAATTTGTATGGGGTGCTGCTGTGAGGGGAATTAAAAATGAGGAAGAAGAGCACTACGGGGCATTTTTAATTTTTAATTCAACATTTTTAATTGAAACGTAGGGGTGGCGGCGCGGTTGGGTATCTACTATCCAAACGCACGCTATTTTCTTATGAAACAACCCTTTTTTCTGCTGGCGGGAATGGCCGGGTGGCTGGCCTTAGCGCCGGCCCCCGGTGCCGCCCAAACCCTGCCCGAGGCCGCGCCCGCCGCCCGCCCCAACGGGCCGAACGTGACGCTGAGCGGCTACCTGCGCGACGAGGCCACCGGCGAGGCCCTCATCGGGGCCACGGTACTGGTGAAGAGCCTGGGCGCGGGGGCCACGGCCAATGAGTACGGCTTTTACTCCCTCACCGTGCCGCGGGGGCGCCACACCTTTACCTTCACGTATGTGGGCTACGCGCCCCGTGAGGAAACCCTGGACCTGGCCGCCAGCCAAACGCACTCGATGAAGCTGGCTACCCAGGGCGTGGAAACGGCCGAGGTGGTGGTGCTGGGCCAGGCCCCCGACCAAAACGTGCGCAGCACCGAAATCGGCGTGAACCGGCTCGATGCCCGCGCCATCAAGCTCGTGCCGGCCTTGCTCGGCGAGGCCGACGTAGTGCGCGCCATCCAGCTGCTGCCGGGGGTGAGCACGGTGGGCGAGGGGGCCACCGGCTTCAACGTGCGCGGCGGGGGTATCGACCAGAACCTGATTCTGATGGACGAGGCCCCGGTGTACAACTCGTCGCACCTGTTCGGGCTGTTTTCGGTGTTCAACCCCGATGCAGTGAAGGACGTGAAGCTGGTGAAGGGCGGCGTGCCGGCGGCCTACGGCGGGCGGCTGTCGTCGCTGCTCGACATTCGGATGAAGGACGGCAACAACCAAAAGCTGGCCGTGAACGGCGGGGTGGGCCTGGTGAGCAGCCGGCTGGCCGTGGAAGCGCCCATCGTGAAGGACAAGGGCTCGTTTATCGTGGCGGCGCGGCGCTCCTATGCCGATGTGTTACTGAAGCTGGTGCCGGCCCAGAAAGACAACGCGGCGTATTTCTACGACTTCTCGGCGAAGGCCAACTACACGCTCGGCGAGCGCGACCGGCTGTTTCTGAGCGGCTATTTCGGGCGCGACGTGTTCAAGTTCGGCAAGCTGTTTCAGAACAGCTGGGGCAACCAGACGGGCACGCTGCGCTGGAACCACGTGTTCAGCAACCGCCTGTTTCTGAACGTGACGGCCCTGGCCAGCCGCTACGACTACGGCCTGGGCGTGCCCAGCGGCACCCAGGGCTTCGACTGGAAATCGAACATCACCGACTACAGCGCCAAGGCCGACTTCGAGTATTTCCGCACGCCCAGCAGCACGCTGCACTTCGGGGGCAGCAGCATTTTCTACACCTTCGAGCCGGGCCACGTGGTGCCCACCGAGGCCACCTCCATCTTCCGCGAGTTGCGCCTGCAGCAGCAGCGCGGCACCGAGTGGGCCGCCTACCTCGACGAGGAGCGCAGCTTCGGGCCGGCGTTTTCGGTGCAGTACGGGCTGCGGGCCACTCTATTCGAGAACCGCAGCACGGGCACGTTTTACGACTACGCAGGCGAACGGGGCAAGCAGCTTACGCCCATCAACCCCCAGCAGTACAGCCCCAGCCGCCCGCTGGCCAGCTACCCCAACCTGGAGCCCCGCCTCTCGGCCCGCTACGCCCTGAGCGAGAGTGGCTCGCTGAAGGCCAGCTACAATCGCATGGTGCAGTACATCCACCTCATCAGCAACACCACGGCCGCCACGCCGCTCGACGTATGGCTGCCCAGCAGCCGCAACCTCAAGCCCGAGCACGCCGACCAAATCAGCCTGGGCTACTTCCGCAACTTCAAGCACAACGCCTACGAAACCAGCGTGGAAGTTTTCGGCAAGCAGATGGATAACCAGGTCGACTACATCGCCGGAGCCAACACACTGCTCAACCAAAACCTGGAGGCCGAGCTGCTGTACGGCCGGGGCCGGGCCTACGGGGCCGAGGTCTATATCAAGAAGAACGAGGGCCGCCTCACCGGCTGGCTGAGCTACACGCTGAGCCGCTCGGAGCGGCAGATTGACGGCATCAACCAGAACCGCTGGTACGCCAACAAGTACGACAAAACCCACGTGCTGGCCCTAGTGGGGGTGTATGCGTTATCAGACCGGCTCACACTCTCGTCCACATTCAACTACAGCACCGGCGTGGCCAGCACCGTGCCCGACTCGCGCTACGTGTACCAGGGCCTGGTGGTGCCCAACGTGAACGGCGACGTGCGCAACAACTTCCGCGTGCCCGCCTACCACCGCCTCGACCTGGCCGCCACCCTCAAGCAGAAACCCCACCCCAACCGCCGCTGGGAAGGCTCCTGGACCTTCAGCCTCTACAACGCCTACGGCCGCCGCAACGCCTACGGCATCTACTTCCGCCAAAACGCCGACAACCCGGCCCAAACGGAGGCCGTGCGGCTGTCCATCTTCGGCACGGTGCTGCCCAGTGCCACCTACAACTTCACGTTTTGAGCCAAGCCGTGGGCCAACCCCTTTCATTACCGTCATGAAAATAGTGATTGTTGCCTTGGGCACCCGCGGCGATTTGCAGCCGTTTATCGCGCTGGCCGTGGGGCTGCAAGCGGCTGGCTACACCGTGCGGGTCGTTTCGGCGAAGGGCGACGCGGCCTTCGTCCAACGCTTTGGCCTCGAATTTTACCCGCTCGATGTGGACATCCGGCAAGTGGCCGCCGGCCCCGAGGGCCAGGCCCAGATGAACAGCGACAACCCGCTCAAATTCATCAAGAGCCACCTGCGCACCTCGGGCGCTCTGAAGCAGAAAATGGTGGCCGTGCAGGAAGAAATCTGGAGCGGCTGCCAGGGTGCGGACGCCATCGTGTACCACGCGGGCATGGCCAACGTGTATTTCATGGCCCGCGCGCTGGGGGTGCCCGGCATCATGGCCAGCCCCTTTCCGCTCAGCGCCACCGGGGCCTACCCGGCCGTGCTCTTTTACGCCGGCCCCCGGCTGGGCCGCCTCTACAACCGGCTCACGCACGTCGTTTTCGAGCGGGCGTTCTGGCTGCTGTCGCGCTCGGCCGCCCAGGCCTTCTGGCGTACCCGCCCACACCCGCCCCGCCTGGCCCTGACCCCGCCCAGCGTGTTGCAGGCCGCCAGCGGGCAGCCCGTGCTTTACGCTTACAGTCAGTACCTCTTTGCGCCCGCCGCCGACTGGCCGGCCAACCTTCACGTCACTGGTAGCTGGCAGCTAGCCGAAGAGCCCGACTGGCAGCCCCCGGCCGCCCTGCGCGCGTTTCTGGCCGCCGGCCCGCCGCCGGTGTACGTGGGCTTTGGCAGCATGCTCGACGCCACTACGTTTGACCACACGCTGGCCGTGGTGCTCGAAGCGCTGGCCCTGGCTGGCTGCCGGGGCGTGCTGGCCCTGGGCTGGAACCACGAGGCGGAGGGCGCGGCCCTGCCGGCCACCGTTTTTCAGCTCGACAGCGCCCCGCACGGCTGGCTGTTTCCGCAAATGGCGGCGGTGGTGCACCACGGCGGGGCCGGCACCACCGCCGCGGGCCTGCTGGCTGGCAAGCCCACCGTGGTGGTGCCCCACGCCGTAGACCAGCCCGCCTGGGGCCGGCGGGTGCACGAGCTGGGGGTGGGGCCGCGCCCAATCCCGAAGCGGCAGCTCACCGCGGCCCGCTTGGCCGCCGCCATCCGCGAAACGGCCAACGAGGCGATGGTGGCCCGCGCCGCCCACCTGGGCCAGCAGATGCACGCTGAGAATGGCGTGGGCACCGCCGTCCACATTCTGCAAGACTTTTTGCAAAGCGAGGCCTCCAGAAAACCGGCGGTCAGCTGCTGATTTTCATCAACTTATCGGTAATTTCATCGCCGGCATTTACTTTTCCTTATTCCATGAAATTTCTTCTTTTCGCAACCGCCGCCCTGACCTCGCTCAGCCTTAGCAGCTGCCTCGATGTGGTGCCGCTCGACGTACCCAAAGCCCAGCCGCTGCTGGCCGTCGATGGCCAGATTACCGACCAGGCCACGCCCGCTGCCGTGACGCTCACGCTCACGCAGGCGTATTTCAACGACGGCACCCCGCCGCCGGTGCGCGGAGCCACCCTTACCCTGACCGACGACCAGGGCCAGCGCGACGAGCTGCGCGAAATCAGCCCCGGCTACTACCGCGGCAGCGGCGCGGTACGCGGGCGCATCGGCGGGCGCTATGCCCTCACCATTGTGGCCGATGGCCAGACCTACCGGGCCGAAACCGAAATCCGCCGCACCCCGCCCGTCGACAGCATCGGCCTGGAGTTCAAAGCCCAGCAGCTGGGATTCGACGAGGGCTACTATGCCCTGTACTACGGCCCCGAGCTGCCCGGCGTGGGCGACTACTACCGCTTCAAAGTGTATAAGAACGGCGTGTTGTTCAACAAAACCGACGACCTGATTGTGCGGTCCGACGAACTCGTGGACGGCCGCTATATTGGGGCCGTCGAGCTGAACATCAAGCCTTTCGTGCGCGGCGACCGGGTGAAGGTGGAGCTGCTGTCGATTCCGCGCGACTACTTTTATTTTCTGAACGAAATGTTCACCCAGATTAACAACGTGGGCCTGTTCGCCACTAGCCCGGCCAACGTGCGCACCAACGTAAAAAACACCCAGGCCGGCTCCGAAAAAACGGCCGTGGGCTACTTTGCCGGCTATACCGTGCGCGCCGATTCGGTGGTGGTGCGGTAAAGGAACGTGATGCTGCGCTTGTCGAAGCATGACGTTCCCTTTGCTCATTGCTCACATTGAATAAAACAAATTCTATGGCCAAACTCTACCCCGATGCTCCCTGGGACCTACTGGCCCGCCACCTTGCCGCCGAGGCCACGCCCAGCGAGCAGGCCCGGCTGCGCCAGTGGCTCCACGATGACCCAGCTCACCTGCAAATTCTCGCCACCGTGACCCGGGCCTGGGAGCGGGCAGGGGAGGCCGCACCCGCCCCGGGACTGTTTACCCCGGCGCAGGTGGAGGCCGCCTGGCAGCGTTTTCGGCCCTTGCTGCATACCCCGGCCCTTGCTGCTACGCGACCCACCGGGACGCAGCCGCGGCTGGCGGTGTCGGCGCGGCGCTGGGGGGCGCTGCTGGTGCGCCGTGGGGCTCTCTACGCGTTGCCGCTGGTGGCGCTGGCATATGCGTTTGTACGGTCGGAAAGTGGGAGCCGCACCCCGGTAGCTACCACCTATGACCAGGCCGACCACCGGCGCTTGGTGCGGCTGCCCGACGGCAGCCGCGTCTGGCTCAACGCCCATTCGCGACTCGACTATTCGGCTTTCCCGGCCGGGGGTGCGCGCGTAGCCCGCCTCACCGGTGAGGCCTATTTCGAAGTGCGGCCACTGGGGGCGGCGCGGCCCTTTCTCGTCAGCAGTACCACGGCCCGGGTGCGGGTGGTGGGCACGGCCTTCAACGTGCGCGCCTACGCCGCCGAAGACTCGGTGGAGGTGAGCGTGAGCCACGGCCGCGTATGGCTGAGCCGCCTGGCCGGCCCGGCCGACAGTGTGCTGCTAACCGCTGGCACCCGCGCCGCCCTGACGGCCGCCGATGCCCCCGGCAGCCGGCCTGCGACCTTGCGCCGCACCGTGGCTGCCGATGCCAATTTCCGCGCTTGGCAAACCGACACGCTGCGCTTCCGCGATGCCACCGTGGCCCACGTAGCCCGTACGCTGCGGGCCGCCTTTGGTACCCGCATCGCGCTGGACAGTCCGGGACTGGGCCGGTGTCGGTTCACGGGCACCTTCGCGCACCCGCAGCCGGAGCAAGTGCTGGCCGTGCTGGCCCTGGCCACGGGCAGCCAAGCCGAAACCCGACCCGCTGGCGGCTACGTGCTGCGCGGTCCCGGTTGCGCCGACCCGGCCGCTACCGTGGCCCCGCGCCCGTGAGCTGGCGCAAACTGTCGACCTTTGCCCGCATGGGAGGAAGCATCCGGATAATTCTCATGCTGCTGGCCGGTAGCGCGGTAACCCAGGCGCAGCCTGGCGTTTCGCCGCTGGCCCGCGCCGTGCGGCCGGCCCCCACCGACGCGCCCCTGACGGGTATGCTGGCTGCGCTCTCGCGCCAAAGCGGCGTACCCTTCAGCTACAGCAGTACCCGCATCGGAGGGCTGCGGCGCTGCCGGGTGCGGCCGGGCCCGCCGCGGCCGCTGGGTACGGTGCTGCACGAAGTAGCCGGGCAGTTCCGACTATCGTATGGCCTGCTCAATGGCCAGCTGGTCGTCTGGCCCGCCGCCGACCCCGCCCCGCCAGGCATCGCGGAGCTAAACGGCCTGGGCCAGGCTACCCGTCGCTTGCCAAACCCGGGTGCCATCCTTGGGCGGCTCGCCGCTACGCCCGTACCCGCAGCACATTTGGCCAGAGTGCCTGGAGCCGTCGGAGCCGCTGGTGCAGCGGAAAGTTACGCCGGGCACCCCAGCCGCATAGATGGACGCGTCGTTGGTAACAGCACTACCAATACGAAGAAAATAGTGGCAACCGGCCCGACAAGCGAGCTAGCTGGCCATTTGGCCATATCTGTAGTCCGAAATGCCGTTTCGCCGGCTGCCGCGCCACATGACGGGGGCATGGCCGAGCGTCGTCCCGCCGACCGGCTCACGGCCGCCGGGCCCGCTGCTACCAAGGCGGCCCGTCGCTCAGATAAAAAATCAGATAGAAAAACACTTGGTCAAACGAGGGACTTGCTTTCGTCCGCCATGCTTTTGCCGCTGCCTTCCGCCAGTGGTTCGGGGTCCGCAGCAACTCAAGCCGCAGTTTCGGTGGTGCCCTTGCAGCCCCGTGCCGTTGCGCTGGTTGAAAGCCCGGGCGTGGCCAGCGAATTACCGCTGTTGCTGCCGGCCGGTCCCGCGCCGGCACCCGCGCTACGTCTGCGGCTGGCGTTGCGCCGCCAAGTGGCGCAGGTGTCGTTGCTGCCCCCGCTCAGCAGCAACGGGACGGCCAATGCCCGCACCGTGAACGGCTACTCCCTCAATGTGCTGGCCGGCTACTCGGCGGGCGTGGGCCGGGTGGAGCTGGGTGGCCTGCTGAACGTAGTGCGCGATTCGGTGCACGGGCTGCAAGCCGCCGGCCTGGCCAACGTCACCGGGACCGACGCGCGCGGCGTGCAGCTGGCGGGGCTGGCCAACGTGAACGGGGGCGCAATGCGGGGCGTGCAGGGCGCGGGCCTGGTCAACATTGCTCGCGACGATGCCCGAGGCCTGCAAGTTGCCGGCCTCTTGAACCTGACCGGCGGGGCGGCCCACGCCACCCACCGCCCCGACCAGCCTACCCGCCTGCGCCGCTGGCTGGGCCTGCCCCGCCGGCTGGCCACCGACCCGCTAAGCCAGCTGCCCGCAGCGCCTTCCAGCAGCCAGCGCGGCCTGCTGGTGCAAGCGGCCGCCGTGGCCAACCTGACCGGCACCGACGTGCGCGGCTTGCAAACTGCAACGTTCCTCAACCTGGCCCACCAGGTGAGCGGTGCCCAGTTTGGCTTGGTGAACGTGGCCCGCCACGTGCACGGGGCTCAGTTCGGGCTCATCAACATCGCCGATTCGGTCGACGGCGTATCCCTGGGCATCATCAACATCGTGCGGCACGGCTACCTGCATGGCGAGGTGTGGGCCAGCGAAACCCTGCCGCTCAACGCCGTGCTGAAGTTGGGTGTGCGGCGCTACTACACCCTGCTTGGAGCCTCAGCCGAGCCGTTTGGCAGTCGGGTGCAGTGGGCCGGCGGGTTTGGTATTGGCACCGCCGGGCTGCCCCACGGTCGCTTCACTTTCAGCCTCGACGCCCTGCAATGGACCCTGGCCGGCACCACCGACAACCCCAACAGCTCCAGCAGCGAAACCATCGATGCCCGCTTGCTCACGCAGCTGCGCCCGGCGGTGGCCTGGCAAATTGAGCGGCAGGGCCATTTGCAGCTCGTAGTAGCACCTACGCTCAACCTGGCCATCGCCTGGAGCAACGACCACCAGCCCCAGTGGGATTTTGGGGCCAACCAGCTGCTGCTTATCAACACGGCGGGGGCCCAGTCGCGCACCCGCCTGTGGCCGGGGCTGCAAGTAGGGCTCCGGTTTTGAAACAATTGGGGCCAACATCAGCCAGTGAATTCCTTTAAAACCGCTTCACCTCATCGCTTCCAAACTCCCATTCCGGCGTGCGCACCACCTCCACCTCGAACCGAACTTCGAACCATGCTCCCAGCCGCACATCATCGGTATTGCGCAGCAAATGGATGCTTTGAGCCGGCATATAGCTCTGGGCCAATAACATGTATTTTCGGTGTGAGGACGGGTTCTCGGCCACATCGAGCACCAGCACGGCGTGGCCGGGCGCGCCGCCGTGAATGAGCACGTCGCCGGGCTGCACCTGCACCAGCGGTACCGGGCGCAGCTCCCGGCTCAGCGAGAGCGTGCCTGCGTAGCCAAACGTGGGCACCAGGTAGCGGGCCAGCGCGGCGTGGGTGGGCGCTTCGGCCGGCCGGGAGGCGGGCCGCACTTCCTTGTTCGCCACCCGGAAGGTGCGGCCGGCTACGAAATCAGAAAACCAAAAATCGTAGCCCGTAGTGAGATGGAAATGCACCTGATTGGGGTTGTGGCTGAACACGTACTCGGCCCGCAGGCGAATCACGGCATCGGCGCACTGCTGCAGGTCTTGCGGCGGCACGTCGATGTCGACCACGGCGGCGACCACGTCCTGCCGGTCTTTCAACTGGCCATTGAAGAGCCGGGCTTTGGTGCCCACCGGGCGCAGCGGCAGCCAGCGTAGCCACTCGCCCCAGCTGCCGGCCGCTACCGCCACGCGCCGACAGCCCGGCGGGACCGGAAACCGGACGGCCAGGGCCTGAACCACCGCTGCCGGCCCTAACTGCCAAGCATAAACCAAGCCGTCGGGCCGCTGCGGAGCTGTCGCGGGGCCAGGATTATCGAAGCTGCATAGCGTGGCGGCACTTAGCCACAGCACGGAAGGAAGTAAAAGCATTAGCCCGGCGCAAATGAAAAAGAGCCCGCGGGGCGCGGGCTCTTTTGCTCGGGCTTCAACGGGAGTTGCTGCTGATTATTTTGCCTTGGCGGTGGGCTTTTTAGCGGCCGCCGTTTTCGTGGCTGGCTTCTTTGCGGCGGCTTTCTTTTTCGCTGCCGGTTTCTTCGCCGCCGCCGCTTTAGCAGCCTTTTTGGCCGGGGCATCGGAATCCTTTTCCTCCTTGGCCGGCGCCGCTTTTTTGCCGAACCGACCACCCTTGGCAGGCTTGTCGGGCGTGGCATCAGCCAATTCAACGCAGCGCTCCAACGTCAGCTCGGTGGGCTCTTCGCCTTTGGGAATCTTCACGTTCTTCTTGCCCGCCACGATGTAGGGGCCGAAGCGGCCATTGAGTACCTGAATATCGGGGTTTTCGGCGAAGGACTTGATGAGGCGCTCAGCGTCGGTTTTGCGCTTCAGCTCAATCAGGGTCACGGCTTCTTCGGCGTTGATAGTGTGCGGGTCCTGCTCCTTGGTGAGGGAGAAAAACTTGCTGTCGTGCCGGATGTAGGGGCCGAAGCGGCCCAGCGCGGCCGTCATGGCCTTTTCCTCGAACTCGCCCACCACCCGGGGCAGCTTGAAAAGCTCCAGCGCATCTTCGAGCGTGATGCTCTCGATGAACTGGCCCTTGCGCAGGTTGGCATAGGCAGGCTTGGTCTCGCCTTCGGTGTCGCCCAGGGCCACGTAGGGGCCGTATTTGCCCAGGCGGGCCGAGATGCGCTCGCCGGTTTCGGGGTGCGTGCCGAGCTCGCGGGTCGCGCCCACGGTGCTGCGGTCGATGTCCTGCCCGGCCTCGATGGTCGCGTGGAACTTGCTGTAGAAGCCAGTCAGCATCTTCGTCCAGTCCTCGTGGCCGTTGGCAATCTGGTCAAACTCGTCCTCCACCTTGGCCGTGAACTGAAAGTCGACAATCGTGGGAAAGTGGGCCACCAGGAAGTCGTTCACGACCATGGCCGTATCCGTCGGAAACAGCTTGGCTTTCTCAGCCCCGTAGTTCTCGGTTTTAACTTCGGTATTGACGGCATTGGCATCCAGCGTCAGCACGTGGAACTTGCGCTCCTTGCCCTCGCGGGTATCTTTTTCCACGTAGCCGCGCTTCTGCACCGTGCTGATGGTGGGGGCGTAAGTCGAAGGCCGGCCGATGCCCATTTCCTCCAGCTTCTTCACCAGCGAAGCCTCGGTGTAGCGCGCCGGGGGCGACGAAAACCGCTCCGTGGCGCTCAGGCGCTGCAAGGGCAGGTCCTGGCCCACACTCAGCGGCGGCAGGCCGCGCGAAAAGCTCGATTCGCCGTCTTTAGCGTCGTCCTCATCCTCGTCATCCTTGCTTTCAGCGTACACTTTCAGGAAGCCCTCAAACGTAATCACCTCGCCCGTAGCCGACAGCGTGACGCCCGGCTGCGTGCTGATGCCAATCACGGCCGTCGTGCGCTCAATCACCGCCTCCGCCATCTGCGAAGCCATGGCCCGCTTGCGGATAAGGTCGTAGAGCCGCTGCTCCGAAGCATCCGAGCCGGCTTTCACCGCGCTGAAATCCGTGGGGCGAATGGCTTCGTGCGCCTCCTGGGCCGAAGCCGATTTGGTTTTGAACGTGCGCGTATGGTGGTATTCCGCGCCGTAGGCAGCCGTAATGGTCGCCTGCGCCCCCGCCAGGGCCTCGCCCGACAGGTTCACGGAGTCCGTCCGCATGTAGCTAATTTTACCGGCTTCGTACAGCTTCTGTGCTACACTCATGGTCTGCGCTACCGAGAAGCCCAGTTTGCGCGAAGCTTCCTGCTGCAGAGTCGAGGTGGTGAACGGCGCGGCCGGGCTGCGTTTGCCGGGCTTCTTGTCGAGACTTTCGATTCGATACGAAGCCCCTACGCAACGCTCCAAAAATGCCTCCGCTTCGGCGCGTACCTTATAACGAGTGGGCAGTTCGGCCTCCAGCACGGCGCCGCGCCCGGCATCGAAGCGGGCCACCACGCGGTAAGCACTGGCCGAAAGATGGTTAGCCACTTCGCGCTCGCGTTCCACTACTAGCCGCACGGCCACGCTCTGAACCCGGCCGGCGCTCAGGCCGGGCTTCACCTTTTTCCAGAGCACGGGGCTCAGCTCGAAGCCCACGAGGCGGTCGAGCACGCGGCGGGCCTGCTGCGCATTCACCAAGTCCTGGTTCACCGTACGCGGGTCAGCGATGGCGGCCAGGATGGCGTTTTTGGTAATTTCGCGGAACACGATGCGGCGCGTCTTCGCCTCGGGCAGGTTCAGCGTTTCAGCCAAGTGCCAGGAAATAGCTTCGCCTTCGCGGTCATCGTCACTGGCTAGCCACACGGTTTCGGCTTCTTTCGATAATTTTTTCAGCTGGGCAATCAGCTCGCGCTTATCGGGCGACACCACGTAAGTAGGCTTGAAACCATTGGCAATATCGATGGCATTATTATCCTTGGGCAGGTCGCGGACGTGCCCGTAGCTGGAGCGCACCACAAAGTCTTGCCCAAGGTAGCCCTCAATGGTTTTGGCTTTGGCGGGCGATTCGACGATAACTAAGTTCTTAACCATGTGAGCAGGGGAGGAGAGCAGTGGCCAAAATGGCCCGGGCCTTTTAAAACGGGGCACCGCCGCGAAAAGTTGAAAGCGGGCGCAAAGATGTCGGAATATTTCGGCCAACCGTGCAACCTCCCAGCGCACCTTTCGTTTGGGGCGGCACGGCGAGACCCATTTTAGCGCCCCCGCTCCTCCTTATTACGGTTCGCTTACCTTTGGTTGTCCGGCTTCCGCGCCCGTACTTCGCGGCCCAATCCTGCCCCTCCTCACCCGCCCGATTCGTTCCTTACTTTATATGGCCACTTCCAAGACTACGCAACCCAAGGCCCCCCCGGCCGCGGCCGCCGCTCCGGCCGGCATGTCGACTGAAATGCCCGATTCCGGTGCCGTATCGGCCCTGGACGTGATACGCACCAACAACGACCTGACGCGTAAGCGCGGCGGCGAGCGCGGGTCGATTGACACGCAGGACCCCGGCTACGTCAACGACCAGCTGAACCGGGTGCTTTATGCGCTCGATGCCTTTAAGAAGGGCGACGTGTCGGTGCGGCTCACCAAGCAGAACGACGACATCTTCGCCGAAATCGCCGAAGCTTACAATTCGATGGTGGACATGATTGCCGGCGTGGGCGGCGAGGTGTCGCGCATCTCGAAAGTGGCCGGTGTGGAGGGCAACCTCAAAGCCCGCGCTTCGGCCGACAACGCCGCTGGCTTCTGGCGCGACATGGTGAACAACATCAACGGCCTGGTGGATAGCATTGCCGTGCCGGTACTCGAAGTGGGCAAGGTGTTGAAGAACATCAGCCGGGGCAACCTGGACGAGAGCTTCCAGATTCCGGTGTCGGGCGACTTCAAGCTGATGGCCGAAACCATCAACAAAACGATTGACAACCTGAACGTATTCGCCAGCGAGGTAACCCGCGTGGCCCAGGAAGTAGGCACCGAGGGTAAGCTCGGCGGCCAGGCATCAGTACCCAACGTGGGCGGTATCTGGAAAGACCTGACCGACAATGTGAACAACATGGCCTCGAACCTCACCGTGCAGGTACGAGACATTGCCAACGTAGCAACCGCCGTAGCAAAAGGCGACCTTTCGCAGAAAATCACGGTAGACGTTAAGGGCGAATTCCTGCAGCTGAAGCAGAACCTGAACCAGATGGTGGACTCGCTGAACCTGTTTGCCGGCGAAGTAACCCGCGTGGCCCAGGAAGTGGG
>JANXMN010000421.1 GCA_025354605.1 Hymenobacter sp. | reverse complement strand
CTTGCCGAAACATCTTTACTGCAATAAGTAATTATTTACTATTGCGGTAGAGATGCTTCGGCAAGCTCAGCATGACGTTCTTTTGTACTGCTCTACCCCCTCAACTTTCCCCGCCCCGCTATGAAACTCCCTGCGCTCCTGCTGTTGCTACTGAGCCTGACGGCCTTCGCCCCCAAGCCCAAGCTCACCACCGTGAAGCTAGCCCCGACCCTGTCGGTGGGCGTACCGCAGGGCTTCACCCCGCTGCCCGACGATGGCATCGCTGTTAAGTACCCCTCGCCACGCAAGCCGCTGGCCGTGTACACCAACCCCAGCGGGCGCATCGACTACAGCGTGGCCGTGCGCCCCACCACCTTCGAAAGCTTCGATTACGGCGTGCTGCTCAAGATTTACAAAGCCAGCATCCAGCGCCTCTACACCAAAGTCGATTTTTTGAAAGAGGATATTCGCACCGTGAACGGGCGCGATTTCATCTATTTCGAATTCGTGTCGACGCTTTCCGATGCGCGCCGCAACAGCCAGCTGGCACCCATCAAAAAATATCAGGCCGTGCAGTACGCCATCGAGGGCGAGCAGCTGTTCGTGTTCACCTTCGTGGCCCCGGCCGAGGAGCAGGCCCAGTGGCAACCCATCGCGCAGGCCACGATGGGGGCGATTACCCTCAAGGTGAAGAAATGAGGAAGCAATTGTCATTGCGAGCGCAACGAAGTGGAGCGCGGCAATCCGTCCTGTAAAAGCGACCAGCTTTTAGTTGTGACAAGCCCCGGCACTGCGCAGTGCCGGGGCTTTTGATTTAAGTTTGTCATAACTGATGGCTGGATGGCTGGTCGCTTTTATGGGACGGATTGCCGCGCTCCGCTTCGCTCCACTCGCAATGACAGACGGCCCCGACGACTATTTCATGCACCAGGCGCTGGCCGAAGCCGCCAAGGCGCTGGCGGCCGATGAGATTCCCATCGGGGCCGTGGTGGTATTCGAAAACCAGATTATCGGGCGCGGCTACAACCAGACCGAGCGCCTGCGCGACGTAACGGCCCATGCCGAAATGCTGGCCCTGACGGCGGCCGCTAACTACCTCGGCAATAAATACCTGGCCGACTGCACGCTCTACGTCACCATCGAGCCCTGCGTGATGTGCGCCGGGGCCAGCTACTGGGCCCAGCTGCGGGCCGTAGTGTTCGGTGCCGACGAGCCGAAGGTGGGCTTCCGGCGGCACGGGGCACTACTGCACCGCCGCACCCAGCTGCGCGGCGGTGTGCAAGCGGAAGCCTGCGCCCAGCTGATGCGCGATTTTTTCAATATGAAGCGGAAATAATCTACTTTTGGCGCACTGCGGCTGGGCCGGACGCAACCATCGGGGTTCGGCACCAGTTTCATTCGTACTTCCCATCCAACCCTCATTCTCTTACCCTCACTCTTCTAACTCTTTTCACTTATGGCTTTTGAACTGCCTAAGCTCCCCTACAGCTATGATGCGCTGGAGCCCACGTTTGACGCACAGACGATGGAAATTCACCACTCCAAACACCACCAGGCCTACGTGACCAACCTGAACGCGGCCGTCGCGGGCACTGAAATGGAAAACCAGTCGCTGGAGGAAATCCTGCACAACATCAGCAAGGCCCCCGTGGCCGTGCGCAACAACGGCGGCGGCCACTGGAACCATTCGCTGTGGTGGACCATCCTGTCGCCCAACGGCGGTGGCCCGGCTACCGGCGCGGCCGGCGAAGCCATCACCAAGTCCTTCGGCACGTTCGACAAGTTCAAGGAGGAATTCACCAAAGCTGCCACCACGCGCTTCGGCTCGGGCTGGGCCTGGCTGTGCAAGCAGTCCGACGGCTCGGTGCAAATTTGTTCCACCCCCAACCAGGACAACCCCCTCATGCCCGAGTCGGGCTGCAAGGGCATGCCCATCTTGGGCCTCGATGTGTGGGAGCACGCCTACTACCTCAAGTATCAGAACAAGCGCCCCGACTACATCGCGGCCTTCTTCAACCTCATCAACTGGGAGGAGGTGAACCGCCGCTTCGCCGCCGCCTACGCCGGCTAAGTCACCCCGGTCATTTTTTGGCTGAGCCTGGAAAGGCCCGTCTCGTACGCGAGACGGGCCTTTTTTATTTTTTCCAACTGCAAGGTGCGGCAGCCCGTAAACAATTCGTGTACCTACCTGCTTTTTAGTCGCGTTTCATCAATCCCCCACCGTGGCCCAACGCACCGCGGCTTTCTCTCTTATGGCTAACCTCGCATTCACGCCCGCCAAATTGGGCAACCTCACCCTCACCAACCACCTCGTAATGGCCCCCATGACGCGTAGCCGCGCCCTGGGCAACGTGCCCAACGAGCTGATGGCCGAATACTACCGCCAGCGCGCCACGGCCGGCCTCATCATCACCGAAGGTACTTCGCCCTCGGCCGATGGCCTGGGCTACGCCCGCATTCCCGGCCTCTTCAACCAGGAGCAGGCCACCAACTGGCAGCGCGTCACCGAAACCGTACACCACCACGGCGGCCACATCTTCGTGCAGCTCATGCACGCCGGCCGCGTGTTCCATGCCCTCAACCTGCCCGCAGGTGCCGAAGGCGTTGCCCCCTCGGCCGTGGCCGCCGCAGGCCAGATGTGGACCGACCAGCAGCAGATGCAGGACCAGCCCACCCCCCGCGCCCTCACCACCGAGGAGGTAGCCAAGGTGCGCGATGAGTTCGTGCGCAGCGCCAAGCTGGCCCTCGAAGCCGGTTTCGATGGCGTGGAGCTGCACGGAGCCAATGGCTACTTGCTGGAGGCGTTCCTGAACCCAGCCAGCAACCAGCGCACCGACCAGTACGGCGGCAGCGTGCAGAACCGCGCCCGCTTCGTGCTCGAAGTAGCCCAGGCCGTAGCCGACGCCATTGGCAAGGAGCGCACCGGCATTCGCCTTTCGCCCTGGGGCGTGTTCAACGACATGGCTACTTATCCCGAGATTGACGAAACCTACGCCTACCTGGCGGAGGAGCTACAAAAAATTGGCCTCGTCTACCTGCACCTCGTCGACCACGCCAGCATGGGCGCACCGGCCGTGCCTGCCGCCACTGTCGATATCATCCGCGCCAAATTCACCAACACGCTCATTCTGAGCGGCGGCTACACCACAGTAGCCCAGATTGACGCGGCTCTGAACGGCCGCGCCGACCTGGTGGCCCTTGGCCGGCCCTTCATTTCGAACCCCGACCTGGTAGAGCGCCTCGAAAAAGGCCTGCCCCTGGCCGAGAGCGACCAGGCTACCTACTACGCGCCCGGCCCCAACGGCTTCGCCGACGGCTACACCGACTACCCCACCGCCGACGGCCAGCCCGCCGGCTCGTTCGCGCCCGATTACGTGGCCTAGGTAATTGCCCCTGTGTCCTGCTTCGGCAGGAACCTGAGCCGCTGCAAAAGCCCTGACCACGCTGGTCAGGGCTTTTTTGTGCTTCGTGGAAGCCGCTTTTCGGGAAACCCCTGGCCCCGGCCGGGCAATTTGCCTTATCTGACAAAGCCGGCTTGCATCAGCAGGGCAACCGAAAGCTTGCTATTTCTGGCAGCCGGTAATGTATCTTTCGCAGCAAATTTCCCACCCTGTTCTTATTTTAAAACTGTTGCCGCATGAATACGAAGTTGCGTCTCACCCTGCTGAGCTTTCTCCAGTTCTTTATCTGGGGCTCGTGGCTGTTAACCATCGGGGCGTACTGGTTCCAGAACAAGCATTGGTCGGGCGCGCAGTTCGGAGCCATTTTCTCGACCATGGGCATCGCCGCCATCTTCATGCCCTCGCTTATGGGCATCGTGGCCGATAAGTGGGTGAATGCCGAAAAGCTCTACGGCGTGCTGCACATCCTGGGCGGCATCGTGCTGTGTACCGTGCCCATGGTCCGCGACCCCGGCACCATGTTCTGGGTGATGCTGCTGAATATGATTTTCTACATGCCCACGCTGGCCCTATCCATCGCCGTGTCGTACTCGGTGCTGAAAAAAGAGGGCCACGACGTGCAGACGGCCTACCCCCCCATCCGGGTGTGGGGCACCATCGGCTTCATCGTGGCGCTCTGGACGGTGAGCTTGCTGGGCATCGAAACCTCGGCCAGCCAGTTCTACGTGGCCGCCGGCGCGGCCTTTGTGCTAGGCTTGTACTCGTTCACACTACCGGCCTGCCCGCCCCAGCTCAAAGCCAGCGACAGCAAAACCCTCACCGATGCGCTGGGCCTGAAGTCTTTCCTGCTGTTCCGCGACCCGAAGATGGCCACCTTCTTCCTGTTCACGCTGCTACTCGGCGCGGCCCTGCAGCTCACCAACGCCTACGGCGATACCTTCCTGCACGACTTCGAAGGCGTGGCTGCTTACAAGACAACCGTGGCCGTGAAGTATCCGGCCATTATCATGTCCATCTCGCAGATTTCGGAAACGCTGTTCATCCTGGCCATTCCGTTCTTTCTGCGGCGCTTCGGCATCAAGCAGGTGATGCTGTTCAGCATGCTGGCCTGGGTGCTGCGCTTCGGGCTGTTTGCCTTCGGCAACCCCGGCCCTGGCCTGTGGATGATTGTGCTCTCGTGCATCGTGTACGGCATGGCCTTCGACTTTTTCAATATCTCGGGCTCGCTGTTCGTCGAAACCCAGACCGCGCCCGAAATCCGGGCCAGCGCCCAGGGCCTGTTCATGATGATGACCAACGGCTTCGGGGCCGTGCTGGGCAGCTCCATCAGCGGCCTCGTTATTCAGCATTACTTCACCCTCGCCGACGGCACCAAGGACTGGCACGGCATCTGGCTCTCGTTTGCGGCCTACTCGCTCGTTATCGCGGTGCTATTCGTGGTGTTCTTCCGCCACAAGCACACCGTGCAGCCCGCGGCCACCGTGCCCGCCGAATCGTTGCTGACGATGGAGCAAGCCTGATACTAAGCTCAGCGATACAAGATTGGTATAAAATCAGTCTGTTTTTGGTATAAAGAAAAAGCCCGTTCTGCATGCGCAGAGCGGGCTTTTTCTTGGTCAAAACGCTTATCATACTAGGCTTACCAAGCTTCCTATCTATACCGACTCGTTCGGCCGTGACAAGGTGATGCGCAAGCTCAGCCGGGCAAACGACTACTTGCTGAAGTAGAAGTCGCCTTCAATCTGGGCATTCTCGTCGGAGTCGGAGCCGTGCACGGCATTGGCTTCGATGCTCTTGGCGTACTTCTTCCGGATGGTGCCTTCCTCGGCGTTGGCCGGGTTGGTCGCGCCAATGAGGGTGCGGAAATCAGCCACGGCGTTGTCCTTCTCCAGGATGGCGGCTACGATGGGGCCGCTCGACATGTACTGCACGAGGTCGTTGTAAAAGGGACGCTCCTTGTGCACGGCGTAGAACTGGCCGGCGCGCTCGGGCGTGAGGGATACTTTCTGGAGTTCGACGATGCGAAAACCGCCCGCTTCAATCATGCCGAGGATACCACCAATGTGGTTGTCCTTAACGGCGTCGGGCTTAATCATCGTGAACGTGCGGTTGGTGGCCATTGGAGGACGAAAAGTGTTGAGTTGAAAATGAATTGAAGTGCAAAAGTAAGAACAAAGCCTGCGGCCGCCGTTGAACGGGTCGGCAGGCCGATTCAGCGGCTTTCCCCGAACCTTCTCGGCGGGCGGCGCTGTTAAGAGAAGATTTCTTCCGACTTTTGCGGGCCAAATCTTTGTAAGTCACCGGTCCGCCTTCATTCTGGACCCTTTCAGTTGTCGATGTCTAGTTCCATTTCCGCCCTGCAGGCGTTGCTGGCGCAGCCCAAGCAGGTTGTCATCACCACCCACCACAAGCCCGACGCCGACGCGCTGGGGTCTTCGCTGGCCTGGGCGGGCTACCTCAAGCAGCGAGGCCACCACGTCACGGTCGTGACACCGTCGGATTATCCTGCCTTCCTGAACTGGATGGAGGGCAACGAGGAGGTAGTGGTATACGACAAGCGCCAGAACGACCGGCAGGTGCGTGACCTCATTGCCCGCGCCGAGGTCATCTGCTGCCTCGATTTCAGCTGTCTGGGCCGCATTAACGAGCTGGGCGAGTACATCCGCCAGGCTTCCGGCACCAAGGTGCTCGTCGACCACCACCAACAACCCGAGGACTTTGCCGACATCGTCTTCTCAGTACCCACGGCGGCAGCCACGGCCGAGCTGATTTTCGAAATCATCCGCGACCTGGGCCACCAGGACCTCATTACCAAAGGCATCGGCGAGGCGCTCTACGCGGGCATCATGACCGATACCGGCTCGTTCCGCCACCCCAGCACCTCGCGCAATGTGCACCTCATCATCGCCGAATTGCTCAAGGTGAACATCGACCTCTCGGCTGTGCATCGCCGCATCTACGACTCGCACTCCGAAATCCGCCTGCGCTTCTTGGGCTTCATTCTGAAGGACAAGCTGGTGGTGAACCGCGCGTTCAACACGGCCTACATCGCCATCACGCAGGACGAGCTGCGCCAGTACCAAAGCAAAACCGGCGATACCGAAGGCCTGGTAAACTACGCCCTCAGCATTGAGGGCATCGTGTTTGCGGCCGTGTTCATCGACCGCGGCGTGGCCGTAAAAATCTCGTTCCGCTCGGTGGGCAGCTTCTCGGTGAGCGACTTCTCGCGCCGGCATTTCGATGGCGGCGGGCACCACAACGCCGCTGGCGGCATCAGCTACGACCCCCTTAATGCAACCGTCGACCGCTTCTTGGGTATCCTGCCCGAGTATAAGGAGCAGCTGACGGGTGTACCCGCCGCCGTAGCGCCGCCCGTGGTGTAACTTTACACCGTTTCTGACCCTTCACCTTTTTTAATTTCATGCGTTTTTCCTCCCGCTCTGCGCGGCAGCTGGCCCTGGCGGCCGGTGTGCTGAGCTTCGCTTCCCTCACCGCCTGCAACAAAGCCGACGGTGACTTTGCCAAAACCAAGTCTGGCATCGAATACAAGATTTATAAGAAAGAAGGCGGGAAATACGAGCGCCGCGAGCTCGGCCCCGACGGCGACCCGACCTACAAAGACCGGGTGGGCAAGTTCTTGGTGGGCTACACCGAATACCGCACCGGCAAGGACTCGGTCCTGCAAAACACCCGCACCGATATGGGGATGGCCGTGCCCATGCCCCTGCAGGAAGTGAAGCAGAAAGGCATGCCCGACGAGGCCCTGTCGCTGCTGCAACCCGGCGACAGCGGCGTGTTCCGCTTCCAGGTCGACTCGCTCATCAAGCCCAAGTCGGGCCAGAAGGTGCCGGGCTTCCTCAAGCGCGGCGGCACCTACGTGCAGATGTTCGTGTCGACCACGTCCAAGCTGGCCACCCCGGAAGAAGAAAAAGCGATGGAGCCCGAGCTGCAGAAGCGCTCGATGGCCGCCCAGATTAAGAAGCGCATGGCCGCGCCCGACTTCCAGAAGCAGGTTGATGCCCAGCAGGAGTCGCTGAAGACCATGCTCGCGACCCCGGCCGTAGCAGCCCAGCTGAAGAAGGACAACGCCATCATCGAAGAGTACGGTAAGAAAAACAGCCTGAACCTGCAGAAAACGCCCCTGGGCGTGTATTATCAGGTGCTGAAGCCCGGCTCCGGCGCTATGCCTAAAGCCGGCCAGGTGGTGAGCGTGAACTACATGGGCACCCTGCTCAGCGGTAAGATGTTCGACTCGTCGGACAAGCAGGGCCACCCGATTGACTTCCCCATTGGCCTGAGCCAGGTGATTCCGGGCTGGGACGACAGCATTATCCGCCTCAACAAGGGCAGCAAAGCTATTCTGCTGATTCCCTCGCCGCTGGGTTACGGCCCGCGCGGTGCGGGTGCTGACATTCCGGCCAACGCCCCGCTGCGTTTCGAAGTGGAACTGGTCGGTATCCAATAATCGTTTATTCTCTCTCTTGATTCCGGCCAACAGGCGGCGCGGCGCGACGGCCCGAGCCTCCGCTGGCCGGAATCTCGCTTTTGTCTTTTGCCTCATGACTATTTCTCTGCTCCGTGCGCGCCACTGGATATTAGCCAGCAGCCTGCTGCTGACGGCCCCGGCCATCTGGAGTTGCAACTCGCAAACCACCCTGCAAAAGCAGCTTCAGGAACACCAGGACCAGATAAATCAAATCGATGAGGACACGATTCAGCATTATCTGAAGCGCAACAACCTCTTCAACCGGGCGGCCCGTACCAGCTCTGGGCTTTACGTGGTCGGCACTACCGACGGTACCGGCGACCTCATCACCGTAGGCCGGCAGGTGCGCATAAAGTATGTGGGCCGTTTCCTGAGCAACGGTGCCCACCCGTCCTCGACGGGCTATCCGGCTTCGTACGGCAACTCGCGCTTCCCGCAGGGAGCTATTTTCGATAACTCCGCCGATAATCATTCACTCTGTGGCTGCGCCGTGTTTACGGCGGGCAGCGGACTGGTAGCCGGCTTTTCCGAAGGCCTGCTGCTGATGCGCAAAGGCGACCGCAAGCTGCTGCTGCTGCCTTCGCGCTTAGCCTACGGGACCTCCGGCTCGGCCGACCCTAATACGAACACGACCGTGGTGCCGCCCGATGCGGCGCTGATGTTCGACGTGGAAGTGCTCGACGTGCTGTAGTCCTTTCCCCACGAGGCCATGAGGTCATTCCGCTGGTACCATCTGCTCGCCGGAAGCCTGCTTGCCTGCTTCGGGCTGCTTGCATCCCCGGCGGCTGATGCTCAGACGCTGCCCCCACTCCCGCCCGATACGGCGCAACTGGTAACACAGCGGACAGCTAGCGGCGTACACTATGTTTTTCATGTGCGGGGTAGCGGGGCGCTGCCGCAGCCGGGGCAGCGCGTGGTGATGAGCTACACGGCCTTTCTGCCCGATGGCCACATATTCGACGCTTCTTCGGCGCAGGGCGGCCTGCTCAAGTTCCGGGTAGGGCGGCGTGAGGTCATTGCCGGGCTCGATGAGGTGACGGCGCTACTGCCCGTGGGCTCGCGCGCGCGCATTTGGATTCCGGCCGCGCTGGGCTACGCCGCCAAGGGTGTACACGACCCCGACGACGACAACCGCTACATTGTGCCGCCCGGCACCGACCTGGTTTTCGAAGTGGTGGTGGTGGGCGTGCGCTAACACCTACTTGCCTTTGTTTCAACCCTATTCCTTTTTCATGCGACATTTTCTGTGGGGTGCATTGCTGGCCCTGGTAGCTGGCCTGCCGGCTGCCCGGGCGCAAGCTCCGGCCGCCGCCTTCACCCGCCTTCCCTCCGGCACCGAGTACCGCCTGTTTCGGGCCGACGCGACGGGCAAATACCAACCCCACGCCCCCGCGCCTACCGACCCGCCCTATCCCAGCCGCGTGGGCCAGGTGCTCACCGTGTTCATGGAATTCCGCACCGGGCGCGACTCAGTGCTGATGAGCTCGCGCCGGATGCAGCCCTTGCCGCAACCCATACTGCTGCCCGAGAAGCCCACCCGCGGCGGATTGGAGGAAGCCCTAGGCCTGCTGCTCCCCGGCGACAGCGCCGTGTTCCGCTTTCCGGCCGACACGGTTTTCGCCCGTACGTTTCAGCAGCCGGTGCCGCCCTTTGTTAAGAAGGCCGGTAATACGCTGCTGGTATTTGCCAGCGCCCGCGAGCTGCTGACCGTGGAGCAGATGAAGGCCCGCATAGCCAAGCTGCAGGCCGAGATGGAGAAAAAGAATGTCCAGCTCGCTGCCAAGCAGCTCGCCACCGACAATGCCATCATTCAGACTTACCTGAAAAAGAACAAGGCCACCGCTAAGAAAACCCCCGGCGGCACGTACTACATCATCAAGAAGCTGGGTGCCGGCTTGCCCGCCAAAAAGGGGCAAACGGTGCGCGTACTCTACCGGGGCACGGTGCTCACGACCAGCAAAGAATTCGATTCGACCGCCAAACACGGCAACGAACCCTTCGCCTTTACGCTCGGCGTGGGCCAGGTAATTGCGGGCTGGGACCAAGGCATTGCCATGCTCAACAAGGGCAGCAAGGCGGTGCTGCTCATTCCGTCACCGCTGGCCTACGGTCCTCGCGGGGCCGGGGCCGACATTCCGGCCAACGCCGTGTTGCGCTTCGAGGTGGAGCTGGTGGATTTTAAGTAGTCGTCGTCAATAGAAACAGAACGTCATGCTGAGCGAAGTCGAAGCATATCAACCACGAGGATAAAGACTTGCTTTACCGGTAGAGATACTTCGATAAGTTCAGC
>JANXMN010000413.1 GCA_025354605.1 Hymenobacter sp. | reverse complement strand
GGCCTTCCTTGGTGGGGTCGGCTTGCTGGTCGAGGCCCTGCTGGGCATCAGAAATGGCCGGGATGGGCAGGCCGAAATGCTGGGCGAAGAGGTAGTCGCGCTGGTCGCCGCTGGGCACGGCCATTACCGCGCCAGTGCCGTAGCCGGCCAACACGTAATCAGCCAGCCAGATTTGCACCGGCTCGTTGTTCACCGGGTTCCGGGCGTACGCGCCGGTGAACACCCCCGACACGGTTTTGGCATCGGCCATGCGGTCGCGCTCCGAGCGGCGCTTGGTGGCGGCGATGTACTCGTCCACTGCCGCGCGCTGGCCGGGTGTCGTAATCACGTCCACCAGCTCGTGCTCGGGAGCTAGCACCAGGAACGTGGCGCCATAAATGGTGTCGACGCGGGTGGTGTAAACCCTGATTTCGGGCGGCTGCGCCGCGCTGCCGGCTGCGACAGGAGTCGCCTCCGAAAGTGTTTTGCGTCCCTCCGGAAGGGTTTTGCCTGCCTCCGAAGGTGTTTTGCTTCCCTCCAAAGGTGTTTCGGGCAGCTCCGAAGGTGTTTTGTCTTCCTCCGAAGGTGTTTCGGGCAGCTCCGAAGGTGTTTTGGGCATCTCCGAAGGTGTTTCTTGCGTCTCCGAAGGTGTTTCGCTCATCTCCGAAGGTGTTTCTCGCGTCTCCGAAACGGTTTCGTGCATCTCCGGGGCATCGCCGGCAAGCACCGGGAAGGTCACTTCGGCCCCGATGCTCTTGCCAATCCAGTTGCGCTGCATCTCCTTCACGGCATCGGGCCAGTCGAGTTGGTCGAGGCCGGCGAGCAGACGGTCGGCGTAGGCGGTGATGCGCAGGTTCCACTGCGGCATGAGGCGGCGCTCGACGGGGAAGCCTCCCCGCTCGCTCAAACCGTCCTTCACCTCATCGTTGCTGAGCACCGTGCCCAGGCCGGGGCACCAGTTCACGGAAGTGTCCTGCTGGTAGGCGAGGCGGTAGGGGAGCACGGCGGCCAGCTTCTGCTTTTCGGTGAATAGCTGCCACTGCCCGGCCGAGAAGCTGAGCCGGTCGCTGTCGTCGCCGGCCGCGCGGATGCCCTCGCTGCCGCTGGCGGCAAAGCGGGCGGTGAGGTTCGTGAGGGGCTCGGCACGGTCGGTATCGAGGTTGTACCAGGAGTTGAACAGCTTGAGGAAAATCCACTGCGTCCATTTATAGTAGCTCGCGTCGGAAGTACGCACTTCCCGGCTCCAGTCGTAACTGAAGCCCAGGCTGCTGAGCTGCTGAATGTAGGTGCCGATGTTCTGCTCGGTGGTGAGGGCCGGGTGCTGGCCAGTCTGGATGGCGTACTGCTCGGCGGGCAGGCCAAACGAGTCGAAGCCCATCGGATGCAGCACGTTGAAGCCCTTCAGGCGCTTGTAGCGCGTCACGATGTCGGAGGCGATGTAGCCCAGCGGGTGCCCCACGTGCAGGCCCGCCCCGGAAGGGTAGGGGAACATGTCGAGCACGTAGTATTTAGGCTTGTCGGAGTGGTTATGGGCCTGGAAAGTATTATGCTGTTTCCAGTGGGCCTGCCACTTCTTTTCGATTTCTTCGGGACGGTATGCGGGCATCTTGCGCGGAGTTTATTCCCGGCAAAGGTAGGACGCGGGAGAAAGTAGGGCGAAATTTGTTGCAGGTAACGCCATGCGCAAACCCAGAACGTCATGCTGAGCGTAGCCGAAGCATCTCGCGTGTGGTAGTAATCAAAACCGTTGAACTGTAAGTCGGCGTAGCCAACGATTGAATTAGTGGCGGCACGCGAGATGCTTCGACTCCGGCTGCGCCTACGCTCAGCATGACGTTCTTTTTTTGTCGCCCGCCCCTTTTGCCCCGATAACGCCCTCCATGGCCCGCATCCCCAAAGAGTTAGTTGACCAGATTATCCAGACCGCCGACATTGTGGAAGTCGTCGGTGACTTCGTGCAGCTCAAGCGCAAGGGCCAGAATCTGTGGGCCCCGTGCCCGTTCCACAACGAGAAGTCGCCCTCATTCTCGGTGAACCCGGCCAAGAGCCTCTACAAGTGCTTCGGCTGCGGCAAGGCCGGCGGCGTGGTGCAGTTCGTGATGGACGTGGAGGGCACCAGCTACGTGGAGGCCCTGAAATACCTGGCCAAGAAGTACGCCATCGACATCCAGGAGGAGGAGAAGACGCCCCAGCAGCAGCTCGAGCAGAACGAGCGCGACTCGCAGTTCATCGTTTCCGACTACGCCAAAAGCCACTTCCACCGCCTGCTGCTTAATTCCGACGAGGGCATGAGCATTGGTTTCGGCTACCTCAAAGAGCGCGGCCTGAACCTAACCACCATCCAGACCTTCGAGCTGGGCTACTCGCTTGACAGCTGGGACGACCTGATGAAAGCCGCCGAAACGGCCGGCTACGACAAGAAATACCTCGAAAAAACCGGCCTGACGGTCATCAAAACCGACGACCAGGGCAAAGACACTGGCCGGCGCTACGACCGGTTCCGGGGCCGGGTGATGTTCCCGATTCACAACATCAGCGGCCGGGTGGTGGGCTTCGGGGCGCGCACCCTGAAGCGCGACGACAAGATGGCGAAGTACCTGAACTCGCCCGAGTCGGAGATTTACCACAAGTCCGACGTGCTGTACGGGCTGTTTCAGGCCCGGCAGGCCATCCGCACGCAGGAAATTTGCTACCTGGTCGAAGGCTACCTCGACGTGCTCTCGCTCTACCAGGGCGGCATCAAGAATGTGGTGGCCTCGTCGGGCACCTCGCTCACCGAGGGGCAAATCCGGCTCATCAAGCGCTACACCGAAAACGTAACGGTGCTCTACGACGGCGACGCGGCCGGCATCAAGGCCAGTTTGCGCGGCACCGATTTGCTGCTCGAAGGCGGCCTGAACGTGCGCGTCGTGCTCTTTCCCGACGGCGACGACCCGGACTCCTACATCCGCAAAGTCGGCGACCAGCGCTTCACCGAGTACATCGAAACCCAGAGCCAGGACTTCATCGCCTTCAAAACCACGCTCGTGGCCCGCGAGGCCAGCAACGACCCGGTGAAAAAGGCCGAAGCTATCCGCGACGTGCTCCACAGCATCGCCAAAGTGCCCGACGCCATCAAGCGCCAGGTGTTTCTACAGCAGACCTCGGCCACCTTCGGCATCGACGAGCAGGTGCTCATCACGGAGTATAACAAGCTGGTGAAGTCGCCCGGCCAGCAGAGCAAGTCCGGCGGCTCGGGCGACAACCGCGGCAACTACGGCCAGGGCGCGGGCAGCGCCAACACCGGCTACCCGCCCAGCGCCAACCCCCGGTCCGCTCCGCCCGCCCGCCCGATGAGCGACGAGGAGCAGGCCGAGATGCTCATGTACGGCGGCACCGAAGCCACCGTCGAAATCCTCGGCGCGGGCTCCAGCTTCCAGGCCGCGCCCGCCCGGGCCGATGACGATGAGGTGCTGCCCGACATGCTGAAGGTGTGCGAGCGCGAAGTGCTGCGCCTGCTGGTGCTGTACGCGGGCCGCGAAATCGAGCCCGAGATGAGTGTGGCCGGCTACCTCATGGGCCAGCTCGGCGAGTACCCGCTGCAGGTGCCGCTGTTCGCCGAGATGTGGGAACTCTGCCGGCAGGAGCTCCTGGCCGGCCGCTTCCCCGATGCCCGCCTACTGGCCCAGAACGAGCGCGAGGACATCCGCCAGCTCATCACCGACCTGGCCACCGAGCGCTACGAAATCAGCCCCAACTGGCGCACCAAGGAAATCTACGTCTTCAACGAAGTCGACCTGCCCCAGCTGGCCTGCGACAACGCCGTGCTGCGCCTCAACAAAGTGCACGTGCAACGCGAGCTCGACCAGTGCCTCGAAAAGCTGCGCCACCCGCTCGAAGACACCGAGATGTTCGAGATTCTGGGCGATATCAAGCGTCTCAAGGAGCTCGACAACGAGCTGGCCGCCCTGCTGGGCACGGTGGTACCGCGCGGG
>JANXMN010000480.1 GCA_025354605.1 Hymenobacter sp. | reverse complement strand
CTACCCATTCCGCTGCTGCTGCTCCAGAAACTTATCCGCCGTGCGCAGGCTCAGGGCCATAATCGTCAGGGCCGGGTTCACGCTCAGCGCGCTGGGAAAGGTCGAATTGTCGGAGATGTAGAGGTTGGGCACGTCGAAGGCGCGGCCGTTGGCGTCCACCACCGCGTCGTCGCCGCTCTTACCCATGCGGGCCGTGCCAATGACGTGGGCGTAGCGCTGAAACGACCAGATGTCGGTAGCGCCGACCGCTTCCCAGATGCCGCGCATCACCTTTTCGGCGTGGGCGTTCATGCGCTGCTCGTTGGCCTGGGCGGTGAAGTGCAGGCGCGGCTTGGGCAGCCCGCGCGCGTCCTTCTCCTCGGCCAGCTCCATAAAGTTGTCGGCGTGCGGCAGGCAGTCGCCCAGAATATTGATGCCCGCGATGTGGTTGTAGCTGCGCAGGTAGTCGCGCAGGGGCTGGCCCCAGAGCTTGCGGCCCCGGGCCACCTGCCCGGCAAAGGTCACGGGCATCACTCCGATGCTTTGCAGCAGGTAGCCGCCGATGAAGTCGGCCCCAGCCGGGCGGTGGGTATCCTGCGAAATCAGGCCGCCGGGGATGCCCTTGTTGGGCCGCACCTCGTCGGCAAAGGTGCCCCACACCTGCAGGCCGGGGTGGGCCATGAGGTTGCGGCCCACCTGCCCGCTGGTCAGGGCCAGCTCATTCAGCAGCAGCAGGCGCGGGGTTTCCACCGAGCCGCCGCACAGGAACAGGTGGCGGCAGCGCTGGCGCTTCTGCTCGCCGTGCTGGGTGTACACCACGCCCGTCACGTAGCCCCGCGCGTCGCGCTCAATCTCCGTCACAAAGCTGTTTGGGCGGATGTCGGCCCCGTGCTTCACGGCCAGCGGAATAAACGTCACGTCCATGCTCGACTTGGCCCCGTTCGAGCAGCCCGCCTGGCAGAAGCCCCGGTTGGTGCAGGCCTCGCGCCAGCCCACGCCCTCCTGGTAGTAGCGCGCCGATAGCGCCGCGTTGGCCGCCGGCGAGGTCCGGATGCCCATTTTCTCCGCGCCCCGCACCATCAGCTGGGCGGCGCTATTGAGCGGCAGCGGGGCCAGCGGGTAGCCCTGGCTACGGGCAGGGCCCCAGGGGTAGGGCGTGGGGCCGGACACCCCAATAAACCGCTCCACCTCATTGTAATAGGGTTCCAGCTCTTCGTAGCTCACGGGCCAGTCCTCGCCCTGCCCAAAGTCGCGCCGGATGTGCAAATCGTCGGGCAGCGGGCGGGGCGTGTAGGCGGTGTAGTGCAGCGTCGAACCGCCCACGCCGGTGCCGGAGTTGTTCTTGCCCATGGCCAGCGGGTCGCCGCCGGCCGCCAGCCGCTCATCGTTCCAGAACAGGAAATCCTGGGCTTTTTCGTCGGTGGCGAATTCAGTTTCAGGGTTGTGCCAGGGGCCGGCTTCCAGGGCCACCACCTTCAGCCCAGCCTGGGCCAGGCGGGCTAGCAGCGGCGCGCCGCCCGCGCCCAGCCCAATCACCACGCAGTCGACTTCATCGGCTTCGGGCTCCATGGCCTGGGGCTGCTCCTGCGGCGTGTCGACTGGTGCGGGAGCTACTGCCGGCTCGTCGGCCAGCAGGGCGCGCAGCAGCGGGTCCTGAATTTCGGACTCCACGGGGTTGATTACGCCTTCTTCGATTACTTCTTCGTCGGACATAAATTGATGTGCTGATTTCTTAATGTGCTGATGTGCTAATTGCTTTTTTACGTGGCGATTCTTATGTGGTAAGTCAGGCTTGGCAGGCCAGGAATGGGTGGTTGTCTGGGCAACCAGCATATTAGCACATCAATAAATCAGCACATCATCCCAGCTCCCGGTCTTCCTTTTCGTTGAGGCCGATTTTCGTCCAGGCGGGCAGGTCAGCCATTCCCACGTAGCCGATTTCTTCCTGGGCCAGCGGGTGGGCGTAGTAGGTTTCGGTCAGCTCCGCCAGCATTTCCTCGAAAAAGCGGCCGGCGTCCAGCGTTTCCCAGGTGGTGCCGGGCGGGGTGCCGCTGGCCAGCGCCCGCAGCACCGCATCCTGCTGCTCGGTGGTCAGGGCTATGAAATCAGCCTGAAACTGCGCCTGCGCAATTTCCTGAATGCCGCCCAGGCCCAGGCGGTAGGCCTCGCGGTCGGGGGGAAGGGCGTCGTAGCGCCAGCCGTCGGCGCGGCCTTCGGCCAGGCGCTGGTCCACGGCTGGGGCCAGCGCAATGGGCTGGTCGGCGCGGTCGGGCTGGGGCAGCAAGCGGGCGGCCACGGCTGCAAGCAGGGCGAAGGTTTCGGGGGCCAGCAGCTGCGGCGCGTAGGCGGCCGGGGCATCGAGGCGGGCCTGCACGGCGGCGCGGGTGGCCTCGGAAACGTGCGGCGTGGCGAGCAGGGCGCGCACGGTGCCGGGCGGATAAGCGGGAACGGACATAGGCGGGAGTAAGGCGGTGGCAAGCTGGCAGCGCCGGCGCTGCTGATAACTCCTTACGGGCGAAATCTTCCTGGGGCTGACGGCCCAAGCCGGAATTTTCCGACGCATCGCCGGCTCCGGTCCCGGCAGCTCAACCCGCCGCCGCTACTTCAGCTGCATAATCGCGGCCATGGTTTCGATACCGTCCCAGAGGTTGCCGAGGCGCAGATTCTCGTTTTCGGCGTGCTGGTTGTTGTCGTAGTTGGCCACGGGCACCGTGATGGTCTGAGCTTGTAGTTGTTGCTCAAATACATACAGCGGCAAGCTGCCGCCCATGGTGGGCAGCACCACCACGGGCTCGGCCACGGTGGTTTGCACGGCCCCGATAATCTGGCGGGCAATGGGCAGGTCGAGGCGGGTGCGCTGGGCGTTGTAGCCGGGCTCGGCCTGCACGCGCACCAGCAGCGGGTAGCGGGCGCGCTCGGCATCGGTGGGCTCGGCGCTGAGCACGTAGTAGCCCTGCCGCTCCATGTGGCGCACTACTTTCTGCACCTGGCGCTGGGCGTCGTTGCCGGGCACCAGGCGCAGGTCGAGTACGGCCGCGGCGGTGGTCGGAATCACGTTGGCGGCGGCGGTGCCCACGTTGGCGCTCTGCATCCCGTTGATATTGAGCGAGGGCTGGTTGAGCAGCTCCACCAGCGACTGGCCCGCGCCGTAGGGCCGCGCGAAGCCCAGCTCCTGCCGGATGGTTTCGTCGAGGTTGAGCACTTGGGCCAGGGCCGTTTTCTCGGCCGCGCTCAGCGGCGTCACGTCGTCGTAGAAACCCGGCACGCGCACCCGGCCGGTGCTGTCTTCCATTGAGGCCAGCAGGCGGGCCAGGGCCAGGGCGGGGTTGGGGGCCCAGTTGCCGTAGTGCCCGCTGTGCAGGGGCCGGCGCGGGCCGTACACCGTCAGGCGCATGTTCACGTCGCCGCGTGCCCCAAACACCACCTGCTTGCGGCCCGACTGGTGCACCGGCCCGTCGCAAATCAC
>JANXMN010000478.1 GCA_025354605.1 Hymenobacter sp. | reverse complement strand
TGTCGTGGCGGCTGAAGTAGCGCAGGCTGGGCAGCGAATCGCCCAGCAGGTGCAGGCCGGCGTAGAGGCTGAACAGCTTCATGGTGCTGGCCGGGGTGAAGTATTTGCCCTCCTGGGAGCCGTAGAACGGCCGGGCGCTGTCGGCGTAGGCCAGCACCAGGTGGGCCTGAGCCTGGCCTACGCCGACAGCACCCGCCCGTTCTACGGCTACCAGGAGGCCAAGTACTTCGTGCCGGCCAGCACCATGAAAATGTTCAGCCTCTACGCCGGCCTGCACCTGCTGGCCGACTCGCTGCCCAGCCTGCGCTACTTCAGCCGCCACGACACCCTGTTTTTCCAGGGCACCGGCGACCCCACCCTGCTGCACGGCGACGTGCCCAGCCGCCGCGCTTTCGACTTCCTGCGCCGGCGCCCCGAGCCCAACCTCGCCTACTGCCCCATTGCCTGCGTGCCCGCCTACGGCCCCGGCTGGACCTGGGACGACTACGGCTACTACTTCCAGCCCGAGCGCGCTGCTTTCCCGATTTACGGCAACACCGTGCGCTTCTACGCCACCCCGCCGCCCCCGCCCGTGCGCGGCGCGCGCCCGGCGGCCAGCCCGGCGCAGTCGCGCATCCGGGTGCTGCCGCGCTTTTTTGGGCCGCTGGTGGGGCCGGCCCCCGCCAGCCTGCGCACGCCCGAGCTCGACGAGGATACCCACGTGGTGCGCGCGCCCCACGAAAACCGCTTCTACGTGTTGCCCACAGCTAAAAAGTGGGTCGATGAAACCCCCTTTGTGACCAGCAGCGGGCTGATGCTGCGCCTGCTCGGCGACACCCTGCGCCGGGCTACCACCGGCGCGCTGTGGCGGCCCCGGCCGGGGGCCGACTCCATTCGCACGCTCTCCGGGCTGCGGGTCGATTCGCTGTACCGGCGCATGCTGCGCGTGAGCGACAACTTCCTGGCCGAGCAGCTGCTGCTCATGTGCAGCACCAAAGTGGGCTACCGCGACTCGCTCAGCAGCGCCCGCGTGATTCGCTACGCCCGGCACAACCTGCTCGGCGGCTTGCCCGACCGCGTGGTGTGGGTGGATGGCTCGGGCCTCTCGCGGCTCAACCTCGTCACGCCCCGCACCCTCACCGGCCTGCTGCTGAAGCTGCACCAGGAGCTGCCCGAGCGCCGCCTGCTGAGCCTGCTGGCGGCCGGCGGGGGGCAGGGCACCCTGCGCAAGCGCTACCACGATGCTGCCGGCCCCTGGGTGTGGGGCAAAACCGGCACCCTCACCAACAACCTGAACGTGTGCGGCTACCTGCGCACCAAAAGCGGCCGCCTGGTGGCCTTCACCTTTATGAACAACAACCACGTGGCCAGCAGCTACGCCGTGCGCAGCGAGGTAGAGCGGGTGCTGCAACAGGTGCGCGAGCGGCTGTAACGCCCGGGGGCAGGCTTAATGGGTGACCATTACCTTTTGCGTGGCCGAAACGCCCGCGCCTTCTACCCGCAGAAAGTACACCCCGGCCGCCAGCCCGGATAAGTCAACTTCGGCCGGCACCGAGGGGTGCAGCTCCACCGGGGCGGTGGCGGGCCGGCCCAGCGCGTCGAAGAGGGCGACGCGCAGGTCGTTGGCGACCCCGCCCTCGGGCGCTACGGTGAGCCGGCCGACAGCGGGGTTGGGGTAAACGCTCACCTGCAGGCCGGCGGCCAGGAAAGTAGCCGTCACGACGTAGGTGGTCACGGGCTCGCTCACCACGGCGTGGCCCGACTGCGGGCCGGTGGCCCCGGCCGGTACCACGCCATAATAGGTTGGCCCGGGCGTGTAGGGGTAGGCCCCGGCGTACTGGCTGTTGAGGGTGACGAAGTAGGCGTAGGTGCCGCCCGGGTACTCGGGCGTAACGCCGTAGCGGCCGTTGTGGCTGTCGAGGTCGCCGCGCCCGGCCACGTACTCAAAGTCTTCGATGTAGTAGCCCAGGGGCTTGCTGGCCGACACGGGCGGGCCGGGCTGGCTGGCCGCCGAGCCATCGGGCAGGGTAGTGCGGGTGCTGATGCCGCGGGCGCGGTAGGAGGTGCGCATACTTTTGATGGCCCCGGCCGTGGCGGCGCTGGCGTAGCCGTAAGCCCCATAAATAGGGTAGCCATCCAGGGCGAAACCGATGAGCGGGGAGTGGCGGGTGCTGTCGTGGTCGTTGTAGAGGCAGCGGGGGTTGAGGTGGTGGTGGTACTCGCCGTTGGGGGCCGGATGGCCCAGGCAGGCGTCGAAGCTGGGGCCTTCGACCACGATGGCGTTCTGGTTCCACACGCCTTGGTTGAGGTAGCTCATGGCATCCTTGGCGTTGAAGATGCTCACGCCGTTGCTCCAGATGCCGGTGTGGCCCAGGGGCGTGGCCGTGGCCGCGCCGGGGTTGGGCTGGGGCGTGCGCGTGATTTTGAACACGAAGTTCTGGTTGGTGGCTACGTTGGGGTTGCCGGGCCAGGGGCCAATGCCGTAGGCCGGCACCCCGGTGCAGGTGATGTAGACGTTGCCGGTCGAATACTGCACCCGCTGCACGTTGCTGGGAATGCCGTTGTAGCCGGTGGCCCCGGTGGTGTTCACCAGCCAGCCACTCACGATGGGGGTGACTTGGGCCCGCGCCGCCGCCGGGGCGAGCAGCAGCAGGGCCAGAAAGCAGCGATGAAGCATAGCGGGAAATGATTAGAAATGCGGCAGGCCTGAAAACCGGGCGCTCCCCGGGGCTGACCGATGCCGTGAAGCGCCAGAAAGGTAGCAATTGTCGCCGCCGCCGGGGCCGGCGCGTCGCCGAGCCCGGCAGTTGCACCGACCAAAGCCCGGTTCGGTCCGACAACTGGTCAATATTATCCGATAGTTGCGAAAAGTGCCGGCGAAAAAGTTGCGAAAAGTGCCGGCGAAAACGCCTTCAGTGGGTATGCTAAGCAAAAGAACTGAGCCAACCGGGCCCGGCCTCCACCAAGGAGCGCCGGGCCCGGTTGGGGTTGGGCGACCTTCGCCCGCTACTCCTCCACGTTCACCAGCCGGTAGCGCACGGCCGATTTTTTGGGGCGGATATCGAGCCCGATGCGGTGGGCGTAGGCTTTGGTGAAGGCCGCGCCGAAGTAGAAAATCATGGCGCAGTAGAACACGAACAGCAGCACCAGCACCAGGCTGGAGGCCGGGCCGTACACCGGGCCCAGGTCGCGGGCTACCAGCAGCTGGCTCAGCACCGTTTCGCCCACCCGAATGAGCAGGGCTGTGAGTGCTGCCCCGCGCGTGACGGCCCGCCAGGGCACCTTGGCCAGGCTCAAGGTGCGAAACGTAACGCCGAACCAGGCCGCCAGAATCAGCCAGGCGATGAGGCCGTTGAGGCCCCGCACCACGAAGTAGGCGAAGGTGGCATCGAAGTCGCTGATGCTGGCCGCGAACAGGCTCAGGCCCGTATCGGCCCCGAAGGCCAGCAGCGTAAGCAAGGCCGTGGCCAGCAGCAGCCCCGCCGAGCGCAACCGCTCGCCGGCCGCCTGCGAAAATTTGCCCGCGTCGCGCTTGGGCCGGATTTGCCAGAGCTGGTTGAGCGAGTGCTGAATGATGGTGAAGAGCGTGGTGGCCACGAACAGCAGGAAGCCGAAGCCCACCACCGTGACCAGCCGGCTGCGCATGGGGTCGGCCACGTTCATCACAATCTGCGACACCAACCCGGCCGCCGACGCGCCCACCAGGTTGCTCACCTTGCCCAGCAGCATCATCCGCACCAGCGAGGAGGGGTAGAGCGAGCTGAGCAGCTGCACCAGAATGATGAGAATGGGCGGCAGGGCAAACGAGGTGAAGAAGGCCGTGGCCGCGCCCAGCCGCAGCGGGTCGTTCTGGCCCAGCTCGCGGGCCGCGCGGTGCAGCAGAATGGGCAGCTCGCGCCACCAGGGCCCGGGGAGCTCGGCCTCAGAACCTAACTTTATCATAATGCCCTGGTGGCAACGTTTTCTGGCACGGGCGTACACAAGTGCTCCGCCCGGCCCAAAGGTACGGGCTGACCGAACGCCGCCGGCCGTGGCCCGACCCTGCCCCATGCTGCCCCTCCAGCCGCCTTTGGCTCCGCCGCCGCACTCCTGGTTTCGCCGTCGGCTCATCGACCCGTTCGTCGACCTGCTCCGCACCGGCCTCTCGCCCGGGCAGCTGGCCCTGACCGTGGCCCTGGGCGTAGTGTTTGGGCTGGTGCCCACCTTCGGCATTACCACCGTGGTAAGCGTGACGGTGGCTCTGCGCCTGCGCCTGAACGTGGCGGCCATGCAGTTGGCGGCCCATTTGATGAGTGCTTTCCAGCTGCTGCTGCTCATCCCGCTGCTGCGCGCCGGGGCCTGGCTGATGGGCGAAGGACATCAGGTAGCCCACCTGTCGCTCCGCAGCCTGCGCCGCCTGATTCACCACGAAGGGTGGGGTGCGGCCGGGCGCCTGCTCTGGCGCGCGCAGCTGGGGGCCCTGCTGCTGTGGCTGCTGGCGGCCATCCCGCTGGTGGTCGTGCTCTATTTCGGGCTGCGCGTCGTATTCCGGCGGGTGCTGGCCCGGCTGGCACCCGCCGCCCAGCCCGCCAACTGAGGCCGGGCCGACCGTACCTTTGGCGGTGAAATACCGCCGGCTGCCGGCTGCCCGCCAACCGCTTCCGGAACCTCCCTGGCCAAGCCAGGGCCCGCGGTCGGGCTTGCCGGATTTCCCCGCCCGCCCCCTCCTCCATGACCCCCTTGCCCCCGCCCCTTACTCCCCCGCCGCCCGCCTCCTGGTTGCGCCGCCGCGTGCTCGACCCCCTGCTGAATCTGCTCAAACAGGGGCTGGCTCCCGGGCAGCTGGCCCTTACCGTGGCCCTGGGCGTGGTGCTGGGCCTCGTGCCGCTGTTTGGGGCCACCACCGTGCTGGCGGCCCTGCTAGCTTGGCGGCTGCGGCTCAATATCGCCGCGCTACAGCTGGTTACGCACCTGCTCACGCCCGTGCAGCTGCTGCTGCTGCCGCTGATGCTGCGCCAGGGTGCCCGCGTGTTTGGCGGGGCTTCGGCAAACGAGTTGAGCGTGACGGCCATTCGCCACCTCATCGCCACCAACTGGCGCGAGGCCCTGCGGCTGCTTTGGCGCGCCGAGCTGGGCGCGCTGGCGATTTGGGCCGTGGCCGGGGCCGTGTTGCTAGCCGCGCTCTACTTGGTACTGAAGCCCATATTCACCCGTATCGTGGCCCGACAGGCCAACGAGGACGTTGCAACTTCCTGATGACCGGCCCAGCCGAACCGCGCCCGCTAAAGCCGAGAGCAGCTTCAGGGTTGGTGTCCAGATTTCAGGAAAGTTAAAAATGAAGAATTAAAAGCTTGAGGGCCAAATCTTAATTCTTTATTTTTAATTCTCAAGCTGTTTAGAAAATCATTCAGCACGTCATGCTGAGCTTGTCGAAGCATCTCTACCGCGCAAGTAATCCTTTCGATTGAGTTTACTTCTGCGGTAGAGATGCTTCGACAAGCTCAGCATGAC
>JANXMN010000362.1 GCA_025354605.1 Hymenobacter sp. | reverse complement strand
AGCGAAACAGCCAGGGCTGCAAGGTCTGCGATACCAGCCACACGCTCAGAATCCCAATCACCGACACAAACGCCATGGAGCGCAGGGCCGGGTGGTGGGCAAAAAACAGCGTGCCCAGCCCGATAATTGTCGTTACGGCCGATAGCAGAATGGACAGGCTGGTGGTGCCCGGCTCGCGCTGCCCGGTGGCGTACTGGTGCTGCATGCCGTCCATCGTGAAGATGCAGTAGTCGTCGCCGAGGGCAAACACCAGCGTGGAAAGAATGATGTTGATGATGTTGAACTTGAGCCCCAGCAGCGCCATTAGGCCCAGAATCCATATCCACGCCACCACCATCGGCACGAAGGCAATGAGAGCCAGCTCCAGGCGGCCGTAGGACAGCAGCAGGGCCGCGAACACCAGAAACGACGTCCAGAACGCAATGAAGGTGAACTCCTTGTTCACGATGTTCACCAGCGTGTCGGTGATGTACTGGCGGTCGAACACGTACACGCCCGGCAGGTTGCCTAGGCGCGCATAAATCGGTCGGGCGTGGCCCGGCGCGGTGGTCAGCAGGTTGAGCACCGTGGCTTTACCGGGCTTCTCCTCAATCAGGTTGTTCAGAAACGCGTTGCGCAGCGTGGCCTCGTCGGCGGCCGCCAGCGGGCCGTAGGGCTTGCCCACCAGCTCGCGGAAAGGCTCGAAGGCGGTGGCCGAAAAGTGGTGCGCCGCGCCGGCCGCCGTGAGGCGGGCCAGCACCTGCTGCTGGCGGGCGGGCGTCCAGTAGGCGCGCCAGCGGTCCAGGCGGCGGCGCTGCTCGGCCCGCGAAGGCAGCAGCACCGACACGCCCGAGAAGTGCAGCACCTGCCCCTCGCGCTGCAATTGTGCCACCACGGGCAGAGCGCGCTCGTTACGGGCCAGGGCCTCATCGAGCGTGGGCGCGCTGGTCACCAGAAACACGGTTTTTTTGGAAAGCGACGAAATCCGGTTCAGCAGCGTCTCCGACTGCCGGAGCTGGGGCGTCATGAAATTCACCTGGCTTAGGTCATCCTCAAAGCCAACGCGGAACGAGAAATACAGGAACACCGGCGTGAGCACCAGCAGCAGCAGCAGCCAGGCCGGGTGCGCCTGGAAGCGCGTTACCAGGGCCTTGAGGCGGTTGGGCGGGGCCAGGGCCAGGGCATCCACGCCAGCCTGGTCGTCGGCCAGGAAGTGGGGCAGAAATACCAGCGTGGCCACCGCCGCGCCCACTAGGCTGAGGCCCGCGAACGTGCCCAAATCCTGCAACACGGGCACATTCACGAACTGCAGGCACAGAAAGCCCGCAATGGTGGTGAGGCTGCCGATGGTGAGCGGAAAGGCCAGCTCCTCAATCACGACGGCGGCGTTGGGGTGGAAGCGGTGGTGGGTGAGGTAGTGCAGCGAGTAGTTCACGGCAATGCCCAGCACGATGGAGCCCGCCGCCACGGCAATCACCGAGATGCTGCCCTTGGTGAGGGCGATGACGGCCAGGGCAAAGAGCCCCCCGAACACCACCGGCAGCAGCATGAGCACCGGCGCCGCCAGCCGCCGGAAAAACAGCAGAATCACCCCGAACAGCAGCGTGAGCGAAATGAGCAGCGTCAGGTGGGTGTCGGCCCGAATCTGGGTGGCGTTGGCCGCCGCCACGGCCGGCGCGCCGAAATAGTGCACGCGGTAGCGCCCGCCGGCTTTGGCCGCAATCAGCTGGTCGAGCTTGCCGAAGAATTCGATGTTGCGGGCCGTGTTGCTGGACGGGTATTTGGGGTTGATGAACAGGAAAACGTGCCGCCGGTCGCGGGTGAAGAAATGGTCGTCGAACAGCTCCACGTTCTCGTCGGGCTTGAAGTCCTTGAGCTTGTTGAGCACCACGTAGCCGAAGCCCAATGGGTCGCCCACGATAAACTGCTTCAGCGCCACGCCGGCCGGCCCGATGAGCGTGCGGTAGTTGCTATCGACGCGCCGGGCCACGCCGGCGGGCGCGGTGGCCGAATCTAGCTGGGCGTAGTCGCGTTCCTCCAGAAACAGCGGCAGGTTGTCGTGAATGGTGCCAAACACGTCAAACACCAGGCTGTCGTTCGAGGTGGAGCGGAAGTTCTCAATGTAGGGCTTGAGCTGCTGGTCGATGTGGCCGGCCAGCTCGTCGGCGAAGGCGGCCTGGGCCTGGGGCTGCGGGGCGTGCGCCGTATCGGTGTCGGACACGAACAGGACGACCCGGTCGGTAAACTTCGAAGTTTCGAGGAAGCGGCTGAACTCGTCCATGCGCTTCTCATGGGGCAGCATCTGCATCACGTTCTCTTCGAGCCGGATGCGGGCCGCTCCAACCGCCAGCACCGCCAGCGTGGTCAGAAACACCGCGTAGAACACGGGCTTGCGGGCCTGAAAGAAGCGGTAAATCAGTAGAAAGAAATTACCCATGTGGGGGATGTTCAGAGTAGTCGTTCGGGCGAAACCTCACCCCCTGACCCCCTCTCCTGCGGAGAGGGGACACCGGTTATGCGGGGACGAAAATCGTCAGGCTCCCCCTCTCCGCAGGAGAGGGGGCCGGGGGGTGAGGTGAACGCGGAGGGCGACCCGGCACAAAGTTCAATTAGCGTTCAGAAGTAAGAATTCGGTTGCGTGGCAACAGCAGCTGTGCTACAAAAGTAGCCGCTCCGGCCAGCACGGCCGCCCCGGCCGCCAGCAGCCAGGCCCCCACAAAATACTGCACGAAGTTCTGGTGAATGGAAGCCAGCGTGAGGCCCGTGCTGGAAGTTAGGTGTAGGGGCCGGGCCACCACCAGCCCGCCCACGCGGTAGCTCAGGTAAATGATGAGCGGAATCATGGGCGGCAGGCTGATATTGGCGCTCAGCACCACCAGGTAGCGGTTCAGCCGCAGCACCAGAGCCAGCGGAATAGCTGCCAGCAGCTGAAACCCCCAGATGGGCGCGATGCCCATAAACACCCCAAAGGCCACCGACAGCGCCTTGTGCCCCGCCGACTCCTCAGCGTTGAAAATCTGCCCCAGCAGCTTCGCGTAGGTTTCGCGCCGAAACAGACTGGCCAGAAATTGCTTTGGCTTGATGTAGAGCAGCGTAATCACTACCAGTACCGTGTTCAGCACGCTGATGCGCGAGAAGTCCTGGAACGGCCGGAAGTGCGTGATGCGCTCCTTGCCCGGCGCGTAATACACCGAAATGGGCACCTCGCCCACCGGCACGCCCGCCCAGGCCGCCCGCACCAGCACTTCAATCTCAAACTCGTATTTGGGCGTGAAAAACCGCATCCCGCGCAGCGGCCCCAGCGGGTACAGCCGGTAGCCGCTCTGCGTATCGGGCACCCGCAGCCCGGTCTCGAACCAGAACCAGAAGTTGGAAAACTTGTGCCCGAAGCTGCTCTTGCCCGGAATACCGGCCTGGCCCATGTCGCGCGCCCCAATCAGCAGCGCCGGCCCTTCGGCTTCCAGCTTGTCGACGAAGGTGGGCAGGTCGGTGGCAAAGTGCTGCCCGTCGGAGTCGATGGTGATGACGTGCTCGTAGCCCGCCGCAGTGGCCGCCGCGAAGCCCTGCCGCAGCGCCCAGCCCTTGCCCACGTTGGCGGGGTAGCTCACCTGGGCCACCTCCGGAAATTCGGCCAGAATCGCGGCCGTGTCGTCGGTCGAGCCGTCATTCACCACAATGATGTTGCGGGTGAAGGCCTGCACCTCGCGCAGCACCCGCGCCAGCGTGCCGGCGTTGTTGTAGGTGGGCACGAGGACGGCCAGCCTAAGCCGGTCGCAGCGCGCCTGTAGCAGGGGAAGGGAAGTCGGGTCGTGGGACATAGTGGGCCTGCTGCAATCGGATAAACCGGTCCGGACCCGATGAAATCGTGCCCTCCGCTACCAGAATGCCCTCTGCAGAACTGTCAAAGGTAACCTGCACGCTTACCACTTCGTGTGCCTGCGGCGTAAGCACCGTGAGAAACTTCACGTTGGCCGCCCGTTGCAGCTGCAGGATTTGCCCCGTTGCGCCTTCCAGCAGCTCCTTGATAATTTGCAGCATACACACGCCCGGCACCACTGGCTGCCCCGGAAAGTGCCCGGCAAACACCGCGTGGTCGGGGTTCAGGCGAATGGTGGCACGCAGCCCGCCGGCCGTGGTTTCAGCAGGGCTTTCGAGGGTGTAGAAGGAATTCTGGAGCATTACAGGTAATTGGTGTTGGGTAAAATAGAACGTCATGCAGAGCGCAGCGCAGCGGAGTCGAAGCATCTCGTGTGCAGTAGTAATTCAATCGTTGAATACAATGAATTAGTGGTGGCACGCGAGATGCTTC
>JANXMN010000349.1 GCA_025354605.1 Hymenobacter sp. | reverse complement strand
CCCAACATCTTGCGCGCCGCCGAAGCTGCCCGCGCGTTGGGCATGACTGTGGTGTCTCTCACCGGCAAGGATGGCGGCGGGCTCGCCGCCCTCAGCGACGTGGAGATTCGCGCGCCGCACTCCGGCTACGCCGATAGAATTCAGGAAATCCACATTAAGGCAATTCACATCATGATTCTGATGATTGAGAAGCTGGTGATTGGGTGAAGTTACACTTTCACGCAGTGTTCCGCAGGGTGAAATCTTCCTAGCTTTACAACCAATCTATACCGTTTGACTCTACTCCTACCATGCTTACCAAAACCTTCGGCTCGGCCGTGCAGGGCGTCAATGCCTACACCATCATCATCGAAGTGGTGGTTTCGGCGGGGACGGGGTTCAACGTGGTGGGCTTGCCGGACAATGCCATCAAGGAGAGCCAGCAGCGGATTGAGGCGGCGCTGAAGTTTCGGGGGTACCGGATGCCGCGCACCAAAACCGTGGTGAACATGGCCCCGGCCGACATTCGCAAGGAGGGCGCGGCCTACGATTTGCCCATCGCGCTGGGCATTCTGCACGCCTCGCAGCAACTACAGACGGAGCGCCTCTCGGAATACGTGATTATGGGCGAAATGGCGCTCGATGGCGAGCTGCGGCCCATTCGCGGGGTGCTGCCCATTGCCATTCAGGCCCGCAAGGAAGGCTTCAAGGGTATTGTGCTTCCCAAAGAGAATGCCGAGGAAGCCGCCATCGTGAACAACCTCGACGTGATTGCCGTGGGCTCGATGCAGGAAGCCATCGACTTCTTCGAGGGCCGGCTGGAGATTGCGCCCACCACGGTGGACACCCGCGACCTGTTTCAGCACGCGGTGAATAAGTACACGGCTGACTTCGCCGACGTGCAGGGCCAGGAAAACATCAAGCGGGCGCTGGAAATCGCGGCGGCCGGCGGCCACAACGTCATCATGATTGGGCCGCCCGGCGCGGGCAAAACCATGCTGGCCAAGCGCCTACCCAGCATTTTGCCGCCGCTGAGCATGCAGGAGGCGCTGGAAACCACCAAAATCCACTCGGTGGCCGGCAAGCTGGCGGGCGGCGGCCTGCTGAGTACGCGACCCTTTCGCGCGCCGCACCATACGATTTCGGACGTGGCACTGGTGGGTGGCGGCAGCAACCCGCAGCCGGGCGAAATTTCGCTCTCGCACAATGGCGTACTGTTTCTGGACGAGCTGCCCGAGTTCAAGCGCACGGTGCTGGAGGTGATGCGCCAGCCGCTGGAGGAGCGCCGCGTGACGATTGCGCGGGCCAAGCTCAGCATTGAATTTCCGGCCTCGTTCATGCTCATTGCCAGCATGAATCCGTGTCCGTGCGGGTTTTACAACCACCCGGAAAAGGACTGCGTGTGCGGGCCGGGCGTGGTGCAGAAGTATTTGAACAAGGTATCGGGGCCGCTGCTCGACCGCATCGACCTGCACGTGGAAGTGACGCCCGTGACCTTCGACCAGATGACGGAGTCGCGCAAGGCCGAAACCAGCGCCGACATTCAGGCCCGCGTCGATGCCGCCCGGCAGGTGCAGACGGCCCGCTTCGCCGACTTCCCCGACATCCATTCCAACGCCATGATGCCGCCGCAGATGGTGAAGGATATTTGCCAGATTAGCGACGAGGGCCGCACCCTGCTGAAAACCGCCATGGAGCGCCTCGGCCTGAGCGCCCGCGCCTACGACCGCATCCTGAAAGTGGCCCGCACCATTGCCGACTTGGCTGGCACCGCCGACATTCAGCTGCCGCACCTGGCCGAGGCCATTCAGTACCGCAGCCTCGACCGCGAGGGCTGGGCGGGCTGATTTTCTGCGGCCGGGTGCCTTACTTTGTGGCATGGTGCTGCCTCCCCATTCGCTCGACTACATCCGCCAGGTACTGGCCGAGTATTTCGCCGATAAGCCGGTGAAACGGGTGCAGGTGTTCGGCTCCTACGCGCGGGGCGAGGCTACAGCAGAGTCGGATTTAGATTTGCTGATAGAGGTGACGCACCACGTGGGCTGGAGCTATTTCAGCTACGCCGACGAGCTCGGGGCGCGACTCAATCTCAAAGTCGACCTGGGCACTACGGTATCGGACTACATGATGCGGTATATCAAAAAGGAGTTAATCACCCTGTATGAAAGCGAACAAAGGGAGGCCGCGTGACCCCGAGCGGGTGCTGCACATGCTGACGGCTGCACGCCACATTGAGCAGTTTTTGCAAGGCAAAACCTTTAGGGATTTTACCACCGATATCCTGCTGCAATCGGCAGTAGAGCGGCAGTTTGACATTCTGGGCGAAGCCGCCTCCCACGTTTCGGTCGGCACGCAGCAGCTTTGGCCCAGCGTCGACTGGCAGGAGACCAAGGATTTTCGAAACCTGATTGCGCACGAATATTTTCGGGTCGACCAGGCTAAAGTGTGGCAGGTGGGCCAGCAGCTTATTCCCGGCCTGCGGCTGGTGCTGGAAACCCTTTTCGCCGACCTTGACCAGCAGTTTGGCCCCGATGCCGGTGTATAAGTCCCTCGTCAAGCCCCTGCTGTTTAACCTCGACGCCGAGCGCGCCCACCACCTCGTGTTCGACAACCTGCGGCGGGCGGCGCGGGTGCCGGGCACCACGGCGCTGCTGCGGGCGCTCTATGACTTTCAGGACCCGCGGCTGGCGCGCGAAGTATTCGGGCTGAAATTTCCGAACCCGGTGGGGCTGGCGGCGGGCTTCGACAAGAACGCGGCGCTGACCGACGAGCTCGCCACGCTGGGCTTCGGCTTCGTGGAAATCGGGACGGTGACGCCCCGGCCGCAGCCCGGCAACCCGGCCCCGCGCCTGTTCCGGCTGCCGCAGGACGAGGCCCTGATTAACCGCATGGGCTTCAACAACGACGGGGCGGCGGTGGTGGCGGCCCGGCTGGCCCGGCGGCGCAACCGGCAGCTCCTCATCGGCGGCAACATCGGCAAGAACAAGGACACGCCCAACGAGCGCGCCGCCGAGGACTACGTGGCCGGTTTCGAGGCGCTGGCCGAGGTGGTCGACTACTTCGTGGTGAACGTGAGCTCACCCAACACCCCCAACCTGCGCCAGCTGCAGGAGAAAAAGCCGCTGATTGAGCTGTTGCAGCAGGTGCAGGCCCGCAACCAGGCCCGCCCCGTGCCGCGCCCGCTGCTGCTGAAAATTGCCCCCGACCTGACGGACTCGCAGCTCGACGACATCCTGGAAATAGCCCGCGAAACGCAGCTTAGTGGCCTAGTGGCCACCAATACCACCATCAGCCGCGACCACCTGAGCACTGAGCCGGGCTACGTGGCCAGCCTGGGCGCGGGCGGCCTGAGCGGCCGGCCGCTACGGGCGCGCGCCACCGAAGTCATCCGCTACCTGCACCACAAATCCGACGGCGGGCTGCCCATCATCGGCGCGGGCGGCATCCACTCGGCCGCCGATGCCCTGGAGAAGCTGGCGGCCGGGGCCGCGCTGGTGCAGCTTTACACGGGCTTTATTTATGAAGGCCCGGCGCTGGTGAAGCGCATCAATCAACAGCTGCTGGCCGCACAGCAATAGCGGCGGGCCGGGCGCTGCGAACCGCTGCGGATAACCTCCGCGAGCCTCTACGGAACTTCCCGAACGGGCTATTCGGGCGGGCTACCCGCCTGGGCCGCTAGTGCCACCCGCTGCCCACGCACCCGGGCGTGCCACCACATGATAAGCGGCACGCCAAGTATAGTGGGCCACAGAAAATTCCAGGGAAACCGAATGAAGTGCAGGCTGGTAACCGAAAACGCCGACACCGCCGCGATATAGGAGGCCAGGAAGCCCGAAATATGGTTCAGCAGCCATTGGCTTTTGGTCCAGTGCCCGGCATTGGCGTAGCCCCGTAGCTGGCGCAGCGCCGTGAAGGCACCCAGCGCACCGAACACGCCCACCGGAATATTACGGGCGACGACGGCGTAGGCGATGGTAGCCAGAAACACTAGCAACCCCAGCCCGGCCACCGCCCAGTCGAAGGGAGCCACGCGGGCATCCCAGGCCAGGGATTTCAGAAAAATCGAGCGGTAGCCAAAGCCTGCCATGTACAGGCTGAACACGGCCGTAAGCAGTAAAAAGGTGCTGTGAATGTGCTGTGAGCCCACAATGGCCGTAGTACCCGCCACCACCATGGCCCAGAAAAACACCAGGCCCCAGCGCCGGTGCACCCGCCCGCCCTTGCGCACGGCCAGCGCCACGGGGGCTATAAAAAAGCCGGTGAAGCCAGCCGCGATGTGCAGGTAGCGGTTAAGCACGAAGAAGGTTTCCATAGCTGCGGGCGCGGCCATTGTGGTACCGCGGCCGCAAGATGGCACCAGCTGCCGGTAGTGCGCAAGCAACAGTTACTCAAGCAGCTTTTCGCCCGGCTGAAACGCCGCTTCAGCCAGATGCACCGATGATGCCGCCAGCCGGGCAGCGCATTAGCGGGCAGCGGGCCGACCAAACAGCGCCGGGTACCGGAGTGGGTTGGATGAAGCCAACAACCTGGCAATAGCCCGGCGGTTGGCCGGGAGTTGAAAGGGCCGGGCGACTGATGCTACGGGCCCTACCGGACCGCTTTGGCCAGGTTGTCCAGAGCGGCTTTGAACGCGGGCGTGTCGTAGTCGGCCATGCCGTCGTGCCGGGCCGCGACCTGCCCATCGGGGCCGAGGATGACGGTGGAGGGAATGGAATTGGAATCGAAGGGCGCGGGCAAATCGCCGGTGCGCAGGTACACGGGGAAGGTGTAGCCCTGGGCCCGCACGAACTTCTGCGCCTTGGCGGCGTCATCGTCGAGCGAAAGCATGACGAAGGCCACTTTGGTATGGTCGACTTTCTTATACAGCGCTTCAATGCCCGGCATCTCGGCCCGGCAGGGCGGGCACCAGCTGGCCCACAGGTTCACAAATACCACTTTGCCCTTCAGCTCGCTCAGGTTGACGGCCCGGCCATCGAGCGTGACCATGGGCAGGCTGTGGGGGTAGGGGCTGCCACCCGTCAGCACGACCAGCAGGCTGGGAGTATGGACGGTGGGCACTTCGGCTTGCCAGAGGCCAGTGGCCAGCAGGCCGCGCTGCAGCCCGCCGAGCACCACGGGGCGCAGCGGCGTGAACATAACCACGGCCAATAAGCCCAGCGGAAGCCACGAAAGGAAAGTCTGGCGATTCATGGCCGGGGGTTTTTAGCGAGCGACAAAGCTAATCTGCTGTTGCGCAGTGGCACTGAGGTGTGCACGGCGACAGATGGTTTGTGGTTGCTGGTTTCTCATTGACTACTACATGCAAACCGGAAATAAGCAACCAGCAACAAAACCACTGGCTTAAGTAGCCCACTGCGTAACAGGAGTTCATAAGAAGTTCAGACGATTTATCCGGCTCAACGTCTCTATTACATCAGTTATCAAATTTAGTATTGCGGTAGAGATGCTTCGACAGGCTCAGCATGACCGGTTTTATAACTCAAATAGCTTCTGAGGCGGGCTTCTTTAAGTTCTCATCTCAACGACCCTTCGTGCGATTCATGTAAATTGCCTCTTCATTATGCTTCATTACCTGGGCTATTTCGCCGCCATCTTCATTGGTCTTGCGCTGGGTATTATGGGCGGGGGCGGCTCCATTCTCACGGTGCCGGTGCTGGTATACCTGATGGGGGTGAGCCCGGTGTTGAGCACGGCCTACTCGCTGTTTGTGGTGGGCAGCACCTCGGCGGTGGGGGCGGCGGGCTACTTCCGCAAGGGGCTGGTGTCGCTGCCCACGGCGCTGGTATTTCTGGCACCTTCGCTGGCCTCGGTGTTTCTGGTGCGCAAGGTGCTGCTGCCGGCCCTGCCGCACGAGCTGTTTACGCTGGGCCGCATCGTATTCACCAAGGACCTGCTGGTGCTGGTCGCCTTCGCCGGGCTGATGGTGGTGGCGGCCGTGTCGATGATTCGCCGCCCGCCAGCCGGCGCGGTGACCGACGAGCAGCCGGTGGCCCGGCCCCTCAATTATCCGCTCATTCTGGGCATTGGGCTGGTGGTGGGCGCGCTCACTGGGTTTGTGGGCGCGGGGGGCGGCTTTCTCATCATTCCGGCGCTGGTGCTGGGCGCGCGCCTGCCCATGAAGCTGGCGGTGGGTACTTCGCTGGCCATTATTGCTCTAAACTCACTCATCGGCTTCACCGGCGATTTGAGCGCGGGCACGCCCATCGATTGGGCCTTCATTCTGGGTTTCCTGGCTTTCGCGCTCGGCGGCATCATGCTGGGCACCTATCTGGCGCGCTTCATTCCAGGAGCTCGGCTGAAACCAGCTTTCGGCTGGTTCACGCTGGCCATGGGCACGTTTATTCTTATCAAAGAGCTGTTGTTTCACCACGGCTAGCGTGTTGTTATTCAGCAGCTTTTTCTCGCCATTGCTGCCCATGAGAATCGAACAGCTTGCAGACAACTCCCCAGCCCAGCCCGGCCCGGCACCCCAGTGTAGAACCCGAGCGAGGTGGTGCAACCCGTCTTCGTGCGTGAGGCAGCAGCGGCCAACGTCTCAAGCACCGTCCTTTGCTCCCGCTGAATAGCAACAGCATAACGCGCTTTTAGCCCCGTCGCCTCCCAGCCTCATCTGTTTCATTCTTCACCCGCCATTCCTATGTCTTCCTCCGAAAACACTCCGCAGCCCGGCTACCAGAACCTGACCCCGGCCCAATTTGCCACCGAAATGCGCCAGCCCGGCGCCGTGCTGCTCGACGTGCGCCGGCCCGAGGAGTTTGCCCTGGGCCACTTGCCCGAGGCCGTGAACGTAGAGGTGACCACGCCCGACTTTGCCCAGCGTGTGGCTAGCCTCGACAAGGCCGCCCCCACCTACGTGTACTGCCGCAGCGGGGCGCGCTCGGCCAACGCGGCCGGGCAACTGGTGCAGGCCGGGTTCGCGCACGTCAGCAACATGCTTGGCGGGGTGCTCGACTGGCCCGAGCCGCTGACCACGCGGTAGGGGGCGGCGATTTTCCGGCCTGGTTGTTTTCCTTTGGCAAGTGGTTGAAACTTCGCCAAAACCCTGGTACGTGGCCACGCCCACCGTGATAATTCTGGCCACCCCGGCCGGCACCTGGACTTGCAGCGCACTGCCCCAGAAGCCGCCCCATTGGCGCTGTTTGTGCCCTGTTTACCTGTTGCACGCTTAGCTTTCGTTCGTGATGATGCCTTCCGAAAAACCCATCCGGCAGCTGGCGCTGGCAGCCCGGCTGCTGATGCTGCTCGCGGCCGTGGTGGGGCTGGCGGCGGCCGTGCTGTTGAGCCAGCTATACGGCCCGGCCAGCCCAGCCGCGCCGGTGGCCGGGGCTAACGAAGCCACCGACGGCCCGCCGCCGCCCGGCAGCTACCACCGCCCGGCCACCCCGGCCCCGGACACGGCTGCCATTCCGCGCACGGCCGCCGGCCGCCAGATTCGCTACGGGCGGGAACTGGTGGCCCGCACGGCGGCCTACCTGGGGCCACGGGGCACAGTGGCTCACCTCAGCAACGGCATGAACTGCCAGAACTGCCACCTGCAGGCCGGCACCCAGGGCTTCGCCAACAACTACCTGGCCGTGGCCGCCACCTACCCCAAGCTGCGCGCCCGCTCGGGTACGGTGGAAGGCATTGAGAAGCGCGTGAACGACTGCCTGGAGCGCAGCCTGAACGGCCGGGCACTGCCCGACAGCCGCCGCGAGATGCGCGCCATCGTGGCCTACATCAACTGGCTGGGGCAGGGCATCCCGAAGGGCAAAAAGGTGTACGGCACGGGCCTGACCAAGCTGGCCTACCTGCCCCGCGCCGCCGACCCGGCAATTGGCCGGGCCGTGTTTGCCAGCAAGTGCCAAAGCTGCCACGGCCCCACCGGCCAGGGCCAGCCGCTGGCCGACGGCCACGGCTACCAGTACCCGCCGCTGTGGGGGCCGCGCAGCTACAACGACGGTGCGGGCCTGTTCCGCGTCAGCAACCTGGCCAAGTATGTGAAAGCGGCCATGCCCTTCGGGGCCACCTTCGACCAGCCCCAGCTCACCGACGCGCAGGCCTGGGACGTGGCCGCGTTCGTGAACTCGCAGCCCCGCCCCCACCTGCGCACGCCCCGCGACTGGCCCGACATCAGCCAGAAGCCGGTCGACTACCCCTTCGGCCCTTATGCCGATGCCTTCGCTGAACGGCAGCACAAGTATGGGCCGTGGCAACCCATTGAGGCCGCGCATCCTGCCAAAGCCAACTAATTTCCGCCGGTGCAGTGCGCTGCGTACCAGCTACCCGCGCATTCCCCGGACGGGGCGCTTCCCGTTTTCGCGCAAAGGGAACCGCGGGGCCAGCTGCTCTACCTTTGGTACCCTTTCCCGAGGCAATACCTGGTGCGAAGCCCGCTGCCTGCTGAACAAAGTGAACAGGCACCTGCTGCTGCCTCTGCTTCTGAACTACGATTTCCAACCCTTTTTCGACTGCTGATGAATTTTCAGTCCCGTTTTTTCGCCGCTGCCGTCCTGCTGGCAACCATCGGTACCGCCCAAGCTCAGACTACCCCCGCGCCAGCACCCATCCCGCCCGCTCCCGCGGCCCCCGCGCCGGTTCTGACGCCGCCCAATGCTGCTTTCGCGGCCAAAGCGGCCACCTATGCTGGTGCTCCGGCTTCTAAAGGCCACTACCGGGCTGTGTACCAGCTCGACAACAGCGACCCCAAACTCATTAGCCAGACGCTGCACAACATGAAAAATGCCCTGGAAGACCCGCGCCTGAAGGGCAAGCTGGAGCTGGAGTTAGTGGTGTTTAGCGGCGGCACGGTGGTGTTTAAAAAAGACCAGCCCTTCGAGGCCGACGTGCTGGCCCTGCAGCAGGCCGGCGTCATCCTGGCCCAGTGTCAGAACTCGATGAAGGCCTATAAGCTGACCAAGGACGACATGCTGCCCTACATTTCCGTGGTGCCCTCCGGCAACGGCGAGTTGATTATCCGCCAGACCGAGGGCTGGGTGCTGGTGCATCCGTAGGCCGAGCGGTTGGGCGAGCAGTCGTTTGCAGGTGCGTGACACCCGCGCCCAATTGGCCCTCGAAGCCAAGCGGGTGCCCACCGGGCCAGCGCGCGCAAACGGCTATTGCTAGCGGAGTCGGGGCACTTTCCGGCCATTGGCGGTCAGCACAATGGTTTTGCTGAGGTAGCTTTCGCAGGTGGCCAGCTCGTAGGTGAGGCTCCCGGTGCGGACGTTGGTGATTTCGGCGGCCTGGCAGATGGTGCGGTTCGGGTAGTGGATGGTGAGGGTGCGACGCAACAGCAGCGGGAGGCGGTCGGGCGCAACCGCAATGCCGCTGGCTTCCACGTCGCCTTTCATGCTGAACCGGACCAACTGGTAGACCCGGCTTTGCGTGTAGCTGGCCTGGTACCAGCGCTGGGCTCTTTTCCACTTCACGTTGCGAGCCTGCGGATACAGTTTTTGCAGGGCCACAAAGGCCAGCGGGGGTACCTAGGCATCGGCGAGGGCCTGGGCAGCCTGCCCGCCCAGAAAGGCTGCGCAAAGCAATAAGAAGAGTTTCATAGCAGCTGCGGCCCGGTTTCGGCCTCGCCGTCGCCAATCACGCAGGCCACCAGCAGCTCCGGGTTATCGAACACCGCCCCGAAGGCGTGGCTGAGCGAGTAGCCCAGCTCGCCGCCCTCGTGGATGGAGCCCGGCGTCTGGGGCGAGGCGTTGCTGGAGATGCCGCCGGGTAGGAAAACTGCTTAAACAGGCGTTTCAGCCCGATTTCATCCTGGCTGATATTGGGGTACACCTCGCTGTAGGTGCCTTCCAGGTAAGTGCCCGCCACCACCGCTGGCCCGCCGTGGCCCGGGCCGGGGAGGTAAATCATGTTCAGGCCGTGCCGCCGGATGGTCCGGTTGAGGTGGGTGTAGATGAAGTTCTGGTCCGGCGTGGTACCCCATCAGCAGCATCTTTTTAACGTGCGCCAGCCTGAGCGGCTCGCGCAGCAAGAGGTTATCGCACAGGTATATTTGGCCTACCGACAAGTAGTTGGCCGCCCGCCAGTAGGCGTCGATAAGCGCGACTTCTTCCGCCGTCAGCGGCGTGGGAGCCGGGCGCACGGCCGGCGGAGCGAGGGTGTTGGTGTTGGCTTCCATAGGAATTGAGATTAGACGGTTTTTACTTCACCCGCCAGCAAAAGCTGGTGGACGAGCTGCGCAATCATGCGCTCCTCGTCGGTGGGAATGATGCGGACGACGACGCGGCTGGCAGCGCTGGAAATCACGGCGGCGTGGGTGGCGTTGCGGGCGGCGTCGAACTCCAGGCCCAGAAACCCCAGCCCGGCGCAGATGCGGGCGCGCACCTCGGCCGCAGGCTCGCCGATGCCGCCCGAAAACACCAGCGTATCGAGCCCGCCAAGTACGGCCGCGTAGGCCCCCACCCACTTGCGGGCCTGGTAGCAAAAAAGCGCCACCGCGTCGGCGGCCCGCTCGTCGGTGGCCTGGGCGGCCAGCAAGTCGCGCATATCGGAGCTGGTTTCCGACACGCCCAGCAGGCCGCTTTCGTGGTTGATGAGGTGGTTGAACTGCCCGGGCGTGAGGCACCCGGCTTGCAGCAGGTAGGCGGCCACGCCGGGGTTGAGGTCGCCGGGGCGGGTGCCCATCACCAGGCCGGCGGCAGGCGTGAAGCCCATGCTCGTATCCTGGCTCTGGCCATCGAGCACGGCAGCCAGGCTAGCCCCGCTGCCCAGGTGCGCCAGAACAACCCGGCCCCGGGCCGCCACCGGCCCCGCCTGCCGGCCCAGCTCTTCGAGCAGGTAGGCGTAAGACAGCCAATGAAACCCGTAGCGCCGCAGCCCCTGCGCCGCCAAGCGGCGCGGCAGCGGCAGCAGCTGAGCCACGCGCGGCATGTGCTGGTGCAAGGCCGTGTTGAAGCACACCCGCCAGCCGCAGCTGCGGCTGGCGGGTGTGCAGCGCTTCCATCAGGGCGATTTCGCCGGGCAGGTGGTCGGGGTCGTAGGCGGTGAACTGGCGCAGGTCGGCCAGCAGCGCGGGGGTGATATGCCCTGGGGCCTGGTGCGCCGGGCCGCCGTGCACCACCCGGTGCCCCACGGCCGCCAAAGTGGCCAGCACCGCGTGCCGGTCCAGCCAGTCGAGCAGGAAGCTGGCCGCCGCCGCCGGGTCAGCCGCATCGGCCGGGCAAGTGGTGGGCAACCCGTCCGCTCCTTCGCTGACCGTGAGCTGAGTGCCCGGCAGGCCAATGCGGTCAAGGTGGCCATGCAACCGCTGCCGCGGAATTTCGCCCGGCTCGTACACGGCAAACTCGATGCTGGACGAGCCGCCGTTGAGAACTAAAATGAGGTCAGCAGCGGCGGCCATGCAATGAGAGAGCATTAAGTAACTGCGATTACGCAGGCTATTTCTGGTTGCTGGTTGGTGGCGTTGGGGCGCGTTTTCGGGCCGAAATTCAGAAACCAGCAAATAGGAACAGTCTGCGTAGCAGCGGCTACTTGGCCAAGTAGCCGCCATCGACGGGGTAATAAGCGCCGGTGACGAACGAAGCCCTTTCGGAGCTGAGCCAGATGACCAGCTCGGCCACTTCCTCGGACCGGCCCAGGCGGCCGATGGGGTGCAGCGCCACCAGCCCTTGCTTGGTTTCGGCCGAAAATCCGCTCAGTAAGGGCGTGTCGATGCAGCCGGGGCCCACCGCGTCGATGCGGATGCCCTGGGCGGCGTATTCCTGGGCAGCCGTTTGGGTGAGGCCCACCACGGCGTGCTTGGCCGCGACGTAGCCCGCTAGTGTGGGCGTGCCCACCTGCCCCAGAATGGAGGCCATGTTGATAATCGAGCCGTGGCCCTGCTTCAGCATCACTTCCAGCTCGTATTTCAGGCAGAAGAACACACTGTTCAGGTTCACGTTGATAATCCGCTGCCAGCCCTCCAGCGAGTAGTCGGCCGTCAGGCTCAGCTCGCCGGTGATGCCGGCGTTGTTGCAGGCCACGTCGAGCGTGCCGAAGGCGGCCACGGTTGCCTGCACCATTGCTGGCACTGGGCGGGGTCGCCCACGTCAGCCCTGAAAAACCGGGTGTTGGCTCCGGCGGCGGTTAGCTCGGCCACCACCTGCCGGCCTTGTTCTGCGTCGATATCCGATACCATGACGTTGGCACCGTGCTGCCCGTAGAGCAACGCCACCGCCCGGCCAATCCCCGACGCCGCCCCGGTAACCAGGGCCGTTTTTCCTTGCAAGTCCTTGTCCATAAAGCCGGTGTTTTAAGCGCTCGGCCCTGCTCCCGCTCGTTCAGGGACTAGCGGCAGGCCGGGCATAAAGGTCCAAGGCTGGGCTGGGCCAAACCTTGATAATAATTGGCTGATTAGCTGATTTCTGTCAGAGAGCGTTTTGCGGATTGCGCAGGCCGAACACGTTGCCGCCCCCGGCCCGAAAGTCGGGGACTATTTCAGCGCCAAGCCTACTCGGCTGCTGGCAGCACCAGCACCGGAATGGCGCTTTCGCGCAGCAGTTGCGCCGTCACGCTGCGGTGAAACCAGCCACCCAGCAGGCTGTGCCGCCGGGCGATGACCACCAGCATATCAGCCTGCTGCCCGGCCGCTTCCTGCAGGATGCCGCCCACCACCGTGTTCTGGTGCACTTGGTGCAGGGCACCGTTGGCCAGTTCGTTCACAAGGTCGTTAGTCCGCACTGTGTCGAGCACGGCAGCCGCGCTTATGGGAGTTGCGCCGTCATCCATCACCTGCACCAGGCTGAGGGTGCCCTGGGCGGCCTGTAACAACTGGCCGAGCACGCCGCGGTATTCCACCAGGCTGAAGGGCTCCCCATCCACGGCCAGCAGTAGGCAGCAGGGCGGAAAAGCGTCCCAGCCCGCCGGCGGTATCACCAGCAGCGGGTAGGGTATGTGGCGCAGCAGGTCCATAGCGGTGTCTGTCACCAAGTCTTCGGGGGCAGATTCAGCCCCGGCCCGGCCCAGCACCAGCAGCAGGGGCGGCCGCTGCCCCACCACTTTCTGCACGGCCTCAACCAGCGAGAAATTCGATATATCAACTGCCGTAGCCACAGGCTGCTCGGCCGCCAGTTTTTCCAGCGCATGCACGCACGGTCCGCACTTCGCCGGCCACCGTGTGCCGGCTGGCAAATTCCTCGGGAGCCAGCAGCTCGTTGTGGCGGGTGTGCAGCAGCAGCAGGCTGGCCTTGAGGGACACCGCCAGCCCGGCGGCGTAGGACAACGCCCGGTTGGAAACGGCGAAAAAATCAGTCAGAACAACAATGGAAGGTATCATGGCAATGAAAAAAAGGTTTAAGAATCAGTGCGAAGGAGTTTGGGGCAGGCTTGCGCCAACATTGGACTGGTGCCCGGCTGGCGGCAGCGGGTTCGGGGCAGCATATAGCCGGTCGTCGGCAGCAATGCACGCATCGGTCTCGCGCGCGCCCTGCCGCGTACCGGCGCTAATGGACCACGCCGCGTCTTCAGCCCGATGCCGGGCAGGGCTAGGCTTCGATTCCATGCTTGAGGGCAGGTTTGTGGCTGATGCGCGGGCCGGTATTCAGCACGTGCAGGTGGTTGTTCACCTCGTGGGCCCCGGCTTCGAGGGCTTCCTGGGCCGCCAACAGACGGTTGAGCCAGGTATCGACGGTACCCGTGAGAGTGGCCCGGCCGCCGGCCACCTGCACGGCCACCTCTCGGTCGTGCAGCCCCGCCAACCAGCAGTACCGCGTCCGAATCCGGGTAGCCAGGGCCAGGTCGGGGTTGCGGAGAGCTGCTTCCGGCAGCGCCTCAGCCGCAGCCCCCACCATGTCCACCCGGTTATTGACATCGACCACGCCGCTCACGCCGGATGCCACCTCGCCGGCTTGTTCCAGCGCAAAATGCGTATCGACCTGCCCCGTGAGCAGGGCCTGTCCGCCGTGCACCTGCACGCCGAATTCCAGGTGGCCCACGTAGAGGGGTCACGGGCCAGAGCGGCCGCGATGGTCCGGCGAATGTCCTCGTCGGGCACCAGCCGGGCCGGCCGCACCTTGAGCAGGTTGTGCACGCCAGCTACGCCCACCACGTGGCGGGCATCCTGTTCGGCATCGTGCCGGGTGCGCAGGTTGCTCACGGTGCCAGCCAGCGTCACCACCCCGTCGAGCACCTGCACCAGCATTCCGGCCGAGCGCACGCGCGGGTTGAAGCGGAGCGTCGCGCGCACAGCGGCCTCAATGGCGGCATCCGTTTTAGGGGCGAATTTCTCACGGCGGATTTCGGGGCCCAGCGCCCAGTAGGCGACAAACAGGTCGCGGGCATCCACGCGAGTGGTGCCGGCCTGGTAGGCCATGGCCACAATGCGGTCTTTCTCGGCGGCTGTGCCCGCCGTGCCCGACAGGTGCACCACCTGCTCGTTGGTGCGCACCACCACCATTGCCCCATTCACGCGAATATCCCAGTCGAGCTGCTCCCGAATCTGGGTGGTAATTTCCTCATCCGAATTCAGAATACCTCCCCCGCGAATCATCAAATGCTCGGCCTCGAAGCCGCGTACCCCGCGCACGCCCTGCACCACGCGCACGCCCTGCACCACGCGCAGCACCAGCTGTTTCTCGGCCCACGACTGCACCAAGCCGCTCAGCGCTACTACGCCGTGGTTGGCCAGGTAATGCACCTGGTAGTCGTCGGTGGCCGGGTCGTCGGCCAGAGCGCGGGCCACGGCGTGCTGCAGTTCTGCGTCGGGTACGTCGGCGGTGCGCACGGCCAGTGTACTATACAAGCCGCGCACCCCACGCACGGCCAGTACAATTTCTTCGGCCCGCTGCTGCGCCAGTAGGTTATTTATGAAACCGCTCAGCTCAACAATGCCCGCGCGGGTCTGCACGGCAATCTGGTGCACGGCGAGACCTTTTTTGGTGGCCAACAACGTTTCGACGGCGGCCGTGATGTCGGCATCGGCCACGCGCTCGGCGGGAGCGGGCGGCGTAAGTAGTTGGGCAGCTTGCATGAGCGGGCGGGACTTGGGGTGGAAAAAGAGCGAACCGACCTGAAAATCAGCCTTGCCCAAAGGTCCCCCCGCTCCCCCTCCCTTTCCATGACCAGAATCGCCGCATCACATGACATCCGTTAATGCTCAGCCCGTCGTCGCACTTCCCTCAACTATTACTCAATGCCGGGCCGTTTTCATTGTATCCACCAACAGCAATAGCCCCTAAGCAAATACTTATGACATTTTCTCAGTTGATGTAAAGGGGGCTTGAATTGTCAGGCACACCAATCGCCACACCACAAAAAACCCCATGCAAATCATTGATTTGCATGGGATTTCAGATTTTTAGCGCTCCCTCCTGGGTGCGCAATAACCGCTTAAAAACACAATTAAAGCACTTTATTAAATTTTCGTCCCGGTTTTCGTCCCGGTTAATAGCAGGAATTTCGTGGCTAAATTTCTGAGGCTCTCTGTAGGGAGCCTCAATCAATTGTGAGGCTCCCTGCCTATTCTACCCGCCCTCGAATAATATCTACTACTTTCCACAGCCCGCGAATATCCTCCCCCGCCACGGTCAGCATACCGGCCTGTGGGTTGTCGGAGTGCAGCACGAGCTGCCGCTTGGTCAGAAGGTCGTTATCCTTAATCCGTTTTATCGTGAGCTGGTTACCGAACGTGGCCACGTACACCCCGCTCACGGTGTACTTGATATCCGCCAGCGGAACCGGCGTCACGGCCACGAGCATCCCGGCGCGTAGCTGCGGCTCCATCGAGTCGCCGTTAATCTCAAACACCAGCGTACCCGGCTTGCGCAGTTCGGGGCTAGGGTTGTAAATCCGCATGGTTTCGTACTGGCCATAGTCGCCCTCTGTCGCAACCAACTCCACGAAGCCGGCCCGCACCGGTACCGTAATGAACGGGCAGTCGATGAATTCTTCATCCGCAAACTTGCCAAACACGATAAC
>JANXMN010000474.1 GCA_025354605.1 Hymenobacter sp. | reverse complement strand
CAAAACCGGCTCTTTCCGCTTCCGGGTGCTGAAAGTGGGGGCCGAAACCATGCTGGCCCAAATCGTAAAGCTGGTGGAAGAAGCGCAGGGCAGCCGGGCCCCGATTCAGCGGCTGGCCGATAAAGTCAGCGCCGTGTTCGTGCCCGTGGTGGTGATGATTGCCATCGCCACGTTCGTGGTGTGGTTTGACTTCGCGCCAGCCGCCACGCGCTTGCCGCTGGCGCTGGTCAACTTTGTAGCGGTGCTCATCATCGCCTGCCCCTGCGCGCTGGGGCTGGCCACGCCCACGGCCATCATGGTGGGCACCGGCAAGGGAGCCGAGTACGGCGTGCTCATCCGCAACGCCGAGGCGCTGGAGAAAGCCGAAAAAGTGAATACCGTGTTGCTCGACAAAACCGGCACCATCACGCGCGGCGAACCGGCGGTGACGGATTTCGTGCTGACCAACGGCGGCACCGCGCCGGGCGTGCTGCCGCTGCTGGCCGCCGTGGAGCGGCAGAGCGAGCACCCGCTGGCCGAAGCCGTGGTGAAATATGCTGACTTGAATGGGGCCGCGCCCGCCACCGCTACTGGCTTTCAGGCTTACGAAGGCCGGGGGGCCGGGGCCACCGTAGACGGCCAAGTCATTCTAATTGGCAACCGACGCTTACTTGAAGAAAACCAGGTGGCGGTTTCGACAGATACCGAGCAGGCGGCCGCCCGGCTGCTGGGCCAGGCCAAAACGGTGCTCTACGCCGCCATTGGCGGGCACGTGGCCGCGCTGATTGGCGTGGCCGACACGGTGCGTGCCACCAGCCCGGCCGCCATCAAAGCGTTGCAGGACCAGGGCATCGAGGTGGTGATGATGACCGGCGACAACCAGCAGACCGCCGCCAAAGTGGCCGAGCAGGTGGGCATCAAACGTTTTTTTGCCGAAGTGCTGCCGCAGGACAAGGCCAGCAAGGTAAAAGAGTTGCAGGCCGAAGGCCGCGTGGTGGCCATGGTGGGCGACGGCATCAACGACGCGCCGGCCCTGGCGCAGGCCGACATCGGCTTGGCCATGGGCGGCGGCACCGACGTGGCGATGGAGGCGGCCGGCATCACGCTCATGCGCTCCGACCTGCAGGGCGTAGTAACAGCCATCGACTTGTCGCGCCAAACCATGCGCACCATCAAGCAAAACCTGTTTTTCGCCTTCATCTACAACACGCTGGGCATTCCCATCGCGGCGGGACTGCTCTACCCTTTTACCGGCTGGCTGCTCTCGCCTATGCTGGCGGCCGGGGCCATGGCGCTTAGTTCGGTATCGGTGCTCACCAACTCGCTGCGGCTGCGCGGGTACTCGGTAAAGCAGTAGCCACTGGCACTACAGACCGTCATGCTCATCTGGCGTCCGCGCAGCCGAAGCATCTCTACCGCGCAACTAATCTCAATTGATTCAACGAAGCGGTAGAGATGCTTCGACAAGCGGACGCCAGATGAGCATGACGTTTTCACAATTCCTAAAGCACTCCTCATGGACTCTACTCAACTAATCGTAACCATCGGCGGCCTGATTCTGCTGGCCTTCGTGGGCTGGTTTTTCTTTCTGGCACCGCACCAAACCGTGGCGGCGGTGTCGTCCTCGGCGGGCGTTCAGCAAGTGGACATCACGGTGAAAGGCGGCTACTCGCCCAACGTCATCGAGGTGGAGCACGGCAAGCCGGTGCAGCTCAACTTTTACCGTGACGAGGAAGGCACCTGCTCGGAGGAATTGCTGTTGCCGGATTTCAACATCCGGCGCGACCTGGCACCGTATAAAACCACGGCTATTGAGTTTTTGCCGCAGCAGGCCGGTACTTTTGAGTTCACCTGCGGCATGCACATGCTCCGGGGTAGCTTAGTCGTGAAATGAGTTTAATGCCGCAGTCTGCATCTTCTACCCTGCCGCCCCTTGGGGAAGGGGTCACGCGCTTATCCATTCGCAACATGGTGTGCCCCCGCTGCGTGCGCGTGGTGCAGCGCGAGTTGGAGCGGGCCGGCCTGGTGGTGGAAGCGGTGGGCCTGGGGGCGGCCGATGTGCGGACGGTGGACGGCAGCCCGCTGGACATGGCGGCGGTGCAGGGGGCGCTGCAAACCTATGGGTTTTCGGTGGTGGACGACCCGCGCGACCAGCTGGTGGAGCAGGTGAAGGCCCTAGTGGTGGAAATCATCCACTACACGCCGGCCGAGTTGCAGCCGTTTCATACCTATTCCCATTTCATCAGCGAGCGGCTGGGGCGGGATTACGCCTACCTCTCGCACCAGTTTTCGGCGCGCGAAGGCCTGACGCTGGAGAAGTACATCATCCGCCAGAAGGTGGAGCGCGCCAAGGAGCTGCTCAGCTATCAGGACGTGAAAATTACGGAGGTAGCCCGGCAGCTAGGCTACAGCAGCACGGCGCACCTGACCAATCAGTTCCGCCAGGTCACGGGCATGTCGCCGTCGGCCTTCCAAGCCCTGGGTCCCGGCAGTGCCGGCCGCCTGAGCCTGGATAAAGTGGGCTGAAGCTGGAAACTTTACAACACTTTCGGGCGAATCGTGGGCAAACAAGAAGCTGGGGCTATCGTTTGTACTAGCAGCCGCTATTCGGCTTTAAGGCACTTACCTCACTCCACTTTTGCCTCATGTTTAAGCACGCCCGTTCCCCGTTTTTAACTGCCATTGCGTTCTGCACGCTTCTCATTGTTGGTTGCAAAAAAAACCATGACATGGATATGACCATGAAAATGGACAGTCCTTACATGAAAATCATGATGGATATGATGACCAAAATGGATGCACAGGCCAAAACGCAGGACCCCGACCACGACTATTCGTCGCAGATGGTGATGCATCACGAGGCCGCCATTCTGATGGCTCAGGAAGAGCTGCGGACTGGCACCAACCAGGAGATGAAGACCACGGCCCAGACCATCATCACCAAACAGCAAGCCGAAATCACGCAGTTCAACGCTTTTATTGGCGGCCATGCCCCCCAGCAGCCGCTGGTGCCGCAGTTCAATCAAACGCAAAAAGCCAACATGGATAAGATGATGGTGAACAGCGAAAAACGCACCATCACGGGCCGGGCCGATTACGATTTCGCGCAGCTTATGATTGACCATCACCAGGCCGCTATCGACAACTCGGAGGCTTTGCTAGTGTCGGGCCGTAGTACCACCACCCGGACGATGGCCCAGACAATAATTGCTGACCAACGCCAGGAAATTGCCGCATTGCAAAACTGGCTGACCCGCAATTAGTCCTTGCGGTTGATTTGGATTTAAAATATGTGCAGCGGGCCTACTGGTCCGCTGTTTTTTTACCGATGCCGCCTAGACATTTCCGACCATGCAAAATTCTTTTTGGGCCCCGGATTGGGTGCTTTGGCTCTGGTTTAGCCTGACGGCGCTCTCGGTGGCCTACGTGGCCTGGGACTTGTTCACCCGCACGCCGGAGATGAAAGTGATGAAGTGGGGCTGGGTGTTGGTCACGCTCTATACTGGGCCGGTGGGGCTGCTGATTTACTGGTTTTCGTGCCGCGAGCCCGCGCCGGGCACGCACGAGCAGTTCATCGCGCCCCTGTGGAAACAAGCGGTGGGCTCCACCATTCACTGCGCGGCGGGCGATGCCACGGGCATCATCGTGGCGGCGGGCATCACGGGCTTCTTTGGCCTGCGCATGGGCCAGGACATTTGGGTGGAGTACGCGGCCGGGTTTGCGTTCGGGCTGCTCATCTTTCAGGCCCTGTTCATGAAGGACATGATGGGCGTGAGCTACGGCGAGGCACTGCGCAGCTCGTTTCTGCCGGAGTGGATGTCGATGAATGCGATGATGGCCGGGATGCTGCCCACGATGGTCATTTTGATGACACGCGACATGCGCGCTATGCAGGCCTCTTCGCCCTGGTTTTGGGCATCTATGTCGGCCGCTACGCTCGTGGGCGTGGTGGTGGCCTACCCGGTGAACTATTGGCTAGTAAAGAACAAGCTCAAGCACGGCATGGGCACTGAACGCGCCCTGGGCAAGGGCGGCGCGGCGCAGGAAGAAACGGCCCTGGCTGCTCCACGCATGGCCATGTCGGGCATGGCCGGGATGGACCATGGCCAGCCCGTCGCTGCGGCTATGACGATGGACCATTCGGCCCACGCGGGGCATACCGTGCCGGCCATGAAAATGGCAGCCGACTCAAAAGCGCCATCCATGCCGGCCACGAGCATGAACATGGGCAGCCATGCTATGGCGGGTATGGACATGAGCGGCGGGGCAAACGTATCGGGGCTGCGCAAAGCCTTAGTGACCTTGCTCACGCTGCTGATGTTGGCGGCGGGATATTGGTTGGCCGGCCGCTATGGTGATTTATCCATGCAGCCGGGCCGGGCGATGGCCCCCATGCCGGGGATGCCGATGTAGGGCAAAGGCCAGCTAAACGGTGCAATTGCATTGCCGGGAATCAGATGGGCCGCTGTCAGGTTGCATCTTAGGGGTTCCATTTACATGCCCCTGATTTATGTCCGCCGCGCTGCCTCCTCTTATCCACTCTTACAAAGCCGATTCCGAGTCCGTTTACAACACTTGGTTTATCAATAACGAGGAGCGCCTTAAGGCCTTCCGCTCCATCCGACGCGGGGTGCAGCAGGTGGTTAAGGACATCAAAACAGGCAGCTTCGGCAATGACTTTAAGGGCACTTCACTCGAATTTGTGCTCAGCGTCATCAGCGAGCAGAAGCAGGTGTTCCAGGGCGCAGCCCACCCCTTCTACTGGAAGCCCAAGCTGCGCATCCCCGACATCTACGAGCACGAGGACAACAAGCGGGCCTTTGGGCAATTTCTGGAAAGCTGCCTGGCGGCTACCACCGAGCAGCAATTGCTGCGCGAAATTGACATCCTGGACCGTCGCAAAATCAAGGGCCTGGGACCGGCCGTGGCCAGTATCCTGTACTTTCTGCACCCGACGCTGATGCCGCCCTGCAATACGGCCATCGTCAACGGATTCAATGCCTTGTTTGGGGAGAAAATTAAGCTGGGCTCGTGGCCCGAGTACCTGCGCATGCGCGACCGGCTGCGCGACCTCAATCAGGAGCACCGCCAGCACCTGAGCTTGGACTACGGGGCGCTGGCTGGGTTGCTCTTCGACGTGGGGGTGAAAAAGATGATTGCCGGTGACCAGCAGTTTGCCACCGACGAGGACCGCGACAAGTACCAGCAGCAGGCCCAAAAGCGCCACAAAGAGGTACAGACCGAAGCGCAGGAGGAAAACCAGCACACCGAAATGCAGCACCACCTGCTGCGCATTGGCAAAGCCCTGGGCTGCGACGTGACCACGGCCATCAACGACCGCAATCGCCTCTGCGGGGGGCAAAAGCTTTCGTTTCTTTGCCTCGACCAGCACCCCGAGTTGCCGGTGCCCGCCGACGTGGCCAGCACCATCCGCCTCATTGACATCGTCTGGTTTGCGCCCGGCACCAGCCGCGTGGTGGCCGCTTTCGAAGTGGAGAAAAGCACCAGCATCTACAGCGGCATCCTGCGGCTGACGGACCTGGCGTTTTCGATGCCGGAGAATGAGACGGCGTTGTACTTGGTGGTGCCCGATGCGCGGGAGAAGGAAGTGCAGGCGCAGCTCTCGCGGCCGGCCATCAGGGCCGCGGGGGCTACCATCCACTACATTCTGTTCTCCGAGCTACGCCAGCACTGCGAGGCGCTGTGCAAGTTTGGGGATTCGCCAGTTGCCATGCGCAAGATTGCCAAGACCGTGGCATAGCTGCCCTCGCAAAAGCTTATGATTTCCAAGCTATACTTATTCTCGAAAGACACAGATAATCCGGCCGCGACGGGTGGGTTGCAGTATCAGATTCTAAAGACCCTGGAAACGTGGCTAAGCAACTATCTGCTCCAAGTGGAGGAAGAAATCTACTGTGACTTTGAGGAGGATATTTTTCAGCACAACCCGCTGACGAAAACGGTTCGATTTCGCCAGTTGAAGCTGTACTCACGCAATTTTGCTTTTCAAAGCGAGGAAATAAAGAAGGCCCTGGCCCACTTCTTTATGCTTCACGTTAAGACGGATTATCAGGACAAAGACAAGGAATTTATCTTCGAAGCCAACAGCCGCGTAGCCGACCACCGCAAAGGCAACGAGGCCAACCTGTTGCGGAATTGGGTGGCCAACCAGGAGGCGCTGCCAGAGGAATTGCTGACGGCCTGCGCCGAGCAGGTCAAGTCCATCATCGAGGAGTACGTTCACCAGCGGGCCGACCAGTTGGAGAGCAGGGTGGCCGCCGACGAGTTGCAAGAGGCCCTGGACATATTCCAGCAGTTGCAAGATGCCGACTGGTTCGCGTTCACCAAAAGCATCAAATGGCGGTTCGAGGACCTCAGTTCCGATGAGGAGTTCAAACGCACCATCGTTCAAATTGAAACGCTCATAGCGGCCCTGCCTTTCGAAACAGCTAAGGGGCAACTGGAAAGCCTTTTCGGGCTGCTGTACAAGCATGTTTCGCTCAAGTCGAGGGAAACGGACCCGCAAAACCGGAAGCTAACGGCTGACGACCTCACTAGCCTGATGCTGCAGGCCGGCTCGGAAAAAATCCAGAATCTTTCCTACCAGCTCTGCTACACTTACGCGCGCTGCACGAAGGCAGTGTCGATGGTACCGCCCACGTACTACGCCCATTTAGCTGCCTTCCGTTCCAAGTTTCACTTCCGCTACGGCGACGGCGAGTCCTCCACCAGCGGCAGCGAAAGCGGGGTCGGTGTCTTCACTCCCGTGAGGGCCGGTCTCGACCGCACAATGTATTTCCTCTGAGAAATAAACAGAATCACCAAAAATC
>JANXMN010000334.1 GCA_025354605.1 Hymenobacter sp. | reverse complement strand
CCCAGATGGGTTTCTTCATCACCGAGCCCAACCGGGGCGACTACCTCATCCGCCTGAAAACCGCCCGCAAGCGCACGACGGAGGAAGTCATTTCCGACATCCGCCAGCGTATCGAAGCCACCCAACCGGCCCTCACCATCGACTTCGGCCAGGTAATCGGCGACATGCTCGGCGATTTGATGAGCACCGTGCAGCCCATCGAAATCAAAGTCTTCGGCCCCGATGCCACCAAGCGCTACGCCCTGGCCAACCAGGTAACCAAAGTGGTGGAAGGCACCGCCGGCACCGCCGACGTGTTCGATGGCATCGTGCGCATGGGCCCCAGCGTAGACGTGCGCCCCGACCCGCGCCGCCTGGCCCAGTACGGCCTCACCGCCACCGATTTCCAAACCCAGCTGCAAACCCAGCTGGCCGGCACCACCGCCGGCGCGGTGCTCGAAGGCGAGCAGCTGCTCAATATCCGGATGCGCTACCCCAATGCCGCCCAGGCCAACCTCGCCCAGATGCGGGGCGAGCCGGTATTCCTGCCCAACGGCCAGCGCCGCCGCCTCGACGAGCTGGCCACCGTGCGCGTAACCGCCGGCGATGCCGAGCTGGAGCGCGAAAACCTGCAGGCCATGACCGCCGTGACGGCCCGCCTCGACGGCCGCGACCTGGGCGGGGCCATGGCCGAAATCCGCCAGAAGCTGGAACGCGACGTGCCCCTGCCGGCCGGCTACTTCATTCAGTACGGCGGCTCGTATGCCGAGCAGCAGCAGTCGTTTCAGGAGCTGCTCACGATTCTGGGCACGGCCTGCCTGCTGGTGTTCGCGGTGGCGCTGTTCCTGTTTCGCGATTTGAAGGCGGCCGGGCTCATCTTGCTCATTTCCATTCTGGGGCCGGCCGGCGGCTCGCTGGCCCTCTACCTCACCAACACCCCCCTCAACGTGGGCTCCTACACCGGCCTCATCATGGTGGTGGGCATCATCGGCGAGAATGCGATTTTCACCTTCCAGCAGTTTTTCGAAGTGCTGGCCGAGGGCAACCCCGTGGAGCAGGCCGTCGGCTATGCCATTGCCGCCCGCCTGCGCCCCAAGCTGATGACGGCCCTCTCGGCCATCGCGGCGCTGGCCCCCCTGGCGCTGGGCATCGGCGCGGGCGCGCAGCTGCACCAGCCGCTGGCCATTGCCGTCATCGGCGGCCTGCTCATGGCCCTGCCCCTGCTGCTGGTGGTACTGCCCAGCCTGCTGAAGGTGACGTATGGCCGCAAGCCGGAAGCCACCCCCTCAGCACAGGTAGCTTAAGGACGGTGAGCAGTTGAACGTCATGCTGAGCTTGCCGAAGCATCTCTACCGCCACAACTAATCCTGAAGATTGGGTTAGTGAATGCGGTAGAGATGCTTCGGCAGGCTCCGCATGACGTTTTGCTGAATAACGTTCTTTTGATTTAACCCCCTCCTTTTCCCGTCGATAAAACACCCCCTTCCGGTCGATGGAATGAGCCACTCGTCCGGCCACGGGGGTAGCGGCGGGCGCGGCGCCTGCAACCATTGCGCAGTATCAGGGTTAAGCTAGCTTGCGGCCGAAGCGGTTGGCCGCGCAGATGCATTTCTATGTGGATAGTACGACTGGCGCTGGCCCGCCCCTACACCTTCGTGGTGATGGCGCTGCTGATACTGGTGGGCGGGGCGCTCACCATTCAGCGCATGGCGGTGGACATTTTTCCCGACATCCCGATTCCGGTAGTGGGCGTGGTGTGGGGCTATTCGGGCATCTCGCCCGAGGAAATGAACCAGCGCATCGTCGTGCCCGTGGAGCGGGCCATCACCACGACGGTGAACAACGTGGAGCACCAGGAAAGCCAGAGCCTGAAGGGCGTGGGCCTGATTAAGGTGTTTCTGCAGCCCGGCTCCAACCCCGATGCCGGGGTGGCCCAGCTCACCGCCATTTGCCAAACGCTGCTGCGGGCGCTGCCGCCGGGCATCACCCCGCCGCTCATTATCCGCTACTCGGCCAGCAACGTGCCCATCGCCCAGACCTCGCTCAGCTCCGAGACGCTGGGCGAATCTGACCTGTTCGACGCGGCCAACGCCTTTATTCGGCCCGGGTTGGCGGTGGTGCAGGGGGCCTCGGTGCTGCTGCCGAATGGGGGCAAGCCGAAACAGATTATGGTCGACCTTGACCCCGACAAGCTGGCCGGCAAAAACCTGAGCGGCAACGACGTGGTGCAGGCCCTGCTGGCCCAGAACCTGATTATCCCGGCCGGCTCGGCCAAAATCGGCGACCGGGAATACGACGTGAAGCTGAATTCCAGCCCCGAGGCCATTGCCTCGCTCAACGACCTGCCGGTGAAGACGGTGGCCGGCACCACGGTGTACATCCGCGACGTGGCTTTCGTGCATGAGGGCGCGGCCGTGCAAACCAACATCGTGCGCCAGAACGGCCGCCGCACGGCCATCATTCCCATTCTGAAAAGCGGCGCGGCCAGCACGCTCGACGTCATCGACAAAATCAAGCTGGCCCTGCCCAACATCCAGGCCAACGCCCCGCCCGGCCTCAACATCAAGCTGCTGTTCGACCAGTCGTTTTTCGTGCGGGCCAGCATCAAGGGCGTGGTGATTGAGGCCTGCATCGCGGCGGCCCTCACCGCCCTGATGATTCTGCTGTTTCTGGGCTCGTGGCGCTCCACGCTCATTATTGCCACCAGCATTCCGCTGAGTATCCTGGTCAGCATCGTGGTGATGAACATGCTGGGCCAGACCCTGAACATTATGACGTTGGGCGGGCTGAGCCTGGCCGTGGGCATTCTGGTGGACGATGCTACGGTGGAAATCGAGAACATCCACCGCAACATGGGCATGAAAAAGCTGCTCAAGCGCAGCATTCTCGACGGTGCGCAGCAGATTGCCACGCCCGCGCTGGTGGCCACGCTGGCCATCTGCATCGTGTTCGTGCCGGTGTTTTTTCTGGGCGGGGTGGCTTCGGCCATCTTCGCGCCGCTGGCCACGGCCGTTATTTTCGCCATGCTGGCGTCCTACATCCTCAGCCGGACGCTGGTGCCCACGCTGGTGATGTTTCTGCTGCGCAAGGAGCTGCCCATCTACCACGCCGAGCCGGAGCCCGACCTGCCCAGCGCCCACGTGCGCAACGGCCAGCCGGTGAGCCAGGTCGAACGCGACCTTGAGCTTATCCGCCGCGAGCAGTACGAAAAGGCCCACCCCAGCGGCACCCCCGGGGAGGAGGCCGAAGATGAAATCACCGACGAGGAGCGCGCCGCCGGCCAGGCCATCACCCAAACCTGGGTCTGGAAGCTGCACAAGGGCTTCGAGCGTCAGTTCGAGAAGCTGCGGGCCGGGTACGGCGGCGCGCTGGCCTGGGCCCTGGGCAACCGGCCGAAGGTGGTAGTGGCCTTCGTGGTGCTGTTTGTGGGCTCGCTGGGGCTGTTTCCGCTCATCGGCCAGAACTTCTTCCCGACCGTGGATGCCGGCCAGCTGCGCCTGCACGTGCGGGTGCCCACCGGCACGCGGGTGGAGGAAACGGAAGTGCGCTTCCGGCAGGTCGAGAACGTTATCCGGCAGGTAATTCCGGCCCGGGAGCTCGACCTGGTGCTGTCGAACATTGGCCTGCCCGTCATCCCCATCAACCTGCTGTTGAGCGACAACCCCACCATCGGGGCCGGCGACGGCGAGGTGCTCGTGAGCATGAAGGAAGCGCACGGCCCCACGGCCGACTACATCAACGAAATTCGCCGCCGGCTGCACCAGCAGTACCCGGATTTGACCATCTTTTTCCAGCCGGCCGACATCGTGAACCAGACCCTGAACTTCGGCCTGCCGGCACCGATTGACATTCAGGTGGTGGGCCGCGACAAGCTGGCCAACCAGCGCATCGCCGCCGAGCTGAAGGCGAAAATCACGCAGGTGCCCGGCCTGGTCGATGCCTTCGTGTACCAGGCCTTCGACCAGCCCCAGCTGCGCGTCGACATCGACCGGGTGCGGGCCCAGGAGGCCGGCCTCTCGCAGCGCGACATCGCCAACAACGTGCTGGTCAACCTGAGCAGCAGCACCCAGACCAGCCCCAACCAGTGGCTGAACCCGACCACCGGCGTGAGCTACACCGTGGCCGTGCAAACCCCGCCCCGCGCCCTGTCCACGCTCGATGAAGTGGGCAACATCGGCGTGACCGGCACCGGCCAGGAACAGGCCCAGCTGCTGAGCAATTTTGCTACCGTGCGGCGCACCCAAACCACCGCCGTGGCCTCCGACTACAACATTCAGCGCACCGTGGACCTTTACGCCAGCGTGAGCGGCCGCGACCTCGGCGGCGTGAGCAAGGACATCCGTAAGATTCTGGCCGAGACGGAAAAAACCCTGCCGAAGGGCACCACGCTGGCCCTGCGCGGGCAAGCCGACTCGATGCGCACCTCCTTTGCGGGCCTGGGGCTGGGGCTGGCCGGGGCCATCGTGCTGGTGTACCTGCTCATGGTCGTCAATTTCCAAAGCTGGCTCGACCCGCTCATCATCATCACCGCCCTGCCGGGTGCGCTGGCCGGCATCCTGTGGATGTTGTTCGTGACCCAAACCACCCTGAGCGTGCCGGCCCTGATGGGGGCCATCATGTGCATTGGCGTGGCCACGGCCAACTCCATTCTGCTGGTGACGTTTGCCAACGAGCGCCGGGAGGAAGAGCCGGATTTGAGCCCGCGCGACGCGGCGCTGGATGCCGGCTTCACCCGCCTGCGCCCGGTGCTGATGACGGCCCTGGCCATGATAATCGGCCTGCTGCCCATGTCGCTGGGCATGGGCGAGGGTGGCGAGCAGAATGCCCCGCTTGGCCGCGCCGTAATTGGCGGCCTGCTGCTGGCCACGGTAACGACCTTGTTTTTTGTGCCGATTATGTTTTCCTATTTGAAAAAGCCGGTGCAGATGGCTGCGGCTTAAAATTTAGCCCGCAGAAGTCGCAGAACGTTCAGCGCCTTCTGCGTAAACTTCTGCGACTTCAGCGGGCTAAATTTTCCAGAACTACTCTTCGTAAATAATGTCCGATTCCAACTCCTCCAGCCGGTTTTGGCTGATAATCTTCCTTGTGCTGCTGGTCTTTGGCGGCCTCTTCCTGCTCGGCTACCTGCCCCGGCACAAGCAGGAGCAAGCCCGCAACGCCGAAGCCCAGCAGCTAACCGAAGCAGAACCGACCGTAACCGTGGCGAAAGCGAAAGCCGCGCCCGACACCACCACCATCACCCTGCCCGCCGATACCAAGTCGCTGCGCGAAACCTTCGTCTTCGCCCAGGCCAACGGCTTCGTGAAATCCTGGAGCGCCGACATTGGCCAGAAAGTCCGCGCCGGTCAGGTGCTGGCCGAAGTCACCACTCCCGAGCTCGACCAGCAAGTGGCCCAGGCCCGCGCCAACCTCGGCCTGGCCCGCACCAGCTACGACCGCCTGGCCGGCGTGGCCCTGCCCGGCGCTATCTCGAAGCAGGAACTCGACGTGGCCAAATCGCAATTCTCGGTGCAGCAGGCGGCTTTGCAGCAGCTGCTGGCGCAACAGGCGTTTCGGCGTATCACGGCCCCATTCAGCGGCGTCGTTACGCAGCGCAACGTGGAGGTGGGCAGCCTCGTGAGCAGCAGCAACGCGCCCGGCTCGCAGCTGTTCAAGATTGAGCAGACCGGTACCCTGCGCGCCTTCGTGCGGGTGCCGCAAAACTTTGCCCCCGCCATTAAAACCGGCATGAGCGCCGACTACCTCGTACCCGAGTACGCGAGCCGGGCCTTCCCCGGCAAAGTGGCCCGCGATGCCGGGGCCCTCGACCCCAGCACCCGCACCCTGCTCACCGAAGTCCAGGTGCCCAACCCCGGCGGCAAGCTGCGCCCCGGCTCCTACGCGCAGGTCAAATTCTACCTGCCGCGCACGGCTCCGAGTGTCATCATCCCGGCCAATGCCCTGGTACCGGGCGGCACCGAAAGCCGCGTGGCGACGGTGCAGGACGGCAAGATTCACTACCAACCCATCGTCACGGGCCGCGACTTCGGCAAGCAGCTCGAAGTATCGCAGGGCCTGAAAGGGGGCGAGCTGCTGGTGCTGAACCCATTCGAAACCCTCACCGAAGGCGAAGCCGTGCAAACCAAAGCCTTCACCCCGCCCGCCAAGCCCGCCAGCCCGCCGCCCGCCAAGCCCCGCCCCAACGACCCGGACGCGCCGCGGGTGTCGTCGCCGGTGAAATAGGTTTTGTTGATTCTCGGTTGCAAAAAGAACGGTCATGCTGAGCGAAGTCGAAGCATCTCGCGTGCTACCACTAATCAATACGATTGAGTTACTACCACACGCAAGATGCTTC
>JANXMN010000282.1 GCA_025354605.1 Hymenobacter sp. | reverse complement strand
CTTGAGGTTCACGTCCGGCGTTAACGAAATGCTGGTGAACTTGGCTTGTGAGTTGCTGTAAGCGCGCCGCGACCACTTCGCTCATATTTTCGGCGGCGGGACCAATGAGCCTCCCTAAAAACACTCCTTCTGTGGTGGTGAGCAGTGCGGCGACCGGGTCAGACATCTTATAAGCCGTTTTAGCGTTCTGGTGTTCATTAAAAATCGGGTTCAAATCCTGTCCAAACCCTCTCAACAAAATGGACTCTTCATTTCTGAGTGCCAACTCCAATAATTCTTTCGGATAATCCAGGTGTTTGTTTATAAAGTAGCTTTCCTCGAAGTCGTAGATATTGTCTAATTCTCTAAAAAATACATCCATAAACAGCATGAGGCAATCAGCCATAGCAACGTTGATAAGCCGCTGGTTCAGCTGCTTGTAACCGTCTAATAAGCTCTTCATGTTCTTGCCTCCGTGGAAGCCTGTATTATGCCGTAGTCTTTGCACGGGGTTTTCCAATATCTTCCACAACTGGATGATGTGTTCCCGCGCCTCACTGGCAGTAGGCGTTAGGTCTTCCAAAATCGCTCCTGTATCCTCTATAAAATGGCAGGCGCTATCATCAAATACACTATAGATGTAGGATAAGTAAACGATGAGCAAGAGGTAAGTTATATTACTCGCGTTCTCCTCGCTATGACAGGTTAAGCCTTCGCCAATAGGTATCTGCCGGTCCCAAAAAATTTGATAGGCTTTCCATATTTCGTTAGTTCGCGCCACCCGATGGCGAAGAATGGAAATTTTTTCAGGCGGTTGATTCTGTGCCATCGCGGTATGCTTCATCATGCAAATTAGAAAATGTCTAAGCAGCGGGATTCTTCAAGGGCGAGGGTGTAGGGGTATGGTATGAAAAGCCCCGACTGGTGGGCCGGGGCTGAAGGGCTAACAACGCAAACCGTTTGGATTTCCAAGCAAGACGGAGCTCAGTGCGCGGGTGCTCCCTCCATTGACGTATTGTTTTGAGTGGCATTGTCCCCTTGCACCAAGTAGATATTGGCGCTATCTCCGAGGGAAATATTATTTTGAATGGTTGATGAACCCAATTGGCTTGGGCGCTTAATGTGAGGCAGTAGCTCGCTATTGCTTAACAAGGAAGCAACTTCGCTAAAGTATTCTTCCTCGTTTAGTAGCCATTGCTTCATGACATCCAGATACTTCAACTCCCCTTTAGAGTGCTTGCCTAATAACGTCTCTTGTTTCAGTTTGCGTTTGCTTCCTGCAATGTCAAGTTGATGCTTTGCCATATCGGGTATGGCACCGTTCTCAAGCAAAAGAATCGAATCAACATTTGCCAGGGCTTCTTTCGTAAAATCCAGCAAATACTTAGTGAGCTGCTTTCGTGTTCTGACCCGAAAGCTGGTCCGGTCTAAGTATGGGTTGTACTGCGCGTTGTAGAAAAGAAAATTTGCGGCCACCTTGCCGCTATAAGACTGCTTGAAAGCACTGAAAATACTTAAGTCGGGAATCGCGCGAAGCCATTTCTGAAAGACCCCGTGCACCAGGTTTGGGTCAACGGCCGATAACGCTTCGGTTGCTTGCTGATGGGTTAGATAGTCCAGTATCGCCGCTCTATATTCTTTGGCGGACGGCGCTTTAGTGTGCTTTAGGTAGTGCTTCAGATTGGAGACATAGAGATTTGCTCCAATGCCAGGAGAACCGAAACTTTCTAGGACATACTCAATATAATGAAAAACGTCTTCTAAGCCATCCTCCTTGTCCGCCTGGTGGTCAATGTGGTGCGTGGTAAAGATGATGTTTCTCACAATCTTGAGTGGTAGTCCATAGAAATTTTCTTTCTTGAACCACTTTTTTTGGCCAATCTCTCTATGCCACTTGCAGCAATCAGGGAATCGATTGAACCATCCAAGATGGTTGTTCAACAAGCTGGTGTGCCAGTTGCAACAGTTTGGGAAGTTCTTAGGCAATTGGTATTCGCCGGCTGGCTGCGCGTCAAAGCCGCTGTCAACTATTTCCCCCTCTACCTTGAAAAAAGGTGTCTTATCAAAATTATGTTTAGCAAGTTGCGCTATGTTGCTCTCATAAATAGTTACGCACCTTTCCATATAGCAGAATCAAAGAGGTCACAGGTTCAAACAATTTGTCATTACCCCAAGTGGGCAGCAGCCAGCAATTCAGGGGCGTGTTTTACCAGTTCCACAACGGTAGCGGCGGCCGCAGGCCCCGCGCTCTTGATTGCCAATTCTTTTAAGTAGTCGAAAGAATTCTCCAACATGGACTTTTTCGGCTCTGGCTTCTTTAGTTGTAGCTCTATTCCACGCAATTCGTGGTCAATATCTTCTCGGCAGGAATTGAACGAGGCGTGCGAGAGTGCCTGCCTAAGAGCTTCGGTTAGCTCTGCCAAAGTAAGGGGCTGTCCACTCTGATTGGCTTGAGTGTTGTTTTCGCCACGAGCCACGTTCACGCTGGCATTACTCCCTGAGACGTTGGTTTGTATAGCGCCATCGCCTTGCACAAGGTTGACTTTGGCACCATCACCAAAATGGAAAGAATTTGAAGCCACTTTATTGTTCTCTGTTAAGGGTGATTGTATATACCGTTTGCCGGAAGAGGTGAGTAATACTCCCCTGTAATGAGCAATTCTACCATCAACTACATCTGCTCGGATGCTTGGGCGGTCAAACCGAATGAGTTCCTCATCATTTAGTGACTCAAAAATTCGAAAAAATTCTTCTGCATCGTAGGCAAAAGCCATCGGAAAATCGTCATTCAGGAAGATGTCGCGCTTTTTGTGCTCTTTTCCGCCCGATTCATAAAGCAAGCGCATGAAGTGCAACCGTTTCTCTTCAAATGTTTTCAGGAAGCTTGATTCAGCTTTACTAACTAATTCATGAGTGAGAACTATAGCCGATTGACCCAATTCTGATGCCTCACGGCAGAGACCGGCTAAAGCAATACGAGGCGATTGGTGGCCTTTCGCTACTGCGTTTGATAATGTGATAAGCTGGTTAAAGGGGAAAATAGCCTGACCTATGGGCTCGAATCCATACAGAACATACGTCGAGCCATTCATAAGGCTAAAACTTGCACGCCCATTTATTGAGAGGCCGGTCAATGGGCAGGTGGTCAGCGAATCAAACATCAGAGAGGCTCTTTATTGCGTCAGGAAATGCCCAAGCAACTGGTTGGCTGGTGCTTTTTCGAGGTCGGGGAAATAATAATGTGTAATTAAAAAGACCGGGCAATACAAGCTGACAGTAGTTGGATTGCACGCCTTTTCCGCTGGCTACACTGTTCTTTGGTTCAACGCGCGGGAAACCTCGGCCTCGGGGAGGTGGGTGAACTGGCAGAACTCGGCCACGGACACGTAGGCGCGGGCGGGCTTGTCGAAGTGCTTACGGATGCGCTGCAAGAGGACCTTGGCAGTGCTGTATTTGGTGCCGGTAAGCTGGGCTGCCTCCTTCGGGCAGATGCAGACCTGGGGCATAATGGGAGGGTTTTGGGTAAAAGTGGCAGGCTAAGTTACAACCGCTAAAACCGGGCCGTAGGTTCGGAGCATGAACACGAAGCGGACTGTTTTACGGGTGGGCGAAATGGCGTTGGTCGGGGCGCTGGTGGCGGGCTGTTTGTCGAGCCAGCGTGAAACAGGCGCGCCGTTGTCGTTCACTGCTCGGGCCGCTGCTGCCGCTGAAGCCGCCCGGGTGGTGCGCGTCATCGATGCCGATACCTACATCATGCTATCGGGCTCCACTACTTACCGGCTGCGGCTGTTGGGCGTGGATGCGCCGGAACATGACCAGGTGTTCGGGCCGCAAGCTGCCGACTCGGTGGCGCGGCTGCTGGCTCCGGGGCGGGTGGTGCTGGTGGCGCGGGCCGGGCTGGACTTGTATGGCCGGACGCTGGGCGCGGTGCTGATTCCGACGGCGACGGTGGCCGCTGCCGGCCGCGCGGTGCCGCTGGATTCGCTCATGGTCGTTCGGGGCTGGGCATGGGCCTACGACCCGAACCGAACCGTGGCCGGGCGGGCACAGCAGCAAGTGGCGGCGCAGCGGGCCGGGCGCGGGCTGTGGAAATGCGGGGTAGGACAAGCGGTGCCGCCGAAGCAGTGGCGGTCATTCAATTCAGAAATCAAGCGGCGCTACCGGGTTGGCTGCACCTGGTAACAATGCCGCGCAAGTGAAAGCAGCCGGGTTATTTATCTCACTTTTTATTTCTCTTTTCTCATGGCCTCACAAACTGGCATTCTGGGACTGCAAGGCACGGTAGGCGGCCTTGTCTTTTCCAAAAACGGCACCGTCCGTCAAAAACCCGCCTCCAACAAAGCGGCCTTCGCCACGTCGGCGAGCCTAGCCCGTACCCGCGAAAACGCGGCTGAATTTGGCTTGTCGGCCAAGTACAGCAAGCTGCTGCGTGACTCGCTGCGCGTGGCCATCGCCTCGGCCAGCGACAGCCGCGTGGCCTCGCGCCTGACCAAGGCCATGCGCGCCATCATCGGGCTCGACGACACGAATGACCGCGGCCTGCGCGTGTTCGATTCTTCGAACTCGGCCCCGCTGCTCGGCTTCAACTTCAACGCCGGCGCGGGCATCGGCCAGACCATGTACTTCCCTTACGAAGTGACGGGCAACGGCGCGAACGTGACGATGAGCATTCCGGCGCTGAACCCGGCCTCGGACATTGCCGCTCCGCAAGGGGCTACGCACTTCGAGGTGGTGTTTGCGGTGTCGGACCTGGACATGGAGATGCTGAACTACACCAACGGCGTCGTGGCGGCTCCCCTGGGCATTCTGCCGCTGAATAGCGCGCCGCTGGTGAACCAGACGGTTGTGGCCACCTTCCCGGCTGCCCCGGCCGACGCCAACCTGGTGGTGGGCGTGGTGGGCATCAACTTCTACCAGCAGATTAATGGCAAGTTCTACCCGCTGAACAACAACAGCACGAACCCCCTGGCCATTGAGTACGTGGCCTAAGCCTCGGTAGCAAAGCACGAAGCGGCCGGCCTAACGGCTGGCCGTTTCTTTTTTCTTCTCAACTTTTTAAATCTTGCTTAATCATGGCACTTACGGCCTATCAAACCCAATTCAAGCGGCGCATGAAGCGCGCCATCAAGCTCCGTGCTAAAGCCGATGCCAAGGCGCGGCGCTACACCCAACTGCTGGCCGATGCCATTGGCGCGGCTGAGGACGCGGCTACACAGATGAATGCGCTAAATCAGCTCTACAACGTGGACGTGAGCACCTACACGCTGCTCACGCAGGCGCTGCACGCCAACAGCGGGCAGGAAGTGCTTGTGGACCATTTGGCACAGAGCACGCCCGGTGAGGAAGTGGTATTGTTCA
>JANXMN010000276.1 GCA_025354605.1 Hymenobacter sp. | reverse complement strand
CGTAGGTAGCGGGGACTGGACTCGAACCAGTGACCTTTGGGTTATGAGCCCAACGAGCTACCAACTGCTCCACCCCGCACTGTTTGGTTCTGCAAAAGTACGACGACTTTCTTCGAAAGCAAGCCCGCAGGGGAGATATTTTGCCACTGCCGCGCGGTTTGGCGCGGCAGTGACGTTGATTCGCTGATTATCGGGCGTTTAAAAACCCGAGAAAATCGGACGGCTCGCGACGCGGCGGCTACTCCAGCAGCATCTGGCCGAACCACATGGTTTTGCCGTTCTTGTTTTCGCCGAAGTACACGATGCTGTTCTTGCCGCCCATCGGCAGTTGCGGCATCGAGTTGTTGAGGAAGTACTGTTCGTTGCCAAACTTGGCGAAGTTGCTGAGCTTGGCCGCCGCCAGGTCGATTTTGCACACGGCCGGGTAGTAGAGCACCTTGGCCGAGCCCGACTCCATGCCGCTCTGCTCGCGCACGCCGCTGATTTCGCCAATCATCCAGTAGAGACTGCGGCCGTCCTGGGCGGGGTAGAGGTGCTGCTCGTTGGGGTTCTGCTCGCTGTACTTGTTGTTTTCCTGGCGGCGCACGCCGTACTGGGCGCGCAGGTGGCCCTGCGGGTCGAAGTGGAACATCATCACGTCCTTGTACTGGCGGTTGTTGGCGGCGGTGGCCATGGTGGTGCCGCCCTTGCCGCTCATCAGGCCGCCGAGGCCGCCGGCCAGGCCGGCCGTGTTGCCGCTGGTTTTGGGCGCGCCCAGCCCGAAGGCCCCGCGCTCCAGCCCATAGCTCTGCCCGCTGATGAGCAAGTCGCCGTTGGGCAGCACCGTGCCGCCGTCGAGCTTGAAGCGCTTGCCGGTGTACTCGGGGGTGCGTTTCTGGGCGGGCGGGGTTTGCAGCTTCTGCTCGAACTCGGGTACCGGCGTGTTGGTGATGAAGGCCACCACGCCGTCCTTAATCTTCAGCAGCTCGAAGTTCCGGGCCTTGAACTTGTCCTCTAGCGGGCCGCGGACCGATTCGCTGGCCACCTGGGCCGGAATGTCCTCGTTGAAATACTCGTCGGTTTTGTCGTTGGCCGGGCCGAATACGGCCACCGTTCCATCCCTGAAAGTGGCCATGCCATTGGCCAGCCAGATGCTGTTGGGCGAGGCAATGGCCACGCGCTCTTTCTGCTTGGTATCGGCGCCCACGCGCACGTAGGTGTAGTTGGTGGCCTGCGGGTCGGCCTGCTTTTTCATGCCCGGAACGGCCACCGGCGCGAACAGGATGCCCAGGTCGTACTCGGGGTCGGCCGAGTCGTCGGCATCCTCACCCTGGTCGCCGCGGGGGTCAAGCTTGTTGGCCATCACCACGAACTGCGGCTTGTCGAACTGAATGGGCGTGTCGGATACCAGGTCCAGGTCCTTGTTGAATTTCAGGATGTGATATTCCTTGAACATGCGCAGCGGGTCGGTGCCCTTGCCCATCTTGTCCTTGCTGGAAGTGATGACCACCACGTTGCCGGTCTGGTCGTACTCGGTGTGGGCCGAGTACTGGTAGAACGAGCCGTTGTCGCCGCGCGGCTTCACCTTTTCCAGAATCTCAATCTTCTTGTTGTAGCCGCCCCAGAACCAGTCCCAGGTGTAGTGGGCCTGCTTGCGACGCAGCACCAGTGTGCCCATCATGTTGGGCTCCACGGTCACGCCGGGCACGTCGTAGGTGTCGCCCCGGTAGCGCTTCACCTTTTCCACGGGCTCCTCACTCTCATCCATGCTCTTGAAGTTGAACTGGCTGTCGAAGTGGTAGGTCTCGAACTTCACCTTGCGGTTATTGGCCTTGGTGCAGAACACGAGGTCGACCTTATTGGCGGCTTCGTTCACGTGCACGTCGTCGAGAAAGCCGCGCTTGGCCTTGCCCGATACGTCGTGGGTTTTCTCGATGGCTAGCTTCTGGGCCAGCAGCGGGGCGGTGGGCAGGGCGGCGGCCAGCGCGGCCAGGGCCGGCAGCCAGCGCCCGAAAGCGGAGTTTTTCATGGGGCAAGCAGAAATTTGGTGGAGAGCCATTCGGTCAAATGGCCCACTACAAAGAACCTGTTTCTACTTACCCCCCGCAATCCGTGCCGGTGGGCATATTTCTCTGCGTACTGGCACGGAGGAAACTGCTGCGTTCCGGCTAGGGTTGATGCCCAGAATGGGTTCGAAAATGGGGAATAGGCAATAGCCCTGGCCAACTGGTGGGGCAGGGTGAGCCGCGCTAGCAGGGGGGCGCTGGCAGGGGGGCGCTGGCCGTACTACTGCGGTGCCCGATACTCCCCTTCACAATGAGTGCTTACACTGCTGCCCGCCTTTTGACGGATGGCCGACTCGGCAGTAGCGCAGTTGCCGGACCGCTGCTCGAAGCCAATGAAGGGCTGCGACGAGTTGATTTTTCTAGCCAGTGCGTCGGCAATAGTAGCTTTGTTACCGTCGGTACCCGGCCCCAGCAGCTCGTAGATGTAGGCTGACGAGATACTGCCGCCGTAGCCGTAGTACAGCGCAATGGTGCCGTGGCTGGCATCCTTGGCAAACATGCTCATGTCGGCCGTGCTGTACTGGATGCCGCCGGGCGTGATGCCCGACGTGGCCGTGCCGGACGAGGATGCCTCGCTGCTGCTGCCGGTGGTGCCTCCAGCCAGCAACCCGGCCACGAGGGCGGGTGGCGGCGGGGTGCCCGCCACGGTTATGCCCGGCGAGGTGCTGCCGTACCAGGGCAGCACTAGCATTCCATACGGGCCCACGGGCCGCATGGCGGGGGGCATGTGCTGGTTTTTACTTTTCGGAATCCAGACCAGGGGCGTGTTGCGCACGGCGTAGGCCCGATAGTGGGGCATAAGCGGCCCCAGCGGCCGCCGATAAACGAAGTCGTTCATTGCCTTCGGCAACTCCTGCTCTTCTGCCCAGCGGAGCATGATGGGTACCTCAGCCTCGGTGAAGCCCGCCTTGAGCAGCTTTTTCTTAACGAAATTATCCCCGAAAAAGAGGGCATTGCGGCAAAAGTTCGCGTCCGATTTGAACTGAACGCGCTGACTTGTGTCGAGCTTGGCTACCATGTCAGCAGTTAGACCAAACTCGTGGACCTGCCCGTGGGCGCGGCCCAGGCCCGTGAGCAGGGCCAGCGGCAAAAGCAGTAAACGCAGAGCGGCGCGCATAATCGGAAGGAGTAGGAGGTGGTTAAAAAAGGGGTCAGCTCCTCGTTATCAGGCAAGGCGATGGAATAAATGGATAGCTCCTTGGCAGTTGCTGGTCGGAAGCTTCGCGAGAGGCTAATACTGGGGGTCTAATGGTTGGTAGCTGCTAGCCGCCAACTCAGTGGCGGGCGGCTTCCAAGCGTTTGGCTTTGGTCTCGTAGGCCTCGGCAGCGGCCTGGCCCCGGTTGGTGCGCATGATGCCCACGGCCATGAGCATGTTGGCCATGGGGTCGTTGTCGTTCACGGTCAGCGCGGCCTGCGCCCACGTATGCACGGCTTCCCACTGCTGCTGGTCCACGGCGAGGCTGGCGCGGTTGGTCACGTAGTCCACGTTGCGTGGGTCCAGCTTGATGGCGCGTTCCAGCAGGGCCTCGGCTTTGGAGAAATTCGGCACGTTGCGGGCGGCTACCCCGGCGTTGCTCAGGTCCTGGGCGGTGGGCTTGAAGCCGGCTGTGGCCAGGGCGCGGTCGTATTCAGCGTCGGCCGCGGGCCACTGCTGGGTGCGGGTCAGCAGGCCGGCGTAGGCCAAGCGCACGGGAGCGTTGGCGGCCTGCGGACCGGCCAGGGCCTTCACCAGCAGGGCGGCGGTTTCGGTTTCGGTGCCGGCTTTTTGGCTCAGGTTCACCAAGCCCTGGTAGCTTTTAGCAGCGGCCCCATCGATAGCAATGGCCTTTTTAAAGTCCGCGATGGCTTCCGCGTCGTGGCCACTACCGGCCTGGTAGTCGGCGCGCAACTCGTAGTAGAAGGCCGGCACTTTCGGACTGGCCAGCGCGATGGCCTTGGTCATATCGGCCACGGCCCGCTCCTCCAGCCCCTTGTCGGCCAGCAGCTCGGCGCGGTGCAGGTAGGCATCGCCAAACTCGTCAGGCAGCAGCCGGATAACGTCGGAGTAGCCCTTGAGGGCACCGGCCGGGTCCTCATGGCTCATCTGCTTCACAAACGACTGGAAATACAGCGTCCAGGGCGAGGCCGGATGGGCTTTTTCCAGGGCCGGCAGCGCCTCCATAAACTTGGCCGCCTCGCCACTGCGGTAATATTTCAGCACCGCCGCGTAGGCCGGGCCGGTTGGCTCTTTGGGCGCGGCCGGGGCACCCGTACCGGCCGGCGACGACGTGGCCCGGACTGGCTTGGCCGGCTGAGCGGCTGCCTCGGTCAGGCTGACCAGCGGTAGCACCAGGGCCAGCAGGGGGTAAAAGCGTTTCATAAAAGGGGTTGATAAGGGGAGACAGATTTCCAGCAGGAGCTAAGCCGGCGGAAAGGGCAAAATCAGTGTGGTTTCAGCGGCGGCGCACTTCGCCCTTGCCGCCGCACTTGCCGCAAGGCACGGGGTGGGTGGTGCCGGTGTAGTTTCGCTTGGTTTCGACTTCGTAGGTAGTTTGCCCCACGGCGCGGCTACCCCAGAGCACACTCTGGGTCGAGGTGTTATAGTAGTCGGCTACGGCGGTGCCGCCCTCGCCGCCGCAGGCCGGGCAGGTTTGCCACATCCGGTCGTGTTCGGCCTGCTTGGCAGCAGTGGCCTCCCGCACGGGGTTGCGCACCTCACTCACCACCCCGTCCCGCACGCTCACGATATTGTCGGTGCCAACGCTGACGTAGCTGCCGGTTTTAGGCGAAAAATTCGGGTTGAAAGTTCCCTTGAAAGTGATGGTCTGCGCGGCGTAGTACAGGCTGCCTTCCTGCGGGAGCCCCGCTACAAAACTGGCCGTGCAGAGGTCGCCCCCCGCAAACGCCACCCGGCCCTGCCCCTCGAAGCGGCCCGACCGAAATCCGCCCTCGTACTGGCTGCCGCCCACCGACACTAGTACGCCGTAGCCGTTCACGCAGTCGCCCTGCTGGCAGCCCGGCACTTTTTCCTTGCCCACGGCTTGGTTGCCTACTACCAGCGGTTCGGCGGTTTTGGCTTGCAGCACGCCGTTGTAGTAAGCCACGGCCGTGGCCACGCCCTTTTTGTAGAGTTGCCCGGTGCCGTGCTCCCGGCCCCGGTGCCACGTGCCCACGTACTTGTCGCCGCCGCCGTAGTCCATCGTCCCTTGGCCTTCGGGCTCACCGTTCTGGAAGCTGCCTTCGTAAGTGGCGTAGCCCAGGTCCTGTTTGCCGGTGCCGTTCTGGCAGTCGCCACTCAGGCATTGGGCCAATGCCGGGATGGGGGCCGCAGTTGCCAGCAGCAGTGCCGCTACCAATAGCAGGTAGTGGCCAAAGTGCCTGCCGCAGTTCCACTGGCCGGTGGGCCGGCATAAAGTGCCGTACGATATGGTCATGAAGCAAAGTAGTGGAGAAAACAGCCCGTTACCGGACTGCTACAAAGGAATTCTCCGTTGCTATGCTGTACAATCCGGGCCAGCGCGCATTTTTGTCTCCTTTTATCTCCGTGCCAGCACGGATGGTGCCATACCAAATTGGTCCGCTCACCGTTTCAGCGCACATCGACCAGCGTCCCAGCCAGCAGCGCGGCGGCGATAATGGCCACGCTGGGCACCTTCTCCCAGAGCAGCAGCAGGAAGGTGACGCCTACTAGCAGCGGGTTGAGCGGTAGCGCGCGAATGGGGCCGAGGTGGAAGGGCAGCATCACTAATCGGTCGGGGAGGGGGTGATAAAGCAGAAAGGTGGCCGCGCACACCAGCCCCGCGCTCACGGCGTTGATTCCCTCCAGCGAGGCCTGCACCACGCGGTATTGCCGCAGCCGGTCCCAGAAGCGAATGACGAAGAAGATGAGGAAGGTACCCGGCAGGAAAATGCCCGCCGCACCCACCAGTGCCCCCAGAATCTGGGTGCCGGTGCCGCCGGCCGGCCGTGAGGCTAGCGCCCCGATATAAGCCGCCAGCGAAAAGTTGGGCCCCGGCATGGCCTGCACCAGCCCCAGCCCCGACAGAAACTCCGGCCCCGTGAGGTAGTGCTTGAACTCGACGAACTCGGCGTAGAGCAGCGGGGCCAGCACCTGCCCACCGCCGAACACCAGCGAGCCGTTGCGGTAGAAATTTTCGAACAGGCGCACCGGTAGCCACTGCGTATAATGCCCCAGCACGGCCGCCCCCGCCAGCGTGCCGAACCACAGGGAAAAATTGGCCCACTCCACGCGCAGAGGCTTTTTCTCCTGCACGATGGCGTGCTTGCGGTAGCGCACCGTCGTCACGGCCCCGCCGGCTACCAGCAGCAGCGGCAGCATCCATGGCAGCTGGAAGAAGTAGGCCAGCATGGCCGCCGCCACCAGCAGCGCCACCGAGGTTTTGGTATGAATAACCTTCTCCGAAATCTTGTAGGCCGAAAACGCCACGAACCCCACCGCCACGGGCTGCACAAACTGCACCAGCGCCGCCAGGCGCAACGGGTCGAGGTGGTTGAGGGTGAGGGCGGCCAGGGTCATCAGCGTCACGGCCGGGGCCACCCACACCAGCAGGGTGAGGTAGGCCAGGTTGGGCCCGCCCAGCCGGAAGCCGATAACGGTAATGGTTTGCGTCGAGGTTGGCCCCGGCAGCAGGGCGCACAGGGCCTGCAGCTCCAGCAGTTCGGCCGCGCTCAGGTAGCGGCGCTTCTCCACCAGCAGCCGGAAAAACATGGCCAGGTGCGCCTGCGGCCCCCCAAAAGCCGTGAGCGATAGCCCCGCCACGTCCTTGAGAAAAATAATGCCCCGGACCCGCCGCGTCCGCTTGCCCGAGCGCCGCGGGGGCGGCGTGAGGGAAACGGGGCCGAGCGGGGCCGGGGCATTAGGCAAGGGCGGCGGAACAGTCATACCGGACAAAAAAAGAACGTCATGCTGAGCTTGTCGAAGCATCTCTACCGCAGCACTAACTCAATTGAATTGGATTACTTGCGCGGTAGAGATGCTTCGACAAGCTCAGCATGACGTGCTGACGGAGGTTTTACCCAACCTTACTTTTTCTTCAGTCCCAACTCAATCAGGCGCTCGTTCAGGAATTCGCCGGCCGTAATATCGGCCTCCTTCTTGGGGTTATCGGGCGTGATGCAGTGCTCCAGCGCGGCCAGGCTCATTTCCGAGCGCGGGTGCATAAAGAACGGGATGCTATAGCGCGAGGTGTTCATTTTTTCGCGGGCCGGGTTCACCACGCGGTGAATGGTGGACTTCAGCACGCCGTTGGTCAGGCGCTGGAGCATGTCGCCCACGTTCACCACAATCTGGTCGGGCAGAGCCGTGATGGGAATCCACTTGTCGTCGCGGCGCTTCACCTGCAGGCCGTCGGCGCTGGCGCCCATCAGCAGGGTAATCAGGTTAATGTCGCCGTGCTCGGCGGCGCGCACGGCATCGGCGGGTACCGCGTCGGGGTCTTCGATGGGGAAGTAATGGATGGGGCGCAGAATGCTGTTGCCGTTCTTCACCTTGTCGTCGAAGTAGTTCTCGGGCAAGTGCAGGTACAGGGCAATAGCGCGCAGCACGTCCTTACCCGCCGACTCCAGGGTGCGGTAGGTATTCAGGGCGGTGTCCTTGAACGTGCCCAGCTCCTCGGGCCAGATGTTGTCGGGGTACTCGCTCTTAATGGGGTCGTCGCCTTCCACCACCTGGCCCACGTGGTAGAACTCCTTGAGGTCGCCGGTGTTGCGGCCCTTGGCGTGCTCCTTGCCCTTGCTGATATAACCGCGCTGGCCAGCCAGCTCCGGCTTCTCATAGCGCTGCTTGGCGGCGTCAGGCAGCTGAAAGAACGCCTGCACGTCAGCGTACAGCTGCTTGGTCTGGTCGTCGTTGAGGCCGTGGTTTTTTAGGGCTACGAAACCGATGTTCTGGTAAGCCTCGCCGAGCTGCTGCACGAAGCGGACTTTGCGCTCGGAGTCGCCGGAACGGAAGTCGGCCAAGTCAAGCGAGGGAATTTGGTCAAGAAGTTGGTCTTGCATAATAATTTTAAGTTTACTTTGAGGCCCGACAAGCCCCATCTGTGGGTAACGCCGCAAGTTAAGCAAAACCTGTTACCGGCTTACTATCGTAAGCAGGGCGTTTGCACGGCTGATATTTCTTTTTGCCCTACCTACTTTTTTCACGCTAACCTTATGAAACGTTCTCTCTGGCTGCTGTGCAGCACCTCCCTGACTTTGGCTGCTTTGGCCGGCTGCGAATCGAGCAAGCCCGCCACCGATGTAAGCGCCCCGGCAGGCACCACCAACCCGGCGGCCCGCACGGCCGCCAGCGGTGAAGCAATGGAGTCGAACGGTATTCGCCTTACTCCCTTCAGCGACTCGCCGAAGTACCCTGAGGCCCAGCTCAACCTGCGCATGCCGATTGCCGGGTCTGGCGTGCCGAGTGGCGAGGTGGCCTTCGACTACCAGATTACCAACTTCATCCTGACCAAAATGAGCGGCGGCCCGCACATGGCGCAGATGGCCAACTCGATGAAAGGCCAGCACATTCACAACATCGTCGATAACGAGCCCTACACGGCCCACTACGATACCAAATTCACCAAGGCCATTCCCGATGGCCAACACGTGGTGCTCTCGTTCCTGTCGCGCTCTTACCACGAAAGTCTCAAGCACCGTGGCGCTTACGACCTGCGCGTGTTCAAAGTAGGGGCTGGCCCCTTCACCGGCCCGGCATTCGACACCAAGGCCCCGGCCATCTTCTACAGCCGCCCGAAAGACACGTATTCGGGCGCTGATGCCCGTCGCATCATGCTCGATTTTTACTTGGTGAACACCACCCTCGAAGCCAGCGGCAACCGCGTGCGCGCCACCATCAACGGCACCGAGTTCATGCTCGACCAGTGGCTACCCTACATGATGGAGGGCCTGCCCGCCGGCGAGAATACCGTGAAGCTGGAGCTGGTAAATGCTGCCGGCACCATGATTCCCGGCCCGTACAACTCGGTGACGCGCACCTTCACCGTGGCCCCCTAAGGCCTGCGGCAACGGCCGGGTAGCCTGCCCGGGGTGTTGTCTTTGCGTGAAGTATTACCAATTGCTCAAGTCTCCCGGTCTGGCCGGGAGACTTTTTTTTGCCCGGCCATTTGGTCGGCCGGCCTTACCTTGCCCACATGCCTGCTGCTTCACCTGCTGCCCCGGTTTCGCCCCCCGTGCTCACCCGCGAGCACGTGCTGCGCGCTTTGCGCCAACTGGCCCGCGAAGGCCGTCCGCTGCCGCCCGGCACCGTCTACGAGCTGGTGTACCGGGGCCGGCGCTACCCCCCGCGTACCGTAGCGGAGCATGCCTGGCGGCTGGCCACCGGCAACCCCGCTGCCCGCTGGCCCCGCCCGGCCGGCACAGCCACCAACGCTGTGCTTGAACGCCTGGATTTCACCATCAGCACCCGGCGGCCGGTGCTCACGCCCGGCTCGGCCACCGACGGCGAAGCGGCCGACCAGCAGCACGCCGAAGACCTTTACACCGGCCTGCCCCCGGTAGCCGAGTTGGTGGCTGCCGCACGGCTGCCCGCCCCGGCCGGCGCGGCCGAGCCGGCCCTGCCCTACGCCGTACCCACCTATACCCGGGCCGAAGCGCTGGCCGAGCTGTTCATCGATGAGGCAGCGCTGGACGCGGCCCTGGCCGGCCTGCACCGGCGGCGCAACCTGCTGGTGCAGGGGCCGCCCGGCACCGGCAAAACGTTTCTGGCGCGGCGGCTGGCCTGGCTGCTGCTGGGCGCGCGCGATGAGGCCTGCATCGAGCTGGTGCAGTTTCATCCAAGCTACGGCTACGAGGACTTTATGCTGGGCTTCCGGCCCGATGCCCGGGGGCAGTTCCGGCTGGTGCCGGGGGTGCTGCCGCTGCTGTGCCAGCGGGCCGCCGCCGACCCCGCCCGGCCGTACTTTCTGCTGATTGACGAGCTAAACCGGGGCAACGTACCGCGCATCTTCGGCGAGTTCCTCCTGCTGCTGGAGGCCGACAAGCGCGGTCCCGCCCACGCGCTGCGCCTGCCCTACGCCCCGCCCGAAGCCTCGCGCTTTTTCGTGCCCGACAACCTCTACGTCATCGGCACCCTCAACCTGGCCGACCGCTCGCTGAGCCCGCTTGATTACGCCCTGCGTCGCCGCTTTGCCGTGGTGGGGCTGGCTCCGCAGTTCGGCACGCCGCTGCGGCAGTATTTGGCGGCTCGGCAAGTGCCCGCGCCGCTTATCGAGCAGCTCTGCACCCGTATGGCCGCCCTCAACCAAGCCATTGCCGATGACCCCGAGCTGGGGCCGGATTTCGTCATCGGCCATAGCTATTTCTGCCAGCCACCCGCTGCCCCGGCCGAAACTGCCGCGTGGCTGCGCCTAGTGTTCGAGCAGGAAATTGGCCCGTTGCTGGCCGACTATTGGCGCGAGCAGCCCGCCATTGCCGCCGCCCAGCTGCGCAAGCTGCTGGCGTAGCCCGGCCTCCGGCACTAGGGCCGTTGGATAGAGAAGCGGGAGCCGGGCGGGCCATACCATTGGCCCAGCCTAGTTAAACCACCGCCGGTAAATGGGCTGCCGCCAGGCAAACTGCGCCCACATAGCCGGGAATAGCAGCGCATCGAGCCAACGAAAGGCCGTACGGTACTCCAGGTCATCTACAATGATGCTGCCGCCCCGTTCACCCGGCTCAATGCGGTGCTGGTGGCGCCAGTAACGCAGTGGTGGCGGGAGCACCTGACCCTCATCGATAAAAAAGTGGGTGCCGTCGGGCCGTACGCCGTCATCGGTAATGAGTGAGGTCCAAGACAGACGCTTCAGGCCGGTGTTGAGCTCGATTTCCACTTGGTCGCCTTGGCGGCAGCCATCGAAGCGCAGCACCCGCAGCTTCGGAAACGGCGGGGCCAGCGCTACAAACAGGGCGCGGGTGAAGCCGGCCATAACCTGGGCCGGGGGCTGCGAAACGGAAGTATGGAGCATGACGCGCATGCCCGGCCTAACGCGCTCCGGCCCGGTTTGTTCCGGCCGGCCCTATTTCCAGTCGGGCAGGAAGCCGTTGTTGAAGAGCTTGGTGCGGCTGGTGCCATCCAGGCTGATGGTCCAGACTTCCGGCGGGCTCAGGTCGTCGTTCACCCGGTTCACGAAAATCAGCCGAAAGCCATCAGGCGAGTAGTGCGGAGTCAGGTCGTTGGTACCCAACGGTTTGGTGCTGCCCGACGAGGTGCTGGCCGTCACGTCTATGGTGCTGGTGCCATCGAGCCGGGTGATGAACATGTGCGCGTTGAGCTGCCGGCCCGTGGGGCTGCTGAAGCCGTCGACATCGCGGGTGAAGACAATGCTACGGCCGTCGATGCTGAAGCTCGGCGAATCGACCCGGCCCGGCAGGTTGCTCACCAGCAGTTGCGGGTTGGTGCCGTCCGTATTATAGACGTAGAGCTCCGAGTCGTACGGATTCGCGCCAATGGTTTGCACCACCAGGCGGTTGCCCTGCGCCGTCCAATCGCACTCGCGAAAGTGGCGGCCTGCGGGTGCGGTAGCCAATAGCGTCAGCCCCGAGCCGTCGCGGTTGATGCGGTAGAGCTGGTCATAGTGCGCGTAAATCAGCTGCGACCCATCGGGTGACCACCGGTAGCCAACCCCCGCGTTGCTGTAGCCCTCCACCGACAAGGCCGTAATCTGGCGCTGGTTCGAGCCGTCCCGGTTCATGGTATAAAGCTGATACTGGCCCGATGCGTTCGAGGTATAGGCTACGATATCACGTAGCGGGCTCAGTTGCGGAGCTGTTTCCACGAAGGCCGAAGAAGTCAGGCGTATCAGGCTGCCGCCCGTGTTATCCGAAGAATAGATGTCGGTGTTGCCGGCCGAGGTGCGGGCAAACAGGTAGCGGTTGTCGGGCAGCGGACCTGTCTGAAAGCTCCACACCGGGCCGCGCGCGCTAGCTCCGATGGTGTCGCGGGCCGTTACTTGCCAGTAGTAGGTGGTATTGTAGAGCAGACCCGTGGCTGTTACCACCGTGTCTTTCGAGTTGGTGAGCAGCGTGCGCTGGTTCAGGTTGTTGCTTTCGAAAAGCACCACGTCATAGCGCAGCACTGTGGTTTTGGTAGTTCCATTCGGGTGCCAGCTCAGGGCCACGTCGCTGGGCTGGCCGGTGGCGCCGGTAGCCGGGCTGGGCCGCACGGGCGCGTTGGGCGCAGCCGCAGTGGTGGGCTTTTCTAGTTGCAGCACAATAGCTTGGGTCTGGCCACTCACGATATTCACGTTGGTGGTGAGCTGGGTGTAGCCCGTGCGCCGCGCCGTAACGGCCGCCAGCCCGGTCGGCAAGTCGTTGATGGTGAGCTTACCCTGGGCGTCGGTCACGTACGAGCCCGTGGCCGGGTTCGAGCTGATGCCCGTGTTGGGTAGCGGCTGGTTGGTGCGGGCATCAACTACCGTAATGGCCACGCTGCCGAAGGTGGAAGGCGCCACGGTCGCATCTTCGCAACCGCTCAAAGCACCCAAAATCACGGCCCAAGCCGCCAGTAGCAATAAACCAACTCTCATAATCGTAGTTGCAGAAAAGGGAAGGAGGGAAAAAGAAGACGAAAGATAGGAAAACTATAGGTAAATAAAGCACGCTGGTTAGCGCGGCGCGGCACCCTGCGCGGCCGAGTCGCGCGCCACCACCCGGCCCGTTTCATCAAAAATAAGCAGCAGCACCCGGTACTCGTCACGGCTCAGCACGCTCACGCGCACTTCCGATAGCCGCGCTTCCTGCCCCGGGCCCAAGCCAAACTCGCCACCCTGCGCGCTTTGCGAGCGGCCGGCGGGGCTTCGGCGCACCACCAGCAACTGGTAGCGGTAGCGGGCCGGCGCGGACCGCAGGCTGCGGCAGCTGCCGGTCACGGTCAGCAGCTGGTCGTGGCGCGTCAGCTCCAGCCGGGCTTGGCACAGGGGCAACGGCCCCTGCGCAGACGTCCCGCCGGGCGGCATCACTAAAGCTGCCAGCACCAACGGGACGCATTTCATAGCTCAGAAAAATAACGAGAACGGAAGCCGAAAAGGCAAGTAGCCGCCGGAGCTATTGTACTCGGCCTTGCGTAATGGTCATGTTGATGCCGTTACCGCGCATCTCCACGCTGTAGCCCCGGGGCGCCGAAGAGCTGAGCCCTTCCTGCTGCACCAGGTTGTTGTTGTTGCCTACCTGCGTAACGCCGTAGGTGCGGCCGTTGCCCTCGGCGCTGAGCACCGAGCGGTTGTTGTTGCCATCTTGCAGCAGGTTCACCGTGTTGCGGTTGCCCAGAATGTCGCTTTCGAACGAGTTGGCCGTTTGGCGCTGGTTCACGTTGCCGGTGTTGCTGTCGCCGGTGAGCACGAGCGTGGCCGAGTTGCCGCTGCCGTACTGGTTGAAACCGATGACGTTGGCGTTGCCGGCCTGCACGATGAAGGCTTGGTTGGGCGCCGCGCCCAGCGCCACCTGTTCGATGTCGGCCACGTTGCGGTCGCCAGTTTGGCGCAGCACGCTCAGCGTGCGGGCCGCCGCCGGCAACACGTTGCTAACTCCGTGCAGGCGGTCGAGCCCGATTTCTTCAGCAAGCAGCTGAGCCGCGCTGATGGTCGACTGCCCTTGCGCCCGGGCCAGTTGTGGAGCCGCCGTGGTCGCCAGGCCAAGCAGGCACAGTATCAGGGAGTATTTCATGACCGAAGGTAATGAAAGGAAAAGCCTTGGCAGGGGCCTGAACCACTTACTGCCGGACCCCGGTGCGGCCCGGAGGTCCGCCCGTAGTCCGGCAGTAGTTCAGGTTGGCCCACGGCCGAAGCCGTGGGTTCCCTTCGCTCAGCTTAGTGCTGGTACACAGCCACCGTGTTGTTCTGGCCTTCCTGCACCGTAGCGCTCCAGGCGTGGTCCGAACGCTGGGTAACGGTCGAGTAGTTGTTCAGGCCAGCACCGCCGCCGCCGCCGCCGGTTTGCTTCTGCATCGAGTAGTGGTAGAACGCGCCGTCCTGGTCCGAGTAAGCCTGGTTGCCCTGGCCGTCCTGTTCCTGGTACGATACGTAGAAGTCTTCGTCAGCCTGACGAGCCCGGGCGTTGTTGCCCGAACCGGTTTGCTTCTGCACGATGGTGCTGCGGTCACCGAGCTGCTCGCCGTAGGCGCTGTTGCGGCCACCGGCCCCGCCGTCGTTCACTTGGGTCTGCCAGGCGTTGTTGCCGTAGTCGCTGGCGTCGTTATTAGAGTTCTGGCTCAGCTGAGCGGTGTTGCCGGGACCAGCCTGGTCCACGCAAGCATACTGCAAGTGGCCGTTCTGGTACACGTTCGAGAAGTTGTCAGTGGCCGTGCGGGCCGCCGCGCCTTGAGCTACCGACCAGAAAGCGTTGGCACTGCTGCCACAGGTCAGACAACCGGGGTCACGCAGAGCGGGAGGGGTCGGGCGAGCCGGGGGAGCGCAGTTCACGCAGGGGTTCGATTGGGCATTAGCCGCACCAGCCGACAATACGGCAAAGGCTACTAGGGCAATTTTTTGCAGGGTCTTCATGATAAGGTAAGTGGGAAAAAAGTAAGTGGGAAAAATGAGGGGTGAAGAATGGAGGTTGGGCTTGCTCTTTCCGGAAGAACATTTCAAAGGTACTATTAAAAATGAGAATGTCAATAGCAAGGTAAAAATATTTTTCTAAAAATTATAGATTTAATCCCAAAGCGTCAAAAAATGAGTGTTTTAGCAAGAAAATTTATGAAATAAATTTTTGCCTGTTTAGGTCGACTATTTAGCCGGCGCTATTTTTTGCTTTTTTTCACGGACTTGGGCGCTTCCTGGGCCGGTTGTGGGTTGGCCTTTTCGTAGGCTTTTGTTTCGGCCGTTTTGCCCAGGTAGAACACCGCACCGATGCGGCCGCTCCAGTAATTGTCGTTGTAGCGGCCGGCCTTCACTTGGTCGAGTTGGTCGGTGAGGAAGTAGTGGTTGTCGATGCCCGCGCTGATGCCGAACTTGGGCTTAAGCAGCAACTCGGCGCCCACGCCAAACACAACGTGTGGCAGTAGCCCGCTGCTGCTGGCAAACGTGGGGGCGCGGGTGGTAATGCCGCCGCCCGCCAGGGCGTAGGGCGTGAGGCGGTCGTAGGGCAGCAGCCGGTAGAGTAAGCCGGTTTCGGCGTAGTTGAAGGTTTGGTTGAACAGGGCGCCGTTCGGTCCGGCTGCCAGTTGCCCGCGGCCCACGTTGGCTAATATGCTCGTGGCCGGGTTCACCTGCACGCGCAGGTTGAGCTCGCCGCCCGGCCGGCGCAGGCCGGTGCCATAGTCGCCTTCGTAACGCTGCACCGAGGCGCTGCCGCCCACTGCCACCGCCGTACGGCGCAGCTTCAGGTCGCGGCCCAGCACGTCGACGCCCAGGTTGGCGCTTTTCTCATATAAGTAGTTCTGCATGCCGGGCCCGGTGTACTCGGTCGAGTCGCGCGGGGCCCACAGGCGCTCGCTGAAGCCTTCGTAGATGAGCGCGACCACGGCTTTTTCGATGGCTTCCTTCACGGCCATTTCGCTGGGCTCATTATAGGTGAAGCCGGTTTCGGTTTCGAGCAGGCGCTGAAAATCGACGAAGCGGAACAGGCTGGCATCAACTTGTTGCGACAAGATGGTTTTGGACGTGTAAACGGTCTTGAAAATTTTGCCCGAGTTGGTGCTGATGGCCCGCAGGTACACCGTCACGCGGTCTTGCCGGTACTGGCCCGAGGCTCCGGCTCCGAAGTAGCGCAGGCCGGCCCCGCCGGTGAGGATGTTGGAGTCGTAGGACACGATGCCGCCTTCCAGGATGATGCCGGCGAAAAGCAGTGGCGCCAGCGGCGGCTGCTTCTTGCCGGTTTGGGCAGCGTATTCCTCGCGGGTAGAGCGAATGATTTTGCGCTCGTTGAGCAGGTTGCCCAGGTTTTCGCGCTCGATGGGCTCGAACCAGCCCGATTCTTCCAGGGCCCGCAGCAAAATGGTGGTGCCGCCCTGCGTCACCGCCGTCGAAAAGCTCGACCCGTTTTCCTGGGGCTTGTACTGACCGGTTTGGTCGCGGAACTTGTACACGGCCACTACTGACCTGGTTTTGGGCAGTGGCAGCGTGCGCCAGTGCGCGTTGGCCCCCACTTCGGCCCCGAGGCGGGCCGGCTGGGTGGCCAGCATGTGCTGGTGCAGGTACGGGGTACAGGCCGGCAGGACGAGCAGCAGTGCCAAGCCCTGCCAGAAGCGGTTACAGGAAATCATCGCAGAAAAAGGAAGAAAAGAAAATGGGCCGGCCCCGCCAGCCAGCGGGCCCGTGCTACAGCCCGTTAGGAATAGTGACCGTGGTTTGGTTACCGGTGCCCGTGTCGGTCACCACAATCACGACACCGGACGAGCCCTGCGACACCTGCACCTGGTAGCCGCCCACGTTGTATGTGCCGGGCTTGATGGCGCCGCTGCCGAACTGCGCCGTGATGAGGCGGCTGGTGAGTTGCGAGAGCACCTGCTGGTTGAGGTTGGAGGCGAACTGCGCCAGGGGGTCGACGGCGCCGGCGGTTTTCGCCGGGGCGGTGTAGCCGTTCTGGGCCGTGGCCGACGCCTGTAGCCACGAGGCGTTGAAAGGGTTGCCGCCCCCAAAAGCCGGGTTTTTGGGCTGGTAAGTGAAGTCCTGGGCCTGGGCCGGGCGGGCCAGCAGCAGCGGCAGCAATACTGCGAAAAACGTAAGGAAAGATTTCATGCGTGCAGAAAAAAGATGAGTGGCAAGCCGCAAGGGGCAGCTTATTAGTAGTAGTTCAATAGGAAGTGGGTTGTCAGTCGTTCGCGGCCCATTGTTAGTCAGCGAATGGTACCAGGCCAAACAACTTAATATCTTTCGGGGGGTAGGCGCTGGCCCGATTCGAGCTGGCGGCTGTTGTTGAGCTCTTCCTGCAGGTAGCCCTGGGCGGTTTGCACGGCGGCGGCCACCACTTCCTGCATCTGGTCGGCGCGGGTGGGCAGCGGCAGCTCCAGCAGCTCAGCGTCGTTCACCGTGAGCAGCACGAGGTTGGAATTGGACCGGCCGGGTTTTTCACCAATCACGATGGTGTAACTCGACGCGCCCATCGGCTCCTCGAATTTGCTGTAGAACTCGTCGTAAAAGTCGTGCCCGAGCTTGGTAATGGCTTGGTCGAGCACCAAGCCCTGCGATTCGAGGCCGCCTTCCTGGCGGGCGCGGAGTGTGGCGGCCGAATCGGCTTTGAGCAGCAGGCGCAGGGCTTCTTCGAGCTTGGCGGGTGCCAGGGGCGCGGGCTGGCCCGTAGGGGCCGCTGTCGGAGTGGCGGGCACCGCTTGCTGGCCGCGCGCTTGGCCCAGCGCGGCGGCACTGGCCAGCAACGGCCCGGCCAGCAGCGCCAGCGCCCAGCCAGCCTTGCGCATCAACCGCCAAATGGTACGTGCCAGGAGCATGGTGTAGCTGGGTATGCGTCGTCGGGTGAAGAAGAGAAACCGCTTAGAGCAAGGGAAGGAATGACTCCGGACAGCACACAAACGTAAGGCAAACGTAAGGTTTATTTCAATTAAATGCAAAAATAATTAAACTAAATAATTGACTCGTGCAGGCGTGACTAGCGCTGGCAGGCTATGCAAAGCCCCCGCTTCGAACCGGCAAAATGCAGCGGTAACAAACGGGGGCGGGTACACGGTGCTGGGAAATAGGCCGCGTCAGCTCAGCAGCTCTTCGATATCGGCGCGGGTGAGGTGCTTCATTACCGCCTCGTCGGTGGCGATTAGCTCGTTCACGAGGGCCAGCTTGCGGCGCTGCAGGGCCAGAATTTTCTCCTCCACCGTGTGCTGGGTGATGAACTTGTAGGTGAACACCGGCCGCTGCTGCCCAATGCGGTGGGCCCGGTCGACGGCCTGGGCCTCCACAGCGGGGTTCCACCAGGGGTCGAGCAGAAACACGTAGTCGGCGGCGGTCAGGTTCAAGCCCACGCCACCGGCCTTCAGGCTGATGAGGAAAATTTTCAGGCTCTCGTCTTCCTGGAAGCGGGTCACCTCACCATTGCGGTCGCGGGTAGCTCCATCGAGGTAGGCGTAGGGCATCTGGCGCTCGTCGAGGGCGGCGCGAACCAGAGATAGATGCTGAACAAACTGGCTGAAAACTAAAACTTTGTGACCCTCGGCCACTACGTTGCGCAGCATGCGCAGCACTTCCCGCATCTTGCCCGACTCGCCGGTGTAGTGCTCGTCGGCCAGGCGGGGGTGGTTGGCAATCTGGCGCAGGCGGGTCAGGCCCTGCAACAGCAGGAACTGCGTGCTGGCCGGGCCGTGCTCGTCGAGGTTCTGGAGGATTTTGTTGCGGTAGAAGCTCTTGGTTTCCTCGTAGGCATGGGCCTGCTCCTCGGTCATGGGGCAGTAGCTGAGCTGCTCGGTTTTGGCGGGCAACTCCTTGGCCACCTGGGCTTTGTGGCGGCGCAGAATAAACGGCTTGATGAGGGCATGCAGGCGGCGAGTGCGTCCTTCGTCCTGGTGCTTCTCGATGGGCTTGAGGAATTCCTTGCGGAAAAATGCCTGCGTGCCCAGCAGCCCGGGGTTGATGAAGGACATCTGCGACCACAAGTCCATGGTGCTGTTCTCGACCGGCGTGCCCGTGAGGATGAGACGGTGCCGCGAACGCAGCTGCCGCACCGCTTGCGAGGTGGTAGAACTGGGGTTTTTGATGGCCTGCGACTCGTCCAGAATCACGTAGTCGAACTGGTAGCTGGCCAGCAGCTCGGTATCGAGGCGCACGATGCCGTAGCTGGTCAGCACCACGTCGTAGTCGGCGAAGCGGTCGGCGTTTTTGTCGCGGTAGGTGCCGGTGTAGGCCAGCACGCGCAGGCCGGGCGTGAACTTGGCCGCCTCGCTCTGCCAGTTATACACCAGCGACGTGGGTAGTACCAGTAGCGAGGCCGCGCCGTGGTTGGCCCCGCTTTCGTGGCGCTGCTGCAGCATGCTCAGCGTCATCACGGTCTTGCCCAGGCCCATGTCGTCGGCCAGGCAGCCGCCAAACTGGTAGTCCTGCACAAAGCGCAGCCAATTGTAGCCAGCCTTCTGGTAAGGGCGCAGCTCACCCAGGAAGCCAGCAGGCAGGGGGTGGTCTTCCACTTCGGCGAAGTCGCGCAGCTTGGCCAGCTTGCGGCCCATGCGCACGGTGGCCAGCTCGTTGCTTTGCAGGTCGGCCACCAGGGCCAGGTGGTGGCGGCGCAGGTTCAGGCCATCGGCCGTTTCCTCGCCGAAGGCAAACAGCTCTAGGTAATCAGTAAACCACTCTTCGGGAATGATGGCAATCTGGCCGTTGGGCAGCTTGAACTCGCGGCGGCGCTGCAGAATGTGCCCCCGCAGCCGAATAAACGGCACTTCAATGTCGCCGAAGCGCACCGTACCGCGCACGTCGAACCAGTCGCCCGCTTCCTGGATGCCGACCTGCACCGAAGTCGGCCCAATGAAATAGTTTTTGGTCGTGCTGGCCGCCGCTTCCACGGTGTAGCCCAGCTCGGTGAGGGCCGGCGTGTTGTCGTGCAGCCAGCGGAAGGCCTCGCTCTTGGGCATCGTCAGCTGGCCGTTCTCTACGCGCAGTTGCCGGGCGCGCAGCTCTTCCACGGTGGCCTGCTCCTGCTCGGGGTTGCGCAGCAGGCGGTGGAACACGTAGCTGTCGGCCGTTTTTTCGAGGTGCACGCTTACCGGCTTGCTGGTGCCCAGGGGCATGAGGTGCGGGCCGTAGCGGAAGCTGAGCTCGAAATGAATCTGCTCGGTTTCGGGGCCGCTGAGCACCGGGGCCAGGGGCTTGGGCTGCGGAATGCGGCCCCGGCGGGGCGGCCCCAGCGGGCGCACCGGGGCTTCGGGCAGGGGTAGGGCGGGCAGGGTATCGCTGAAGGTGAGGCGCGGCCGGGCCACAAACCGCTCCGAGCGGATGTCGAAGCCCCGGGCATGCACCTCAAAAGCCTCCATGAGCGGAGCCACGAACTTCTGGAAGTAGCTCTCCTCCACCTGCCGGGGCACCACAATGAACTTCTTCTTGAGAAACGGCAGCAGCTTGCGCCCATCCACCTCGGTGCGGAAGGTGTAGAGCAGGTCGCCGAGTAGCAGCCAGGCCGGCTGCAGGCACACCAGCACGGCATCTTTGTATTGAAAATCGAGCTTTTGCCCCTGGTACTGAATGGTAGGGAAGTAATGGGTGCCCTCTTCGTTGCGGCGAAAGTGAAACAAAATGGAGGCCTTGGCCGGGGCCAGCCCGATTTCTTTCCAGGTCGGCTCGCCGTCGCGGCCCATCACAAACACGTACTTGCCAGCCAGGCGGGGTAGCACAGCGGCCATGCGGGTCTGCACGTGCCGGGCAATGGCTTCCTGCATGGGCTTGTCGCCCTTGTCGGGGTGGTAGGTTTTTAGGAAAAACTCGGCCGTGGCAATCTTGCGGGGCCAGAACTCCTTCACCACCGCTTCCTGCTGCAACTGGTCGCAGAGGGCGACCAGCTCAAAGTCAGTCTCATCGAGGCCGGTGCTAAACTCATGCACGTTTTTGCCTGATACCGTCTGGTGCAGCAGCGTGAGTTGCCCGCGCGGCCCGAGCTGCACCACGAAGGCTGCGAACAAGTGGCCGAGACACTCGTGCTCGAACAGCGAATAAACGATTTGGAAAGGTTCAGCAGTAGATACTTTCATAGCCGGGCACGCTCGCGGAATGCGCAAGGTAATGCCAGGCCGGGAAATCCGCCTATAAAATCAGGGTTTTTTTCAGAATTCTTCCGCTGGATTGGCTTGATAATAGCCACGGCCAGCCAGCTCCTATAGGTTCTCGCGCACGTCGAGCTCGCCTGCGTTCAGCGCCGGGCGGATGCTCACGGCCAGGGTAATGACCACGATGGAAAGGCAGGTGAATACCAGGTCCGATAGCTTCATTTTCACGGGGTACGACTCGACCACGCTCGTGGCCATGCCCATGCTCACCAGCCCGAAGCGCTGCTGCAGCCAGCACAGCGATACCCCCGTGACCAAGCCCACGGCGGCTCCCACCAGTGCCACAATAGCCCCCACGTAGAGGAAGGTATGGCGCACAGCCAGCCGGTTGGCCCCCATGGCCAGCAGCACGGCAATGTCCTTCTTCTTGTCGATAACCAGCATCGAGAGCGAGAAGAAAATATTGAGCGAGGCGATGAGCAGGATGAGCGTGAAGGTGATGAATACGAACAGCTTCTCCACCTTGATGGCTTTGAACAGGCTCACGTGCTGCTCGTCGGAGTCCCGCACTTTGAAGGCCGGCCCCAGGCGCTGGCGCAGCTCCTTCTTCACCTGTTCAATCTCGAAGCTCTGGCCCACCTTCACGTAGAGAGCGGTGCGGCGCGCGCCGTAGCCCAGCAGCTGCTGGGCGAACGACAGCGGCACGAAAATGTAGCTGTCGTCGATGTGCTGCTCGATAAGGAACACGCCGCCGGCAATCAGCGCCTGCTGGTTGAAGGCATTTTCGGGGTTCATGCTCAGGGTTTTGCGGCCGGCAATGTTGCGCGGATACAGGAGCTTGAGCGGAGCCAGCCGGTTGTTGAGCGTGATGCTGAGCTCGTGCTGCACGCCCGCGCCCACCAAGGCAATGTCGAGGCTGTCGCGGTGCAGGCGGTGGTCGCCCTCGCGGATGTTGGCGTCAATCTGGCTCTGGCCGAAGTAGTTGTCGCTCAGGCCGCGCATCTTCACTACCATCTGGCGGTCGTGGTATTGCAGCAGGGCGTTGTCCTCAATCACCTGCGTGAGCAGGGCCACGCCGGGCGTGTTCTGCAACTTGCCCAGCAGCGGGGCATCCACCACGAAGGCTTTGCCCTTGGCGGCCGAAATCACCAGGTTGGGGTCCGACTTGCCGTAGAGCGTGCGCACCAAATCTTCGAGCCCGTTGAACACCGACAGCACGATGATGAGCGCGGCCGTGCCCACCGCCACGCCAATCATCGAAATGTTGGAGATGATGGTGATGATGTTGCGCTTATTCTTCGAGCGGAAGTAACGCCGGGCAATGAGAAAAGGAACGTTCACGAGGGGAGCGGGAGCAGGATTACAAAATCGCTAAGCGGCTGATTGCAGGCGATGCATCCACTTTTCCAGCCGCTTTAGGCGCCTCTCATGCTCCCAAGTAGTCAAAGCAAGAAATAGAGAGGTAGGGCACATAGGCAGGGATTAGGGCTGGAACAGGGCCAAGATACGCAGTTCGCCCGCCAATGGCTAATGGCTGCTTATTTCCAGGCCTTCACGATGAGGCCGGTGCCCGAGTCGTGCACGGTGCGCGCGTCGAGCCAGTTCAGCAGCAGGCATAGCGGGAACGTGAGCAGGTAGTAGAAGGGCAGCAGCAGGAAAAACAGGCGCGACTGGCCCAGCATCAGAATGGGGTATTTCATGCTCAGCCGCCAGGAAATCTGGCCCGGCTCGCCGTAGCTGTAGCGGGCCTCGATGCGCTCGAAGCCGGCGGTGCTCAGCTTCTGCTGAATCTCGCGGATGTTGTAGCCGTCGCGCACGTGCTCCTCGATGAAGCTGGTGGCACCGTCGTCGTGCACGTCGGAGCCGCCCTGGTCGCTGGGGGTCGAAATCAGCAGCATGCCGCCGTCCTTGAGCGAGGCGTGGATGTTACGAAACACCTCCACGTCTTCCAGAATGTGCTCCATTACATCAACCGACAGGGCCAGGTCGAAGGTATTGGGCTCCTGGTAAAGCACGAGGTCCTGCACGGCAAACTGCACGTTGCGGCGGCCAATCTGGCGGAAAAAGTTATTGGAGTCGGCCACCTGCTCCTCCTTCACATCCACGGCCAGGATATTCCATTTGGCGCTCAGGCCGCTCAGCCAGTAGGTGTACTGGCCGTAGCCCGAGCCGGCATCGAGAATGGTGAGCGGTTCCTGAGTGCGGCCCCGCGCCCACTGGCGCAGTTCGCGGTGTACGTGCCAGGTGCGCAGCAGCAGCAAATCGAGCAGATGATAAAACAGCCGGCGCAGCCAAGGCGTGCGGTTGAATACCTGGCCGAGCGTCTTTTTAATGGGGTCGTAGTACAATGGGTGAATGAGCGAATGGGTGAATGAGTGAATGCAAGCAACGAACGGGCGAGGGACCGAATTTTTATTCACCCACTCACCCATGCACTCATTCACTCTTGAATAAGCGCGGGCGGGCCGGCTTGTCGTCTTCTTCCGGAGCCTCGTCCTTCGGCGCGGGCGGGATGACGAGCGTGCCGAGGATTTCATCCATGTGGGCGGCGTAGGCGGCGCTGTCGTCGTGGAAGAAAACCAGCTCGGGTACCACGCGGGCCGTTTTGCGAATGCGCTTGGCCAGCGCGTGACGGATTTCCTTGCCGTTGTCCTTGATGATGGCCAGGCGGGCTTCGGCGTCGCCGCCGAGCAGCAGGCTCAGGTACACGCGGGCCTGGCCCAGGTCGGGCGTCACCTTCACCGTGCTGATGCCGGGAGCCATGCCACCGCCAAATAGGTGCGGCAAATCGCGCTGAAGCACGGCAGCCAGTTCCTGCTGCAGCAGGCTGGCCATTTTCTGTTGTCGTTTACTTTCCATAATGACCGGCAAAGGTAAGATTCCAGTTGCTGGTTTCTCGTTGCTGGTTTATCGTTGTTATAGTGGGCGGCTATTTACAAGGAGCCATCTTTACAACCAGAAACCAGAAATCAGCAACCAGAAACCCGTTTGTTACGCTTTTTCAAAAGCTCGTTGCCCGCGCAGATAATCGCGCTGCTGTTGCTGGTGCTGGCCCTGCGCCTGCCGCTGCTGTGGCTGGGCCTGCCCCTCACGGCCGAGGAACTGCGCGCGCTGCTGGTGGGCGAGCGCCTGCACGGCGGGGCGTTGCCCTACCGCGACCTCTACAACGGTACCGCCCCGCTGGCAGCGGCCTTCTTCGGTGCGCTCGATGCCGTGTTGGCCCGCCCCGTGTGGCTCTACCGGCTGGGTGCGCTCAGCCTGCTACTCATTCAGGCCCTGCGCCTCAACTTGGTGTTTGCCCGCTACGACGTGCACCCTGACCGCGGCTATGTCACGGCACTCACCTACCTGCTGGTGGGCAGTATCAGCACCGATTTGGATGCGCTCTCGCCACTGCTGCTCGGCCACACCTTCATCGTGTTTGCCCTGAGCGCGCTGCTGCCTACTTCGCGCGAGGGTTACGACAACCGCCGGCTATTCCGGGCCGGGTTTCTGATTGGGCTAGGGGCGCTGTGCTACCTGCCGCTGGGCTTGTTCATCGTGGTGGGTTTGTTTGCGGTGGTGATTTTCGCGGCCAGCTCGTTCCGCAGCTCGCTGCTGCTGCTGTGTGGGTTTCTGTTTCCGTACGCTATGGTGGCTACTTTTCTCTTTTATGAGGATGCCCTGCCCGCGTTCTGGGAAATGCACCTGCGGGCCGGCTTAAGCGACTTGATTTCGAGCGGGCTGCCGGCGGGGCTGCAAATGCGCCTGCTCATTGTGCCGGTGCTGGTGCTGCTGGCCGGCCTGGTGCGGGCGCTGGGCACCTCGCTGGGCTTGGTGTTCCAAGTGAAGTTCCGGCAAATGATGCTGGTGTGGCTGGTCGTGGCCGGGGCGGCCGCTGCTGTCGAGCACGGGGCCGCGCCCGGCGTGCTGGTGCTGCTGCTGGCCCCGATGGCCTACTTCAGCCTGTTTCTGTGGCAGCGCGACCGGCAGTTCTGGTGGCTGGAGCTGGTGCTGCTGCTGCTGCTCAACGTGACGGGGGTGCTGCGCTACCGGGCCTATATCCCGCGCCTCGAAAGCCTGCTGCACATGCCCGCCGAAAGCCGCTTCGGCGTCGAGCCCGACCCGCGTTTCGCCGCGCTGCGCGACCAGACTCTCCTGGTGCTCGGCCCCGACGAGCGCCCCTACTTCTACACCCGCCCCGCCACGCCCTACCTCGACTGGACCCTCTCGCAAGCCGACTTCGGCCACCTCAACGAATACGCTGCCGTGGTGCGCGTAGCCCAGAAAATGGGCTCCGTCCCACCAACCTACCTGTACGACCAAAGCCGCCTCGTGCCGCGCTTGCAGCAACTGCTACCCGCCATTTTCGGCCCGTACCAGCCAACGAGTACGCCGGGGCTATACCGGCGGAAGTGACTAACGGTTAATGGTTAGGGATTAACGGTTAATGGTTAGGGATTAATGCCCGTTAACCTCTAACCATCAACCTCTATTTAAGTCCAGCACCAATACACCGCCCGCCGCTCCGTGGGCACGCTGCGCAGAAATCCCGCCAGCGGCTCCAGCTCCGTCAGCAGCGAAGTGAGGGTGATGACGCGGCCATCGTGCAGGTGCAGGCGCAGGTAGTCGTACTTTGCCCAGAAGCTGCGGCGGGCGCGGCAGCTCACGCGCTCCACCCGCGCCAAATCGCGCCGCCCAAAGGGCAGCCGCTGCCCAGCCTCGTACACCTCGAAGCGGTTTTCGGTGGGCTGAAACAGCAGCGTGGTGCTCTGGTTCAGCACCCAGTAGCGCAGATGCAGCAGCAGCGCTGGGCCACTTAGCAATAGCGTAAAGGCCATAAACCCCAGTGTCAGCCCCCACTCGAAGCCACTGACTCGCTGCTCGCCTATGGCCACGGCCGGCAGTACGCTCAGCCCCGCGCCCAGCGCCAGCAGCGGCCAGAACAGCAGCCGCAGCTGCCGTGCCGCCGTCGGGCGATACACGTGGGTGCGCTTGGCAAACAGCCCGGTCAGCCACCGGGCCGCGCCCAGCACCACGAACAGCACCACCGCAATTTCCAGCAGCGGGCGAAAAAAGGAAGACTTCATGCCGGAAAAACGGGCTGTGCCCTAGGCCTGCACCTGCACCCAGGCTTCGCCGTCGGCGTGCGCGCGCAGGTGGCCGAAGCTCTCCAGCGCCAGTCCGTGCTTTGCAAAAACGGCCTCCACCGACGCGCGGCCGGCTGGTTCCACGCATACCAGCAGGCCGCCCGAGGTCTGCGGGTCACAGAGCCAGGCCCGCTGCTCGTCCGAGATAGGGCCGATTTTGTGGCTGTAGCTTGCCCAGTTGCGAGTGGTGCCGCCGGGCACGCTGCCCTGCTTCAGATACGATTCGGCCGCTGCCAGGCGCGGTACCTTAGCGAAGTCGATTTCCGCCGTCAGGTGGCTGCCTTCGCACACTTCGGCCAAGTGGCCGAGCAGGCCAAAGCCCGTTACGTCGGTCAGGGCCGTCACGGCCGGCAGCTGGCTCAGCTCCGCGCCGATTTTATTGAGCTGCATCATCTGGGCGGGCGCAGTGTTGGCATCCTCCTCGCGCAGAATCCCCTTTTTCTGGGCCGTCGTCAGAATGCCCACGCCCAGCGGCTTGGTCAGAAATAGCTCCGAGCCGGCGGTGGCCGTATCGTTCTGCTTCAGGTCTTTAATGGCGACCATGCCCGTTACGGCCAGCCCGAAAATGGGCTCCGGCGAGTCGATGCTATGGCCGCCGGCCAGCGGAATGCCTGCCTCGGCGCAGATGCTGCGGGCTCCTTCGAGCACGCGGCGCGCTACTTCAGGCGGCAGCTTGTCCACGGGCCAGCCCAGCACGGCAATGGCCAGCAGCGGCCGCCCGCCCATGGCGTATACGTCGGAAATGGCGTTGGCCGAGGCGATGCGCCCGAAATCGTAGGCGTCATCGACAATGGGCATGAAGAAGTCGGTGGTCGAAATCACCGCCTGGCCCCCGCCAATGTCATAAACGGCCGCGTCGTCGCGGCTGGCGTTGCCCACCAGCAGGTTGGGGTGCTGGGGCTGGGCAATGCTGGTGTGCAGCATCTGGTCGAGCACGGCCGGGGCGATTTTGCAGCCGCAGCCCGCGCCGTGGCTGTACTGGGTCAGTTTATATTCCATTTATTGGGTTGATGGCAGGCGAAGACTGCAAAAGTACGCGCCGCTAAAACGAGTACTCCGAAATTCCATTTCGGCCCGTTCGAACGAAGCTTTTGCCAATCGTTCGGACGGGGCTAAATGAAATTCCGGGGTACTCGTTCTTCTATTCGCTACTTAATCGGCACCAGCGCTTCCAGGTTCTCCCAGCGCAGCAGCAGCCCAGCGGGCTGCACCTCGTAGGCCAGCCGCTCGGCCATTGCCGCCGCCTTGCGGGGCACCACCACCACGCGCAGGGCGTCCTGCTTCTCGTCGTACTTGAAGGCTCCCCACTGGTTGGGTACCTTGTTGAAAATCACCGTCCACTGCTTCGCGGTGGGCAGCACGAAGAAGCCGTACTTACCCGCTGGCAGCGCCTTGCCGTCCACTTTCATATCTTTGGTAAATTCCACCGTCGTCGCCTCGTTGGCCCCGGCGCGCCACACCTTGTCGTAAGGCACCAGTCCGCCCCAGATGGCCCGGCCCTTCACGGCCGGGCTGCTGTAGTTCACCGCCACGTCGGCCGCGCCGATTTTGCCCTTGGCCGTGGCGGCTGGGCTGGGCTTGGGCTCCAGCAGCGCCCGCGACTGCGGACTCGGCGGCAGCATTTTCTCTGGCGTAGCGGCTGGGGTTGTCTGGGCGTGCGCGGCGCTGATGCTCAGAGCAGCCACCACGCCAAAAGTCAGCTGGCGAAAGAGGGAAGGAGTGTTCATAAGAATGAAAGTGAGTGATTTGGTAAATGGCCAGGAATGCTGTCGGGAAACTTCGAACGCGCCTCCAGGGTTTACCAAAGACTCCATTTGCTTCTCAAGTTGCATGAGCAGTTATTAAATGGGGAAGGATTTCTGGCGGTATACTGGCATGCGAGGTAGGGGCAGGGCTTGGCCCCGCCCGTTGTTCTACGGCGGGCTTCGCCGAAGCCTCTACCCCTCCACAATTGCTCTCATCTTGCATTCGCCCCCCGATTGTCGTACCTTTGCCCCGAAGTTGGTATTCAATCTGATAAAGAGGGGACGCGAAGTCCCCTCTTTTTTTGCCCGCTTGTTTCAAACCCTATGCACCTCGACCGTACCCTGCTGCTGGAAATGCTCCGCGACGCCATTGGCGACCAGGAGCTCTTCATCGTGAGCCTCACCGTATCCGACTCGGTGCTGCCTAAGGTTACCGTCACCCTCGACGGGCCCGAGGGCTTGGCCATCCAGTCGTGCGCTACCATCAGCCGCCGTCTGGCCCGCCGCATCGACGAGCACTACGGCGAGGAATCGGCCTACTCGCTCGAAGTTACCAGCCCGGGTGCCGACCAGCCCCTGACCGACCCGCGCCAGTACCCCCGCCACATCGGCCGCTCGCTGGCCCTAAAGCTGGCCGATGGCACCGAGAAAACCGGCACCCTCACCGCCGCCACCGCCGAAGGCGTAGAAATCGAGGAAGTCATCAAACAGAAAACCAAGAAAACCATCCTGCCCGCCGTCTTCTTTCCCTTCGCGGTTATCCAGGAAGCCAAGGTAGTTATCTCCTTTAAATAAGTTTCTGGTTTCTCGTTCCTGGTTTCTGGTTGTTTAGCCAGGCCAACATCGGGAACCAGCAACCAGCAACCAGCAACCAGCAACCCCAATGAACAGCCACGAACTCATTGAATCCTTCGGCGAATTTGCCCGGAGCAAGAACATCGACCGGCCCACGATGATGAGCATCCTGGACGACGTGTTCCGGACCATGATTCGCAAGAAGTACGACCAGGACGAAAACTTCGATGTCATCATCAACCCCGACAACGGCGACCTCGAAATCTGGCGCAACCGCGAGATTGTCGACGACAACTCGGAGGATATCTGGGACTTCGATAAAATTCCGTTGGCCGAGGCGCAGAAAATCGAGCCTGACTTTGAAATCGGTGAATCTGTGGCCGAGGGCGTGAAGCTGGAAGACTTCGGCCGTCGCGCCGTGCTCATGGCCCGCCAGACGCTGATTCAGCGCGTGAAGGACCTCGAGCGTGACAACCTGTACCAAAAGTACAAGGACCAGGTGGGCGAAATCGTGACCGGTGAAGTGTACCAGGTGTGGAGCCGTGAGGCCCTCATCATGGACAAGGACGACAACGAGTTGGTGATGCCTAAGGGCGAGCAAATTCCCAAGGACCGGTTCCGCAAGGGCGACACCGTGCGCGCCGTGGTGCACCGCGTGGAAGTGATTAACGGTACGCCGAAAATCATTCTCTCGCGCGCGGCTCCGGCTTTCCTCGAGCGCTTGTTCGAGCTGGAAGTGCCCGAGATTTACGACGGCCTCATCGTTATCAAGAACGTGGTGCGCGAGCCCGGCGAGCGCGCCAAAGTGGCCGTGGAGAGCTACGACGAACGCATCGACCCGGTGGGGGCCTGCGTGGGCATGAAGGGCAGCCGCATTCACCCGGTGGTGCGCGAGCTGGAAAACGAAAATATCGACATCATCAACTACACCGACAACCTGGAGCTCTACATTGCCCGCGCCCTGTCGCCGGCCAAGGTGGGCTCGATGAAAATCAACCAGGAGAACGGCCGCGTGTCCGTGTTCATGAAGCCCGACCAGGTGAGCCTGGCCATCGGGCGCGGCGGGGCCAACATCAAGCTGGCCAGCCGCCTCGTGGGCATGGAAATTGACGTGTTCCGCGAAGCGACCGACTACGAGGAAGACATCTCGCTCGACGAGTTCCAGGACGAGATTGAGCCCTGGGTACTGGCCGAGCTCAAGAAAATCGGCCTCGACACCGGCCGTGCCGTGCTGGCCGTGAAGAAGGAAGATATCGTGCGTCGCACCGAACTCGAAGAAGAGATGGTGGATGACGTGTACCGCATTATCCGCCAGGAGTTTGCCGATGATGAGGACCTCGACGACACGACTCTCGAAGCCGCTAAAACCCGCGTTGCCGCCGGCAAAACCGACGCTGTCGCCACCGAAGAAGCTGCTGTGACGCACGCTTCAGCCACCGAAACGGCCTCTGAGCACACGCCCCTGGCCGACAGCGCCGAGGCAGATTCCAACGCAGCGACTGAGGAAGCGGGCGCGAGCTCTCCCGCCGAGCCAGCCCAATGACGGCCCCGCGGCCGGTACGGCAAGGGTAACAAATCGGGCCAGCAGGCGCGGTTTGTGCCCTGCTGGCAAGATTTAATGTAATACCTTTGCACTTAGAAGCGTATCGTACGCGAGATAGATAGAATGGCGGAAGCAACCCCGAAACGGCTACAACAGGCGGCCAAAGACCTGAACATTGGAATGGACAGGGTGGTCGAAGCCCTGGCCAAAAAAGGTATACAAGTAGAGAACAAGCCGACCACCAAGCTCACTGGTGAGCAGGTGGCCTCGCTGGAGAAGGAATTCGCCGCCTCTGCCCACGACCGTCAAGAAGCCCAGAAAGTCATTCAGGCCAAGCGCCAGAGCGACCTCGACGCTGCGCCCAAGCCGGCCGCCCATGCGCCGCGTCCGGCCCCCGTGGCCACACCCGCCCCGGCACCCACGCCGGCCGCGCCGGTGGCTCCCGTGGCCGCTGCTCCGACTCCCGTAGTCGCCCCGGCCCCAGCCCCAACTGCCACGCCGGCCCCCACCGCCGAAGCACCCAGCGCGCCCGGCCTGAAGGTGCTCGGCAGAATCGAGCTCGACAGCAAGGGCCGGGTTGTGCCGCCCAAACCCGTCGCGCCCGTAGCCGCTCCGGCGGCTGCTGCCCCGTCGGCGGCGGCCCCGTCTGCTCCTGCCGCTACTACGCCGGTAGCGCCCAAAGCGGAAACCCCTGCCCCGGTCGCGCCGAAAGTAGAAGCCCCGGCGGCCCCAGCTGCTGCGGTCCCAGCTGCTGCGGCCCCAGCTCCCGCTGCTCCCAAGGCTGAAGCGGCTCCCGTTGCGCCGGCCCCATCCCCGGCTGCACCCGCTGCCCCGGCTCCGGCCGCACCGGCGGCTCCGGTAGCGGTGGCTCCCGCCGCGCCGACGGCGGCACCCGAGGCCCCGGTGGCCGACGACAGCACTATTGTGGCGAAATCGGACCCGCTGAAGGGGTTGACCGTGCTTGGTAAAATTGACCTTTCCTCGCTTAATAACGACCGGCGGGGGCCGGGTGGCCGCGGCCCCCGTCCGATTGCTTCGTCGGATGTGAGCAAGCGCGGGCTGCCCGCTGGCCCCGGCCAGAAGAAACGCACTCGCCTGCCCGGCCCGGCCGGCAGCACTACCTCGCCCCCCAGCCCCGGCTACCAAGGCAACCGCCCGGCCGGTGCGCCCGGCCAAGGTGGCGGCTACCAGGGCAACCGTCCCGGTGGCGGCCCCGGCCAGGGCGGCAACCGCCCCGGCGGCCCCGGCCAGCGTCCCGGTCAGTCGTCGGCTCCCAAGCCGAATGCGCCGGCACTTACGCCCGAACAGGCCGAAAAGCAGATTCAGGAGCAGATTAAGGCCACGTTGGCCAAGCTCGGTGGCAACAAGGGCGGCAACAATCAGAACCGCGCCAAGTACCGCCGCGACAAGCGCAGCATGCTGGCGGAGGACCGCGAGGCCCTGCGCGCGCAGAATGAGCTCGACGCCAAAATCCTCAAGCTCACCGAATTCATCTCGGCTAACGACCTGGCCTCGCTGATGGACGTGAACGTGAACGAGGTGATTAAGGTGTGCCTGGGCATGGGCATGTTCGTGTCCATCAACCAGCGCCTCGACGCCGAGGCCATTACCGTGATTGCCGATGAATTCGGCTTTGACGTGGAATTCCTCTCGGCCGAAGAAGAAGAGATTGACGTGGACGCCGGCGATGCCGAGGAAGACCTCAAGCACCGCGCCCCCATCGTGACCATCATGGGCCACGTCGACCACGGCAAAACCTCGCTGCTTGACTACATCCGCGATGCGAGCGTGGCCAAGGGCGAAGCCGGCGGTATCACGCAGCACATTGGGGCCTACGAGGTGCGCACCAAATCGGGCCAGCCCATTACCTTCCTCGATACGCCGGGGCACGAAGCCTTTACGGCCATGCGGGCCCGGGGTGCCAAAGTGACGGATATTGCCATTATCGTGGTAGCCGCCGACGACTCGGTGATGCCCCAGACGAAGGAAGCCATCAACCACGCGCAAGCGGCCGGGGTACCGATTATTATCGCCCTCAACAAGATTGACAAGCCTTCGGCCAACCCTGAGAAAATCCGCGAGGAGCTTTCCCAGATTAACATTCTAGTGGAAGAGTGGGGTGGCAAATACCAGAGCCAGGAGGTTTCGGCCAAGTCGGGCATTGGGATTGAAGACCTCTTGGAAAAGGTGCTGCTGGAGGCCGAACTGCTCGACCTGAAAGCCAACCCCGACCGCAACGCCATCGGCACCGTGATTGAAGCCTCGCTCGACAAGGGCCGCGGCTACGTGACCACCGTGCTGGTACAAACCGGTACGCTGAATGTGGGTGACATCATCCTCGCCGGCCCGCACTTCGGCCGCGTGAAGGCCATGACCGACCACCGCGGCAAGAAGATGAAATCGGCCCCGCCCGCCACGCCGGTGCAGGTGCTTGGTCTGACTGGAGCCCCGCAGGCCGGCGACCGCATCCAGGTGATGGAAACGGAGCGCGAAGCCCGCGAAATCGCCACCCAGCGCCTGCAGCTGGCCCGCGAGCAAACCATCCGGACCAAGAAGCACATCACGCTGGACGAAATTGGTCGCCGCCTGGCTATCGGTTCGTTCAAGGAGCTTAATATCTTGGTGAAGGGCGACGTGGACGGCTCAGTGGAAGCACTTTCCGACTCTTTGCTCAAACTGAGCACGCCGGAAGTGAAGGTGAACATCCTCTCGAAAGGGGTGGGTGCCATCTCCGAAAGCGACGTGCTGCTGGCTTCGGCTTCCGACGCCATCATCATCGGCTTCCAGGTGCGGCCCTCGCAGAGTGCCCGCAAGCTGGCCGAGAACGAGCAGATTGACATCCGTTTGTACAGCATCATCTACAATGCCATCAACGAGGTGAAGGATGCCATGGAAGGCATGCTGGCCCCGACGGTGCAGGAAGTGGTGACGGCCAACGCCGAAGTGCGGATGGTGTTCAACATCACCAAAGTGGGCACCATTGCCGGCTGTATGATGACGGAAGGCACGCTGACCCGCAAAACCAAGGTGCGGGTGGTGCGCAACGGCATCGTGATGTACACCGGCGACATTCAGGACCTCAAGCGTTTCAAAGACGACGTGAGCGAGGTACGCCAGGGCTACGAATGTGGTATCTCCATCAAAGGCTTCAACGAGCTGATTGAGGGCGATAACATTGAAGGCTTCGAAGAAAAGGAAATCAAACGCACGCTGTAATCGCAGTGGCAGCTTTGAAAACGGGAAGCCCCGGCCGCGCAAGCGGTCGGGGCTTTTTTATGGTTGAAACAGGCGTTAGCGGGGCCGTCGGCGCAGCTTTTTGAGGCCGAGGGCAATGCCGCCGACCAGTAGCAGCGAAGCGCCGCCGTCGATGGGCGTGGCGGTGGGAGCGAGGCCGGGCTGCGGGCCGCCCGAGCTGGGCTGGGCGTGGCTCGCGAGCGCGGACAGGCCCAGCAGCAGGAAGAAGCCGGCGGCGCGGGTAGCCCAGTGGGCAAGAAATGATTTCATAATGGGGTTGTGAAAGCTCTTCCCAAACGCGCCGGGCCGTCGGGGCTCGACCCGGAATACACCACCCGGCGCGCTGGAAAGAAGTGAGGAGAAAATGAATTACTCGACGGTGAGGCGCTTGGTGACGGGTGCGCTGGTCCCGGCTTGCAGGCGCAGCATGTACACGCCAGTGGGCAGGCTCCGCAGGTCGAGCAAAGTGCTGCTGCCGGCGGGCCCGACGGGCAGCGTGCGCTGCCACAGGGTACGGCCCAGGGCATCGAGCAGCACGGCGGTGGCAGTGGGCGCATCGGCCACGGCGGGCAGCAGCAGGGTGGCCGACTGGTGGGCCGGGTTGGGGTACACGGCTACCTGGCTGGCCTGGAGGCCGGCGTGCGTGGCCAGCGCCCCGCTGGGGCGCAGTACCAGCGCGAAGCGGGTGGTGCTGGCCAGGCTGCCAGCCGGAGCCGTGAAGGCGTAGGTAGGCTGCTGGCGCAGGTCGGTGAGGGTGCCGAGGACGTTGTCGCGCAGCAGCACACCGGTGGTGGCGGGGAAGTTGGTCAGGTCGTCGAGGTGGAGGACGCAGGGGCCGGCGGCCAGCAGCGAGAAGCCCAGCGGCACGGCCACGTCGGCGGTGCTCAGTAGGGGTAGGCCGTTGATGGTTAGCTCATCGGGGCCGGCCAGGGAGTAGAAGCTGGCCGCGCCGGGGTTGCGCAGCTTGTAGGCATCGTAGCGGGCATCGACGGCGGGCGTGGCCCCGGCTTCGGTGTATACCGTGGTGGCATCGGCGGGCGAGCCGGGGCTGCTCAGGGCCAGCGTGAGGCGCGGGCGCGGGTCGTTGCCGCCGCGGTAGAGCGTGGAGTTGGTAGCCGACCAAGTGGTGACGCGGTTGGCATTGCTGGTGCGGAAAGTGCCGCTTTGGCCCACCCCAGCCGTGCGCACGAAGAACGCCTGGCCGCTGGCAATGATGGGGTCGCCGCCCTGGCCGTTCTGGTAGGTGCGGTAGGTGCCGGCGTACTGCCCCGAGCTCTGGAACACGTACACCGCGCCGCTCAGGTTCTGGAGGTTGTCGGAGGCGGTGGTGCCCACGCTCAAGGTGCTCCAGTCGAGGGGCGAGGGGTAGGGGTTGCCGAGCAGGTGCCAGCCGGCCTGGGTGCCCGCGCTGCCGTAGCCGAGGCCATTGACGGACGCCGCGCCGTTGTTCTGCGGGCCGCTGAAGCTGAGGGTCTGGCCGCCGCCCACCTGCACGGTGTAGCCTTGGCTGGTGCCCATAATGGAGCTGCCGCTGGCCGGCGACTGGTAGCCCTGGTCGAAGGCCTGGGTGGTGCTGCCACCCGCGGGCACTTGGCTTTCATCGTAGCTGAACACCGTGGGATAGGGCACGATGGTGGGCCGCACCGTAGCCGAGGCCGCATTGAAAAGCGGGTTGGTGACGATGGGCGAGCCCCCGCTGCCCAGCTGGCTGACGGGCGCACCGGCCACCGGCGAGCTGAGGTGCCGGTAGCCCAGGCCGGCGTTCAGGGTGTTGTTCACGTAGCGCTGCACCTGCACGGTGCCGGTTACCAGGCCGCCCGTGTTGTCGATGAGGGCGGTGCCGCCGTTGCTGCTCAGCAGGCGCACCGGCAGGCTGCTGGTGAGGAAGTTGCCGTTGGTCAGGCGCAGGACGCGGCTGATGTCGAGGCCGGTGTTGTTCAGCGTCAGGCCATTGCCGGCGTTAACGACCGTCAGCTCGCGCACCTGGGCGGGTAGGCCGGGGCCCGACGACTGCGGAACCGAGCCATTGTACACGTACAGGGCATCGGAGCTGAAGGAGCGGCCGCCCGTTACCTGCACCGTGCCCGAGGCACCGCTGGTATAAATGCCCTGCGCGTTGCAGATGCCCAGCGTGCCGCCCGCGTTCAGCGTGAAGCTGGCCGCGCCCGAAATCAGCTGGCAATTGGTGTTGAGAATGCCGCCGGTTTGTACCGTGATGGTTTGGTTGACGACGAGGCCGCCCGCCAGCGTGGCGCTGCCCCCGGTTTGCACCGTCACGTTGTCGTAGGTGCCCTGCACGTTGGTCAGGTTCTGGCCGTTGGTCACGATTAGGTTGTTGGGTGCGCCGAATACGCAAATGGTGAACGCGCCGGCGGCGGGGCTCAGCGAAGCGGCCGACGAGTAGAACTCGTAAACCCGCACGTAGTACGTGGTGCCGGGCGTCAGCCCGGTCAGGGCGGTAGTGCTGCTGCTGGCGTTGTGGGCCAGGGGCGTGGTGCTGCTGGTGGGGCAGCCGACGCTGTACACCTCCGTGACCGGGGTAGCGGTGCCGGTGGCCAGTACCGTAATGCTGTGCTGGGTGTTGCTGGCCACGAACGAGTACCACACGTCGTCGTTCAGGTCGAGTCCGGGCGTGATGTGCGTGCCGCCCAGCGTGCCCGTGGTCGTGACGCAGGTAGTGGCCGGCGTCAGGCTCTGGGGAGCCGTGCAGAGGTCGTTGGCCGGTGCCGGCGTGTAGGGCTTGGTCAGGCAGATGCTGAAGCCGCCGGTCGTGGGCGTGAGCGGTGCGTTGTAGAAGTCGTAAATGCGCACGTAGTAAGTCTGGCCCACCGTCAGGCCCACCATGAACGGGGTGTTGTAGTAGGTGGTCGGAGTGCTGTTGCCGGGGCAGCTGCCGGCATAGACCTCCGACGAAAAGGTTGCCGTCGAGCCGGTCGTATTGGTTATCACCAGGCGCTGCTCGGTGTCGGTGGCCACGAACTTGTACCACACGTCCAGCTTGCCGTCGCTTAGCTCGGCCTGCGCCCCGCCCAGCGTGCCGGTCACGGGGGTGCAGGTATTGCCCGCCGTCAGCAGCGGGGCCGCCGAGCACAGGTCGTTGGCCGGGGCCGGGGTGCTCGTGGTGAAGCTCGCCGTGACCACGGCCGAGGTGCTGCCGCCGCTGCAGTTGCTCAGCACCGTTACCGTATAGGCGGTGGTGGGGGTGAGGCCGCTCAGGGCCACCGGGCTGCTGGTGGGGTTGGGGCTCACAGTTTGCACCGGGCCGCCCGAGGCCTGGTAAGTCACGGTGTAGCTGGTGGCGCTGGCGCTGCTGGTAAAGCTCAGGGTTGCCGTGGTGGGGGTGATGCCGCTGATGGCCGCGCTGGTGGGCGGGGCGCAGGTGGTAGCTACCAGCTGCACATTGTCGAGGCCGATGTCAGTATTCTGATAGTCGCCCGTGCCCCGGAAGCGCACCACGCTGGTGGCCGAGGTACTGGGAATGACCACCGTGTGCGCCCCGTAGGCGTTGGCCGTCGTCAGTGTCAGCAGCGAGGAACCAAAGGTCTGGCCGCCATCAGTGCTCAGCAGCACGTCGAGCTGGTCGGGAGTGGAGCCGTTCTGGTCCACGTTCACGTAGTCGAACGTCAGCACTTTCGTGCCGGCCGCGCTCAGGTTCACGTACAGGTCCAGGTTGCCGGTGACGCCGGCCGGCGTGAAGGCGCTGTGGAAAATGGCCGCGTGGCTGCCCTGGCTGGCTACCGGCGTGGGCAGGTAGCCGGCGGGGCTGCGCCAGGCGGCGGCGGTGCCGTCGTCTTCGCGCCGCCACGAGTTATCCCCAATGAGCGGGGTGGTGCGCCAGCTGGCCCCGGCCGCGTTGTGCGCCGCGCAGGCATCAGTCCAGGGGGTTTCGAAGCTCTGGCTCACGGGCAGCGTGGCGTAGGTGGGGGGCACCGAGCAGGGCGTGGGCGTAAAAGTGAACCGCAGGGCCGCCGCGGGCTTGGCCGCGATAGTGTTGGTTGAGACGGAGGTACTGCTTACCGCGGTCGGGGAGAGGGTATTCACCGACAGGAAGCTGCCCGGGCCGGTGCCGCCCACCGAGCGCAGCCCCACCGAAGCAGAGGGGCTGGTCAGGGTGCCAGCCTCGGGGCGGTACACGTACTCGACCTGGTTGCTGCCCTCGTGCAGCTTCACCTGGAACGAGATATTGGCCACCGAAGCGTTGTAGTCCCAGCCCCAGTTCAGCCATTCGAAGGTGAACACCCGGCTGCCGGGCGCGCCACTTACGCTGTAGGTGGCCGCCGCGCCGGGCGTGGCCCCGGTCAAATCGTCCCAGAGCACGGCCGCCAGCGGGTCTACGGCGCTTTGAATCGCGCTCAGGTCGTTACTATAGTCGGTGTTGGGGGTCGGGCTGAAGGAAAGAAGCCCGTTCGAATTGGCGTACACGCTGGTGTAGTCGTTGCCATCGAAGCGGAAGGTGAAACCCAGGGCGATGACCGGCGTCGCGCCCTCGTCGGCGAGCAGCGCGGGCACGGGCGTACCGCTGCTTAGCGGGGTGAAGGTGCCCGCGCTGGCGGCGAAGGCGTAGGTGGAAACCAACTGGGCCTGGCTGCGGCGGGGAGCCAGGCCGGCGAAAGCCAGCACCGCCAGCATGGCCAGCAGCCAGGGCCGCCGGAAGATGAGCTGCCAGCCCCGCCGGGGCGCGTGCAGCGTGTGTAAGTAGGTGTTCATACCGAAAAGGTTGGGTTAGGTGAAAAAGAATACGGGGCTTGCCAGCCGGCTTGGGGTGATGCCGCTGCCGAATGACGATGCAAGTAGCAGGCACTTGCCAGCCCGCTGTTAATGCCCACGTTACCAATGTTGGCAGTAGCGTTGCATAAAAAATAACTCCCTGAAAAATAGTAAATTACCCCATCGTTAATCAGCCTCAATCACCCCCTTTACCGGCCCTGAAAAGGAGCCGTTACCTGGAATGTAACGTCGGTGGCAAACCGGTTTTAAGATATTGCCATGACTTAGTATTTTATTTGTTGGAAATGCGGGCCAATCGTCCAATTGCCGGGCCGCGCAATGGTTAGCTGTTCGACCCGGCGCGTGCGTATCGGGCGGGAGCTCCCCGGCAACCAGCGTTCTGAAATAAGTAGCATGAAATCAGCCCCGGCCCTCTTGTGCACCCTCCTGCTGCTACTGCTCGCGGGCCGGGTGCGCGCGGCCGGGCCGCCCACCCTGGTGCTGCGCGATACCACCACCACCTACCAGCTCCGGCTGCCCTATCTCCAGCTGCTGCGCGTCGATACGGCCCTGTCGCTGGCCCAGGCCGTGAGCCCGCCCTGGGTGGCCCGGTTCCGGCCCGCGCCGGCGGGCGTTCCCAACTACGGCGAGCTGGAGGGCGATTTCTGGCTGCGGGTGCGGGTGCAGAGCCGGGCGCGGTCCGCCACGGCTTGGGTGCTCGATACCCGTTTTGGCGAACACGAATTCGAGGTGTACGTGACCGACTCGCTGGGCCGCCCCCTGGCCCGCACCGTGGTGGACGATGCCCGGCGCACCCGCACCGGGCAGGCCGTGCCGGGCCGGCACCCGAGCGTGCGCCTGGCCCTGCCCGCCGGCCAAAGCGCCTGGGTGTACGTGCACAGCACCGGCTACGTGTTTCAGCTGGCGGTGCGCGAGCTTACCCACGAGCTGCAGGTGACACGCGTGGGCGACCTGCGCGAGGCCGTGTACTTCGGGATTCTGCTGGCGCTCATGCTCTACAACCTGGGTTTGTTTTTCAGCGTGCGCGACCGGGCCTACCTGTATTATGTGGGCTTCGTGGCCAGCTTCGGCCTGCTCCAGGCCAGCATGATGCACTACCTGGGGGCGTTTGTGTGGCCCACGGCTTCGCCGGAGTTCGATATGGGGGTGAACCACCTGCTGCTGGTGGCGCTCATGATGCTGGGCATTCAGACGGCCCGGTCTTTCATGGAGCTGGCTACCTACACCCCCCGGCTCGACCGCCTGCTGCGGGTGCTGGCCTGGATGACCCTGCTGCTGCCGCTGTTCGACGGGCTGGCTTACGTGGGCCTGCCCGGGGGCTATTGGCTGAGCAACTGGGCGGAAGTAGTGCTGCCGCTGATTGGGACGGTGGTGACGCTGGTGGCGGGGGTGCTCACGGTGCGGGCCGGCTACGGGCCGGCGCGCTACTACCTGGCGGGCTGGGCCATCCTGCTCACGGCCACCACCAGCTACTACCTGCGGGTGCTGCACGTGCTGCCACCCAGTTTTTTCACCGAATACAGCACCCGCATTGCCTCCGTTATCGACCTGCTGCTGATTTCGCTGGGGCTCGCCGACCGCATCAATATCGCCCGCCAGGAGCGTCGCGCGGCCCTCGACCAGGCCCTGGCCGTATCGCGGGAGAAGGAAGCCGTGCAGGCCGCCGCCAACCGCTCGCTGGCCCTGCGCGCCGACGAGCTCCAGCGCGCCTACGCCGACCTACAGGCCAGCCTGCGCACCACCGAAACCCTAACCGAGCGCGACGAGCTGAAAACCCGTTTCTTCACCAACATCAGCCACGAGCTGCGCACCCCGCTCACCCTCATCCTCGGGCCGCTGGAGCAACTGCTCGACACTCCTGCCGCCGGGCCGGTGGCCCCCGAACTGCACCTCATGCACCGCCACGGGGGCCGTCTGCTGGCCCTCATCAACCAGCTGCTCGACGTGGCCCGCCTCGAAGCCGGCCAAATGGCCCTGCACGCGGCCCCGCACGACCTGCACGGCTTCGTGCGGCTGCAGGTAGCTGCCTTTCAGTCGCACGCCGCCTATCTGGGCCTGACGCTCGACTTGCCCCCCGCTGCCCCGCCGCTGGAAGTGTATTTCGATGCCGACCTGTTGGAGAAGGTTTTCACCAACCTGTTGGGCAACGCGCTGAAATTTACCCCCGGCGGCGGGCGGGTGGACGTGCGGGTAAGTGCCGAAGATGGCTCCGTGCCGGCCGCCGTCATCACCGTGGCCGACACCGGTTGCGGTATCCCGGCCGCCCACCTGCCGCTCATTTTCGACCGGTTTCATCAGGTCGATGATTCGACCCGCCGGGCTCACGAAGGCTCGGGCATCGGGCTGGCCCTGGTGAAAGAACTGGTGAGCCTGCACGGCGGCACCGTGACGGTGGAAAGCGAGGCGGGCCAGGGCACCACGTTCAGCGTGCGGCTATCGCTGGGCACGGCGCACCTGCAACCCGCGCAGCTGCGGCCGCAAGCCACCCCGGCGGTGGCGGAGCCGGTCGCTGCGGTCCGGTTGGCGGCATACATGCCGGAAACTGGCCATGCAGAGCTGCCCGAGGACGCGCCGGCCGACATGCGGCCGCTGGTGCTCATCATCGACGACCATGCTGACATGCGTGCCTACCTCAGCAGCTGCCTGGGAGAGGGCTACCGCATTATCTCCGCGCCCGACGGCCGGGCCGGTCTGGCCCGCGCCACCGAACTGCTGCCCGACCTCGTGCTCTCCGACCTGATGATGCCCCACCTCGACGGGCTGGAGCTGTGCCGCCGCCTGAAAACCGACGAGCGCACTTCCCACATTCCGGTGGTGCTGCTCACGGCCCGGGCCGCGCCCGATAGCCGCGTGCAGGGCCTCGAAACTGGGGCCGACGACTATCTGACCAAGCCCTTCCGGCCGGCCGAGCTGCGGGTGCGCGTGGCCAACCTGCTGGCCCAGCGGCAGCTGCTGCGCCAGCGCTTCGCCCGCGAAGTCACCCTGCGCCCCCGCGACATCAGCATCACCTCCGCCGACGAAGTGTTCCTGACCCGGGCCCTGGCCGTGGTCGAAAAGCACTTCGCCGACCCTGACTTCGACGTGGAAACCTTCGCCGCCGCCCTGGCCATGAGCCGCGTGCACCTGTTCCGCAAGCTCAAAGCCCTCACCGACCAGGCCCCTACCGATTTTGTGCGGGTGCTGCGCCTGCGCCGGGCCGCTCAGCTGCTGGCCGGCGGGGCCGCCAACGTGTCGGAAGTGGCCTATGCGGTGGGGTTCAACAACCTGTCGCATTTCAGCAAGTGCTTCCGCGAGCTGCACGGCCACGCGCCGTCTGAGCACGCCACTAGTGTGGTGGATGGTTAAACAACCCTGGTTGCGGAGCAGCTCCGGCAGCGCTTTGTCAGCCGACAATTGCCTGCTAACGCTATTGAACCGATGGGGTGCTCCTGCGGCACGGACGGGCAGTAGTTCGCAACACAGGCTGCTTAGGCTACTGCCGTGGCGGGATGATTCGGCACCGGGCTACTGGTGGCAACAAGGCCATTGCCGCGCAAGTAACCACCTCATTCGCTCAATGCGGCAATGGCGGCGTATACCGTGCGCACCGTGATGCGGTCCAGTTCCTTGGCCGCTTCCGATAGTTGGTGGTAGGGGACCATGAGCTCTTCGCCGGTTTCGCTGACGCGGCTGGTCAGGCCCTGGGTTTGTTTGCCTTCCAGCCAAGCCTGGTGCACTTTTTCAGATACCATTTCGAGGTCGGGTAATTGCAGCATGTCTACGGGTCGGAAAAGGGTTGGGAACACTGGCTGCTAAAGATACTTGTGCCCCAAGGATGCTCGCAGAAATCGGCTGGCTGCGGTGGAGACGCGACCTATCGCGTCTCCGCGTTGAACGGTGATTGAACAACGCGAGTGCCGAGACGCGAGGGGCGGCGTCTCTACACCGTGCCCGCAAACTGCTTTGCAACGAGTACAAGCAAAAACAGAGACGCAGATATTGCGTCTCTGTTTCGGTAGCATCAAAAAACCTTTCGCGTGATAAGGAAATAACTGAACTAGGATTTTTTCCGCCTGGCCGTTGGCGAGGCGACAGCCGGCACGTGTAGAGTAGGTGTATACTTCGTGTATACTCCGCCTATAGTAGGCGGGGACGCGGGAATTGCACGCTGCCCAGAAAAGCCGGTTTAGCGGGTGGCTAAACGGCCCAGTGCAGTTCGGCCAGCGACGTATCGTCCCACACAAACACACGCCGGTAAATGTGGGGACTGATGCACACAAGGCGAATCTTGAACTGGTAGACTGCCGCCAGGCGGTTTGAAGTTGAATGCAGAAGGCGGAACAACGGGTGGGAGCATCGCTTTCACCGATAGGAATGGCTTCCCCGGTTAAGCCAAGAGGTGGTTGACTGCTACTGCCCCACACTTTTCGATGCTCTCCGAATTCATCTGCCAGCAGTGGCAACTCAATCCCGCTCTCTTTATTCGTGACCCCGCCCAGCTCACCTTAGGCTTTAGACTTGTTCCTAAATACAGAAAATCGGAAAGTCGACGGTCATTCTGTGCTTGTCGAAGCAGCTCTACCGCTTCGTTGTATCGATTGGATGACTTGCGCAGTAGAGATGCTTCGACAAGCTCAGCATGACGGCCTTTTTTCATTTTTTACTCATTCGGGAACAAGTCTTTTACATCTAACAAAAACAGCCGGCCCCATCTGGAACCGGCTGTTTGCTGCATGAAGTGCTTCGGCGCATTTGGTCGGTTAGTGCTTTTCCAGATGAATGGATTGCACCACCGTTTTGCCTGAGGAGATAACCAGAATGTACTGGCCGGGGGCCACGTTGTTCGCAGGCTTCCACGTCAGGTCATAGGAGCCCGGGTTCTGGGTCTTCTCGGTTGCCAGTGTCGCCACCTTGCGCCCCGCAATGTCCGTTACCGTGAAAGTGAGCGTGGCGCGGGCCGCCAGTTCGTACCGTACCGTGGTCTGGTCGACGACGGGGTTGGGGAAAACCTGTGCCGCCAGCAAAGCTGGCTGCAAGCCCAGGCCCGTGGCCTGCCGCTGCGACGTCACCGTCGGCTGGGCCTTGGTGCCACTCCACGGGTCTTGCAGGAACGGCCACGCTACGCGAATAGTGGTGTCGTTGCGCTCCACGCCGGTCGTGAAGCCCAGTACGCTGTTCAGCTGCGGGGTCACGGGGTTGGTGGCGGTGGCGGTGTAGTCGTCGTACCACAAGCCCAACGAGGCCAGCACCACGCCGCTCACAGTCTGCAGTTCGATGCGGGGCGCATCGTCCTCCAAGCGGCGGCCGTTGGGGAAGCCGTCCATGTTGGGGATAAATTCCAGGTTGGAATTCGTGTTGTAGGGTGCCATAGTCAGGCCTAGCTTGGCAGCGGCCAGCAGGCCTTCCGAGCTAAACTCCGCCGAGTTGCGGGGCGTTACGGGCACGGCCATGTTCAGACGCAGCATATCGCCGCCCACGCTCGTGGCCGTCCCCACCGGCAGAAAATTGTTGATGAAGGGCTTGCCAGCGGCCAGCGGGTCGCCGTTTTTGCCGGTGGCCAGTTGGAACGGCCGCACGTTGGGCACGCCGGTGTGGAAGAGGGGCAGCAGGTCGACCGAGCGGGGCTGGCCCGGGCGCAACAAGTATTCGCCCAGGCCGCCGCTGGCAATGGGGGCTAAGGCGGTGCCGGCCACCGCCGCTGACCCGGCCAGACCCGACACACCGGGGGCGCCGTTCCGGAAGTCAAACCCCGTGGCTGGCAGGTTGGGCCGTCCGGCCAGCGACTTGGATTGGATACGGAGCATGCTGAACCCCGGCACGGCCTCACCAAAATACGTCTGGCCAGCCGGCTTCGGCGCAGTCGGGGACTGCGGATTATTATCCGCCATGTACAGCGCCAATTCCGGGTTAGTGAAGTTCACGTCATACGTCCGGTTCTCCGAATACGGGGTCCGCGCGTTGAACTCGTCTTTGTTGCCGTAGTTGCTCACCACTTCGTTGGTGAGGGGCATGCCCAGGCGCGACACCTGCACATAGTTGCCCGAGTACGTCTGGGCCCCAGTCGTGTTGCCGTTAGCATCGGGGGCCACCAGCGTTTTCAGCGCCGGGCGGCTGGCCGAAGCCCACACCCCAATCACGAACGCCGGGTCCAGAATGCTGGTGGCCGCCGACACCTGCAGGCCGTCGCGCTGCAGCTGGCTGATGGGGATTTGCAGGGCGATGCTGTTCACGTTCTTGTGGTACAAGCCGTCGCGGGCCCGTGTGGGCCGGATATTGCCCAGGTCCTCCACCGCTCCAATATCCACAAAGAATGGGTCGTCCGCCGTGCCGCAAAAGACTTTGGTGCCAGCGTTCGCCCCCGCCCCCACCGTCTGAATAGAATTGGTAATCAACTGCCGATAGTTAGCGGCACCAAAGCCCACCGTGGCATCCGAAATGGCCCGGGGCCCCACGTTGTAGGGCGGCACCACACCGTTGGTCACGATGGTAGTGAACGTCGCGCCACCGTCGCGACTCACCTCGCAGGTGTAGGTCGCTTTTTGGTTTTCCTTCACCCCCGCCCCAGCATTGCGGATGCGGAAGTGCGTGGTCGGGTCCTGGTTGGTGAGCGCAAACGTGAAACGGTAAGTGATGTCATCCCCGGGCGAAGTCGGCGTGCCGGCCGGCGACCCGTTCGGGATGGACGGCCGGTTCTTGATGTGGATTTCGTAGCGCACGTTCTCCCCGAAGTTGTAGTACACCGGACCGCCCTGCGGCAGTTGGAACGGGATGTAATCGGCAATGATGGTCACTGTGTTCGGGTCATCCGGACTGCGGAAGGCATATACGTCAGTGTTGTCGGCCAGCGGGTCGTAGGAGATGAGCGGGGCTTCGCGGTGGCTGGAAGCCTCCAGCGGCGCGGGCCGCACGCCTACGACTAACGCGCCCGCCAACGCCGCCGAGCCGAGACACACGCCCAGCCAGGGTTTGGTAAGCAACTTTTTCATATGATGAACGGGAAAATGAGGGTGATAAAATGCAGTATACAGCAGGCTTTCAGTCCTATTGCTCCCTTGTGACGGAGAAGTAGCCCGCAGTGTTTCCCGGCGGCTCGTCCCTCTTTCCCCTACCGCAGTGCTTACTAAGCTCAGGAGCTCAAGCATGTGGAAAGCACTTACTTATCAGTCAATCGATTGATTTTTAATAATATTATTTTATCCTTTTGTGATTTATTCTGCGTGTAAAGTTCAGCGTGCGCAATCAGGGCTTGGTCATTCCGCTTCCTACCAGCGCCACTCTGCCTGCGCCTCACCCCCGTGCCATGCTGTGTGAGGTGGTCTAGGCAGGCCGGATAGAAGCAGGACGTATATTTCTTCTGTGCTGGCAACTAAAACCAGCGGGGCATCGCCCGACAAACGGCGTAAATGCGACGAGGCCTTCAAGGCCGAGGCCCTGCTTCTGGTGCCGAAAAGCCGGAGCACGCAGGCCGCCGCGCGACAACTGAGCATCAGCCCCCAATGGCTCTAGTGCTGGCAGCAAGCGCAGCTCATGGTCGAGGTAGGCAGCGAAGAAGCGGCGCGGGACCCGGAAGTACGCGTCCTGCGCGCTTGCCTGAAGCAGCCCCTACCGCCCCCAACCGGGGCTGGGTGGGTCGTACCCGGCAGGGCGACATCACCTACTTGCCGCGCCAAGGCGGCGCCTGACTGTACTTGACCGCCTGGTTCGACCGCTGCTGGCGCAAAATCGGGGGCTGGGACGTACGCAATACAATGCCCGAAGACTTGGGCAGTGAGGCGTTGCGCCGCGCGCTGGCAGTGTGCCGGCCTGCGGCTGGCCTCATCGTGCACTCCGACCAAGCCAGCCAGTACACGGTTACCCGATTCAAGGGCCTATTGGCGCGTCATGGAGCCCAGCAAAGAACGAGTCGCCGCAGTAGCTGCTACGACAACGCCCTACCGGGTACGACCCACGCCGAATCGTTCTGTAGCCGCTTCAAAGCTGAGTTGCTCGACGGCGGCAGCTTTCCCGGACTGGAAGAATCCCGGCTCGAAATCAGCCATTACATCGCGTATTACAACGCTGAACGCCGCCACTCGACCCTCGGTTACTAATTGCCTAACCACTTCGAAACCCAATTCAAAACCACGTCCCAATTGTGTCCGACTTAGCTGGACCATCTCAATTCAGTTTTTCAGTCATGGACAGCGGAGTTAAGACTTCTCACTCTCCGTTTCAGCTAGACCATCTCAAAGCGAGGTTTTCTTTAGAATTCGCTCGACGTGCAGGCCTGCGGCACGGCCTGCGGCAAGTTTTGGGGGGCTAGTTGGGTCGACTCGATTCAGGACCGCTGACTTTGCACAAGCGCACTATTTAATCAACCCAAAAAAACGGGGCTCCCGGCCAAGCTCTACGTTGATAGGCGCTAACGTCTGTTCGATGCTTTGCTTCAGGTCATCGGTGGCCGGGGCCTGCAGTATCTGAATGAATGCGGTACGCGACTGTTCCAGCAGCTGCTTGCGCTCCTTGCTGCGGGATTTATGGTCAAGGGCACGTTGCCGCAGGCAATCGGCCTCCGCAAAGGCTACCTGGTCGCGTAGCAGGGCTATCTGGATTTTGGAAGAGTTGCTGGGCGTCGCCGCAGCAGGGGCTCCGCCCCCGCCGCCCCCCCCGCCGCCACCTCTGGCCGAAGCAGCGGCCAGGGCCGCCTGCAGGGTAACCACCTGCTGCTTAGCAGACGAAGCTTCCTGTTTCGCGCTGGCCAGCTCGGAGGCCAGCCGCTCGCTGCCGCGGGCCCCTTCCCCGGACCTGGCCACATCCTGCCGCAACACGTCGACGGTATTGCGGGTGGAGCGGTAAAAGTCGAAGTCGCGCAGGATATTCCGAGCCACCAGCCGATGCGCCGGAATCTGCATCTGGACGGTGTCGTTGCGCAGCTCGCTCAGCCGCGCGGCGATAGCATTACCGTAGTCCTGGTTTTTGAGCAACAGCACGCTACGCACGTTTGGGTTCGACTCGGCCATCATTTGCAGGTCGACGGCATCGATACGCCGCAGATGCTGGGTAAGAGTGTCGAATCGAGTCACCAGCCGCTCCTGCTCCTCGTGGGTGCGGTCGAGCTCCTTTTTCAGGCGGGCATTCTCATCGGCGATGCTGGAATTCGAAAACAGGTAATACGAGGCCACCAGCGGCACCAGCAAGGCCAACAGATAAAGCAGCGAAAACTGCCATAGGCGCGTGCGGCGTTCGGGTTGGTTAAGGGGTTTCATGCGAGCGGAGGATGGGATACGGGGGCAGCCGCTTAAGTGGTGAAGGGATTCCAGCGGGCGGAGTCATTTTCCGTGGCTTTTGTGGCAGAAACACCCGCCGCGGCCGACTTGGCCACCGGATTTTCATTGATAAAGGTCTGCCACCCCTCTTTGTTCTTGCCGATGTATTCGAGTTGGCTGAGCTGCCGGAAAATGGTGCCTATGAGCTGCCACAGGTACTGCTGGTGGCGCAAGTGCTCGTGCACCAGTTGGTGATTGTAGCTGAGCGTAACGGCCGTTTGCAGCGCCGCGAGCAGCGTGGCGGGCAGTGTTTCGGACCATTGCTCGAAATACTTGAGCAACTCTTCACGCTCGGCTTCGGTGAGGCTGTCGAGCGAAGTTTTGATTTGTTTGGCTACCCGCAGCAGGGCATCCAGCAGGTAAATCGGGGGCTGGGCCGCCGCCATCAGCCGCAGCGTGGTGAGCTGCTGGGCCAGGGCAAACGCGGTGCGTTCAGCCAGCTCGCGCACGAGGTCGGCCAAGTGGCTGCGCTTGTCGGTGCGCAGCTTCACTTTGTGAATAATTTTGAACGCGTCGGTCTCCAGCTCGGTCAATTGGAAATCGAGCTGATGCAGCGCCTGCAGCAGGGCCGGATGGCTGGCCAGCGCCGTGCTGGGCGGAATGAAGTGGGCCACCGGCCGCAACTCCCCATCGGTGAGCAGCAGCTCGCCCACCGGCAGGGCAAACGCCACGCCCAGCGTGCCGGTCAGCTGCTGCGTCGGCACGAAGCTGAGCGCATAAGCCGGGCGGGTGTACGGATGCCGGGGCGGCAGCTCGTCGGGCGAGGGCGTGCCGGTTGGCACGCGCTCAAACGGATTAACGGTGAGCACTACGCTGAAACGCAGCCCCTCGGTAGCGGGTAGCCCAAACGTGTTCAGCAACTGCACCAGGTTGGTGCGGGCGGCCAGCGGCGCGCTCGTGGCCGTAATTTCTATGCGAACGCCGCCGGCCGTCACGGCGCGGCACTGCGTCAGGCGGGCTTGTACCTCGTTTTGCGCGTCCACGTTCAGCAGCAGCTCGAACGAGGGGCTGCCCAGCTCGTTGGTCGCGGGCAGCAAGCCGTAGTAATCGGGCCGCAGGTGCAGTGCGGTGGCGTCGCGCAGGTGGTCGGTGGTGAAGTGGTCGGCTTCGGCGAAGTGGCGACGGGCAATTTTCATCCCGTCAACCCAATTCACCGGGTAATGCGTGATTTCAGGAAGCATGGGCGCGAAGGAAAGGCGAAAGGTAGGGGAAAGGCACAGGAGAAGAGGGCAGGCTAGTGAGTTGTGCTCGGGTCAGCCGGCACCCGTTCGGCCACGATGATGTTGCCCTGCCGCAGGAAGTTGTCCTGGAAGGTAAAATCGGGGTCGTAGTACATGCGCCGGCGCCACCAGGGGCGCTTGGCGTAAAACAGCCAGCCAAAGGACTGCCCTTCGTTGTCGAGATACTGAATGGCCTGGTCGGGTTTCAGCTTGTTGTAATCCGAGAGAAAGATGGCGAACAAGTCGTTCAACCGCATCTGATAGGGCGCTTTCGAGGAAAAGTCATGGTAGAGCGCCTCCCCAAGCCGACGGGTCATCCAGAAGTGCACCACCATGAAGTGATTGAGGTCCATGCGCGAGAGGTCGGGGCTGGGAGCCAGTGGATTGTAGCGCCAAAGCTTATAGCGCCGGTACGGGATGGCCATCCAGGCGCGGTACGACTCCCAGAAGAAGTACGGCAGCAAAAACGGCAGCACAGCCGATACAAAGCCCGCCGGGGGCAAGCAGTTTTTGGCCCAGGGCACCCAGCGCAGCGCCACGATGGCCCCGGCCCCAAGCACGGCCGTGAGGGCCAGGGCCAGCACCGACTGCCCCCGGCTTTCCGGATTGAGCCAGCTGAGCCACTTGGGCAGCTGCGCGGCGTAGAGCCAGCCCAGCAGCCCAAGTGCCTGCATCAGCAGCGCCAGCGTGAGTGGAAAGCCCCACGGGCTGCGCACGGCCGCAAACCCCAGCAGCCCGAAGGCCAGCACTGTGCCCAGCACGTACAGCAGCACGCTCAGAAAAACCTTACTGCCCTGCACCCGCGAGCTAAGATTGGATAAGGTGCTGTTGGCGGCCCCACGGGCCTGAGAGGTAGGATTAGGAAGCATTCGAAAAGGAAGCAGTGCGGGGAAAGCAGGTGCGCTCGCCCCGCTTCATTCCGGGCAAGCGAACAAAGTACGGCAAATTTTGCGTCAGCGACAATTTATGCTCCGCGAAGTACCACTATAACGACGGTTCCCAACCCCCGGCCCCGCCCGTAGAGCCCGCCTCTCTTATCTTCGCCCCTGGCCGCTTTCCCCGCTTTTCCATGCCCCAACCCATTTCCGTACACGCGCTGCTGGCTAATTTGCGCCGCCAGCCCTTCGACTTGCGCCTCGAAGTAATCCTGGCCGAGCTGCTGGACTACGGCTACGCGTTCGACGATTTCCTGGTGCAGCCCGTGGGCCTGTTTGCCCGCCGCTATCGGCGCGACTTGGGCACCGTGCGCGACGAGGAGTTCCAGCGCGCCCATCGGCCCGTGGTGCGCACCGTGCTCGAACTGCACCGCGAAGGCCTTTACGATGCCATCCCGCAGCAGGTATTTCATCAGCCAGGCAGCGGCACGCCCAGCGCACCTTCCGGCGTGCGGGCCATGGTTGAAGACATTCGCACGCAGCGGCGGAAAGAAAAGGCGACCCGCTTGTTTTTTCTGCCCTTCGAGCAGGAGTTTTTCCGCTGCCGGGTGCGCATCGAGCAGGAAGAGCGGCGCTACTTCTCCAACCTGTCGGCCCGCTGGTACAACGAAGCGGTAGCCCGGTTCTGGGGCATTGCCGACGCGGGCCTGCCCGCCGGCCCCCTCACCAACCTGCTCTACCTGCTACCCCTGGCGCACGGCATTGTGGGCGATTTGCCACGCACCCAGCAATGCTTCGAGAATGTGCTGGGCCAGGCCGTGCAACTGCGCGTGGTTGCCCCGCTGCGGCACGCCCTGGCGCCAGCCGGGGCAACCGCTTCAGCAACCGGCGGTACTTCCCTTGGGAGTCTGTCCTTGGGCCGCGACCTGGTGCTGGGCGGCGACTACCAGGAAACCCTACCCGCCCTGGAGGTAAGCCTGCAGGGGTTAAGCGTTGCCGAACTCGAAGCCTACCTGAGCGGAGCTTGGCCCGCAAAGGCGCTGGCCCTGCTGTGCGAATACTTCGTAGCCTTTGAAACCGATGTGGCGGTGCACTACGAAATGGCGGCGGCGGAAGCAAGCTTCCAATTGGGCGAAGGTGAGGAAGCAGCAGTGCTTGGTTTCACCACGGGTGGCATCTGAAATATGCGGCGGGTGAACAGTTTACAGGCTCGACGCGCTTACTGACCGAGCCCACGCCGCCCTGGCAGACTTGCGCTCGGGCGCATCCGCGAATTGGGACTGGCCGGCGACCCAAGCCCAAGCCGAGCGGGTGTTGCCCATTGCGATGCAGGTGCTGTATGTGTTGGCGACTACTTAAACGGTGGTCAGCGGGGCCACTGATTTCGGCGGCCGTGCCATTCGTTCCAGAGGAGTTCGTATCCTTCCGCATCCGGGGCATCTGCGGGCACTTTTTTAGGCGCGCTGCGCTGGTAAAAAGCTTCAAATTCGTCTGCAAACGCGAGCACTCGTGCCCGATACGCGTCGAAATAAAGCAGGACCGTTTCGCCGTCGGGAGCCGTGAGCTGCACCTGCTGGCCCCGGTGCTCGACCCACCAGTCGACGCTATTCGGGCAGCCCAACACCAACACGTTATTGCTCGTGGCATCGGGCCACATGAGGAAGCCGCAGCAGCAGGGCAAGAGTTGGTCTCCAACCGAGTGTTCGACTGCCAAGCTGCGCAACAAAAACAAGGCGGCAGCGCTCACCGTCCACGTATCCTTTTCATCGGAGAGCACCCGCTCGCCCAGCCGAACCGCACCCTGGCCTGGCCAAGGTTGTTACCGGATGGGCTGTTATGGTCAGAAACCCGACCTGATGCCGCTTTAGTTGGGGCGTTTGGGGCTGAATAGCAAGGTCTGCATGCTTTGGTTTTGCAGTAGCCGCCCGCAACCATGTGCATGTGCATGGTAGTAGAGCTTATTAGAAGCACGTACTTTTGGCCATCTATCTCCGGGCACTGTGCTCGTTCTGAAGCTGCTATGCCTTGTTTCGCTGAGCTGTTCCACTGGCTGCTTCCCGGGCTAACCCAGGGAAAGTGGCTGTTATTTCTGTTCGTGCTGCTGGGGCCGCTCGCGACGGCCCGGGCCCAGCCCAGCCCGTTGCAGCTGGCCGGGTACCAGCGCCGGCTGCGGACCGTGCGCTTCGACCGCCGCTACTGGGATGCCCCCAACGACTCGCTGCGCCGGGTACTGGCCGGCCAGCACGCCGACACCCTGCGCCTGCAAACCCTCACCCAGCTCTTCCACCTGACGGACCTGTCGCGGGAGGCGCTGCCCGACCTGCTGGGCGAGCACCGCGAAGCCCTGCGGCTGGCCACCCGGCTGCACTACCCCGAGCGGGTACCGCTGCGCCTGGTAGTGGCCTTCGACGAGCTGGCGCTCCGGCCGGTTCCAAATCTGCTGGCCATGCGCGACACCCTGCTCGCGGCCCTGTGGGCCTACGACGCCCTGGGCGGAGGGCCGCAGCCATACCTGCTGGAATGGATTAAGGAGGTCAATACAGAGCTGAAGCAGCCGGAAGCCAACCGGACGTTCTTCACGCAACGGCTGGCTCACGAGCAGCACGGCAGCGTGATGAATAGCGCCATTTGTTACCGCATGCTGGGCAACTACTATGGGGCATTGGGCGACTACAACCAGGCCATCAGCCAGCGGATGCGGGCGGCAGAGCTGTTTCGCACCTGCTCGACTTTTCGGTACTACAACGAGCTGGGAGCCATCGGCATCATGTACACCGAATGGGGCAACCACGCCCGGGCTCTGCCTTACCTCCGGAAAGCTCTGACGCTGCCCGGCTTCGCGCCGGAAACCTATTACGCAGCCATGAACCACGCCCTGGCCCGCGCTTACTTCCAGCTGGGGCGCTACGCCGAGGCCCGGCGCTGCAATGCCCGCGCCCTGCGTCCCCATCGCCCCCCGGCTACCGTCGCGCCTTACGACCGCGCGTTGGGCCTGGTGCAAGAAAGTGCCATCCTGCTGGCGCTGGGCCGCCCGGCCGCTGCCCGGCCCCTGCTCGTAGCTGGCCAGCATCTGGTCGACTCCCTGCATTTGCCGCTTCGCTCGTATGCCGGCTACTGTGAGCTGCACGCCTGTTGGGCCCGCTACTACGCGGCCACCGGCCAGGGGGCGCAGGCCCTGCACGCCTGGCAAACGGCGCTGCACCAGGCCCGGCAGGAACGCCAGGCGGCTCTCACCCTGGCCTACCTGCGCGGGATGGCCGCCAGCTGGCAGCAGCAGGGCCAGCCCGCACAGGCGGCCACCTACGCCCTGGCTACCCTGGCCCTAGCCGATACGCTGGAAGCCGCGCAGGTACCCACGCGCGTGGCCCGCTACGAGTTCGACCAAGCCGCCCAGACGCAGCAAAGCCGCCTGGCCCGCCTGCGCCGCACCGAACGGCAGGCCACGGCGCAGGCCCGGCAGCAGCGCACGGCCCTGGGCGGGCTGCTGGCGAGCTTAGCGGGGTTGGGCGGACTGGCCGTGCTGCTCTGGCGTACCACCCGCCGCCAACGGCGCGACAACGCCTTACTCGCCGCCCAGCAGCAGCAGCTCGAAGCCCAGGCCCTGCGCCTGGGCGAGCTGGATGCGGCCAAAAATCAGTTTTTCGCCAATGCCAGCCACGAGCTGCGCACCCCGCTGACCCTGGTGCTGGCCCCGCTCGAAACCTTGCTGAACGACCTTGCCCGGCCGCTGCCCGCCGCCGTGCGCGGCCCCGTGGCCCTGGCCCACCGCCAGGCCGGCCGCCTGAACGAGTTGGTGAACCGCATTCTGGACCTGACGCGGCTGGAGGCCGGCCGGCTGCCGGTGCAGCCCGTGCCCACGGCCGTGGCCCCGTTTCTGCACCGGCTGGTGGCCCAGTTTGCCCCGCTGGCCGCCGCGCGCGGCTTGACGCTGCACGGCCCTGGCCCGCTATCCGACGCACCGTACCTGCTGGTGGATGGCGACAAGGTGGAACAAATTCTGACCAACCTGCTCAGCAATGCCCTGAACCACACGCCCGCCGGCGGCACGGTGACCCTCACGGCTGCCCTGCCCGCCGCGGACGGCTACTATGCCCTCACCGTGCGCGACACCGGCCCCGGCATCGCGCCGGCCGAGCACGAGCGGGTATTCGAACGGTTTTACCAGAGCCCCCAGAACCAGGCCCAGGGCGGCACCGGCCTGGGCCTGGCCCTAAGCCGGGAGCTGGCTACGCTGCTGGGCGGCACCCTCACCCTGGCCAGCGGGCCCGGACAAGGCGCGGCTTTCACCCTGCGCTTCCCGGCCGAAGAAGTAGGGGCGGGGTCGTACCCGGTAGGGCTTGCCCCCGCCCGCCCCGCGAACGATACCCGAACCACTCGTTCAACGACGGGCGGGGGCGAGCCCTACCGGGTAC
>JANXMN010000273.1 GCA_025354605.1 Hymenobacter sp. | reverse complement strand
GCCAGACAGGCAAGACTGCCATCGCGATCGACACGATCATCAACCAGAAGGCCAACTGGGAGTCGGGCGACACCAACAAGCAGGTTCGCTGCATCTACGTTGCGATCGGCCAAAAAGGTTCAACGATTGCTGCGGTCAAGGGCGCCCTCGAAGATGCCGGCGCGATGGAATACACCACCATTGTTGCCGCTCCCGCGTCTGACCCCGCCGGCTTCAAGTACCTTGCTCCTTACACCGGTAGCGCCATTGGCCAGCACTGGATGTACGCCGGCAAGCACGTTCTCATCATCTTCGATGACCTCTCCAAGCAGGCTGAGGCCTACCGTGCCGTCTCGTTGCTGCTGCGTCGTCCTCCGGGCCGCGAGGCGTACCCCGGCGACGTGTTCTATCTGCACAGCCGTCTGCTGGAGCGGGCCGCTAAAATCAACGCTTCGGACGAGATTGCGCGGAACATGAATGACCTGCCCGAGAGCATCAAGCACTTGGTGAAAGGCGGCGGCTCGCTGACGGCCCTGCCCCTGATTGAGACGCAGGCCGGCGACGTATCGGCCTACATCCCGACCAACGTGATTTCGATTACGGACGGTCAGATTTTCCTTGAGACCAACCTGTTCAACTCGGGTGTTCGCCCGGCCATCAACGTGGGTATCTCGGTATCGCGCGTGGGTGGTAACGCCCAGATTAAGTCGATGAAGAAAGTGGCCGGTACGCTGAAGCTCGACCAGGCTCAGTTCCGCGAGCTGGAAGCCTTCGCCAAGTTCGGCTCCGACCTCGACGCCTCGACCAAGCTCACCATTGAGCGCGGCCGTCGCAACCTGGAGATTCTGAAGCAGCCCCAGTACTCGCCCGTGAAGGTGGAGGACCAGGTAGCCATTATCTACGCCTCGACCAACGGCCTGCTCGATACCGTGCCCGTGAACCGCGTGCGGGAGTTCGAGAAGGAGTTTGGCCAGGTGATGAACTCGCGCTACCCCGACGTGCTGAAGGCCCTGAAAGCCGGCAAGCTGGAGGATGCCGGCACCAAGGCCATCCGCGAGGTTGCCAAGGACGTTGCGGCGAACTACGCAGCTAAGTAATTATGAATTATAAGTTATGAATGATGAGTTGTCTTTAGGGACGCTCCTGATTCATAACTCATAACTCATAATTCATAACTCATAATTAAAACCAAGTGGCCAGTTTAAAAGAAGTCCGCAACCGCATTCAGTCGGTATCGAGCACGCAGCAGATTACCAAAGCCATGAAAATGGTGGCGGCGGCCAAGCTGCGCCGGGCCCAGGACAACATCGTGCGGATGCGGCCCTACGCCCAGCGCCTGAACACCATCCTGGCCAACCTGACCCGTACCGCCGATGCCGACATCGTGAGCGACTACGGCGTGGCCCGCGACGTGCGCAAGGTGCTGCTGATTGCCATTACCTCGGACCGGGGCCTGGCCGGCGCGTTCAACTCGAACGTGTTCAAGGGCGTGAACGCGGTGATTGCCGAGCGCTATGCCAGCCTGCCGGCCACCAGCATTTCGGTGATGGCCATTGGCAAGAAGGCCCACGACTACTACACCCGCAAGGGCAACATTGTGGGCGACTACACCCACGTGTTCGCCAAGCTTTCGTTTGAGACCGTGCGCGAGGCCGCCGACGCGGCCATGCAGGGCTTTCGCGACGGGCAGTACGACGAGGTGGTGATGGTGTACAACGAGTTCCGCAACGTGGCCACCCAGATTATCCGCACCGAGCAGCTGCTGCCCCTGGTGCCGGCCGAAGCTCTGGTGTCGACCACGCCGGTGTCGAACGTGGACTACCTGTTCGAGCCTTCGAAGGAGGACATCGTGCAGACGCTGATTCCGCAATCCATCAAGATTCAGCTCTACAAGGCAGTGCTGGAAAGCAATGCCTCGGAGCACGGCGCCCGCATGACGGCCATGGACAAAGCCACCGACAACGCCGGTGAACTGCTCAAAGCCCTCAAGCTGACTTACAACCGGACGCGGCAGGCGGCTATCACGACCGAGATTCTCGAAATCGTGGGCGGGGCCGAGGCCCTGGCGGCGGGGTAAGTGGTAAAATCGTAAGTACGTAAATGAATAAAGGCCCGTATCCGAAAGGAAACGGGCCTTTTGCTTTGAGCGAGTATGGAAGCGGTTTCGGACCGGTCCGGAGTGGTTTGGAACCACTCGCGACCGGTTCCGAACCACCCGAGACCGGTTCCGAACTACTCGGGACCGGTTCCGAACCACCCAAGACCGGTTCGGAACCACTTGCGACCGGTTCCTGACCACCCGGGACCGGTCTGGAACCACTTCCGACCGGTACCGAACTACTCTAGAGTGGTTCGGAACCACTTGGGCTAGGCTTTGGGCTTGGCGGCGGTGCTCAGTCGGTGGGCGTAGCGCTTGCGCATAATTTGGAGGGGGCCCTGCACGGCGGCGGTTTCGCCGTTGTCGGTGCTCAGGTCTTCGTACACGTCGTCGGCGGTCACCATCACGTCGGCGCCCACGAGGCGGAAGGTATCCTGCACTTTCTGGGTCAGGGGGGCGAGCACGGCTAGGATACCGCGCAGGGCATCCATCAGGGCCACATCTTTCTCGAACTCGGGCAGGTCGAAGCTGCGGCGGGTGAAGTCGACGTTGGCACGCACGGCATCGAGGGCGGCCTGGGCGAAGGGGATGCCATCGAAGCCGATGTTGCGCAGGCCGCGGCTTTCCTCGGGCTGCAGGGTGATGAGGAAAGGTAGCAGCGCGTCGGCCTGGCGCAGGAAGTCGACCACCTTTTTGGCATCGGCGGCGGAAAGGGTTTCGGAAATACGGTTACCTTGTTTCATGGGCAATGAAGGGTTGGGGTGAAAAAATGAGCAATAAAAACACGGGTGGTTCAGCCTAAGCGTGACCAGCAACAAGGTAAAAAAGTGTTTCATGAGCGGAAACGGGGAGAGGGTGGAGTTTTTTATCAAAGCGGCCGTTGGTGACGCGCACGCTGTCGCAGCCCGCTTTGTAAAGAGTGGAAGCAAATGTGCCCGAAACGATGCCGGCTGGTAAGTCCAGCCGCATAATGGTTAATTGACCCCGACAGAAAGTGGTGGTATCTGGGGAGTAATAGCGACAGTCTGTCTGATGGTCTATAAATGCTGCTCCGTGCCTGCCTCTGGTTCTCAGTCTGAAACTGCCCGTCAATTGTTCCGACCCAAACACGAAAAGCCCCAGCTACTCGCGTAACCTTGTCGTTACCAAAACGCAAACGCCCTTCCGGCCCTGTAGCTGGAAGGGCTTTTTCGCGCGGTTGCCTGTCTTATTTGCCGCTCTTCAAGCGGGGTCAGCCAGCAGAAATGGGCCTTTGCGTCACCTCGGAGAAGCCGGAAAAAGATTTGGGTAAGGACAAGCCAGCAACTGGCGAGGCTTTCTGTTTCTTCGGCGGCGGGGGCTTCCGGCATAGGCGGGGGCGCGGGGCCCTGGCTGGGGCACACGGGCTGACCTCCGGGCCGGTAGCCAACCCACCGCCCAAGGGGAACTCAAAAAAAGGCCGGTTAAAAATTGAGTCCCCACTCCGGGGGGACTCAAAAAAAAGCGCTTGTATTTTTGAGTCCCCCCTACTTGCTTCCGATGTCTGAACTCCCCTACCCCCCCGACGAGCGGCTGACGGCCACCCGCGCCCACTTCGGCCTGAGCCAGCGCGAAGCGGCCCACTTGCTGGGCACCATCCAAGCCCGCGTCAACCACGCCGAGATGGGCCGCCGCCCCTTGCCCTACGCTGCCAGCCTGCGCCTGCGGGCCCTGCACGCGCTGGTGCTGGCGGCCCCCACCGGGCCGCCCGCCACTGCCCCCGAGGAGGACAACGACCTGGGCCTAGCCTTGGGCCGGTTGGCCGACTGCCGCTACGCCGCCGCTCGCCTGGCCCACCGCCTCGCCCAGCCGCTGCCGGCCCGCGCCGCCCCGGCCCGGCAGCGGCTGGCCGCCGCCACGGCCGTGCCCGCTGCCCTGGCCCCGGCCGATGCCACCGACCCGCTGCCGACTACCCGCCTCGGGGCCCAGCGCGCCCAGTGGGCGCTGCTGCTCAGCCAGGCCCGGCAGGAGCTGCTCGGCACCAGCGGCCGGGCCCCCACCCTGCTGGC
>JANXMN010000221.1 GCA_025354605.1 Hymenobacter sp. | reverse complement strand
TTCCAGTAGCAGCCCAGGTAAGGCAGAGCGCTGCTGGTGTAGGTGGCATCGGTGCCGGTGCCAAGCTGGGCGTAGGTTGTGGCCAGGGCGGGGTCCTGAAACGCGGTGGTATTGGTGCTGGCCTCCAGCTTCCAAGTGTTGGTCTGGGGGGTATAGGTCACGCGCAGGGTCAGGGCTTTGGCCCCGTCTTCGGTGCTGGCCGAGCAGATAGTGGTCAGGTTGGCGCTGGCGGTGAGGCCGCCGCTGAAGCGCACCAGGCGCACGGGGTGGGGCGTGCCGGTGTTGCCCTGCACCACGGCGTAGCCGCTGGTGGCGGCACCGGCCAAGTCGGCGGCGCTGGCCGCGAGCACAAAGGCGCTGCCGTAGTTGTTGCCGCCGAAGCCGGACGGCGCGGGGCGCGATTCCTGCATGTTCCAGGCCCAGCTGAGCGGGGCGCCGTTGCTGCTCAGCACGGGGTTGTACCGGGCCGACACGTCGCGCACCACGAAGTCGCGACCGGACGTGCCGCTGCTCAGGCGCAGCTGGTTGCTGGTGATGCCGGCCGTAGCGGTACCGCTGGGTTCGGTTTCGGTCCAGCCCCCGCCCACCGTGGCGCTGTTGGCCCGGTTGAAATCATCGAGCAGGACCACGCCCTGTGCTTGGGCAGCCGCCAGGGGCAACAAGGCCAGCAGCGGCAGGGCAAATCGCGTAAAAAGAGTCATCAGCACGAAGTTAAAAAACAGTGGGTATTCAATGAGAGAAGCACCTGCGGCCCGAACCCGCAAAAAACCGACCCGGCGACTTCGTAGCCTCCGGGTCGGTTTTTTGCCCGGGTCGCGGCGCGCTTTACTGCTGCTTCGCCAGCCAGAGCGAGGCGTTCAGGTGCAGGCGGGCGTGGTCGCCGTTGGCTTCGCCGGCCCAGCCGGGGAAGAGGTTGTTGCCGGGCTCGCCGGTGCCGTCGTCGGCCGGCGACGAGTCGCTTACCACCACCACGCGGCCGGTGCCGAAGGTGCTGCTGGCGCACATGATGCCGGTGCTGCTGGCCTGGCTCGCGCTGGATTTCCAAATCAGGCCTTTGGCGGCCGACGAGTTCACGGCCACGGAGGCCCCGTTGTTGAACACCATCTGATGCACCGCGCCTTGCGTACCGTTGAGAACGGGGCTGGCCACCGTGCTCACGTTCGTACTGGTCTCCGAGAAGTTGGTGAGCTCAATGCTGAAGCCGAAGGGGTTGGCCTGCACGCCGTTGTTGCTCATCAAATCGTTCCAGATGGCGGGCGAGTCGTAGCCGTCGTTGTTGCGGTCGGAGATGTTGTGGTCCGAAATCATGAACAAGCCGCCGCCGTTCTGCACGAAGCGCACGATGGCCGCTTTCTCCGAAGCCGTAAACAAGGTGTTGGGCTCATCGACCACGTACACGTTGTAGTTCGCCAAATCCTGGGGGTTGCTGGTGTTGCCGTAGGTGATGGCCACGCCTTGGGGCAGGCTCTCCACGGTGTTGCCCAGCTTCACGAGGGCCACGCCCCACGACGAGAGGGCGCCGGTCCAGTAGCTCTCCGGGGTGCTGGCCGTGATGCCGCTCTGGGCCGGCGAGGGGAAGCGGGGGGCCGCGTTGTTCGAGCCCATGATTATCCAGTCGGCGTTGCCGGCCGTTTCGGCGTGGCCGGCATCAAACAGAAATTTCTTGCCGCCGGTGGACGGCGGAGGCGTGCCACCGCCACCGTCGCCGGGCGGGGGAGGGGGCGGCGGGGTGCCGCTCCCGTTAACGGTGATGTTGTCGATGTTCAGCCGGTTGCTGCTGCCGTCGGTTTTCCGCACTTGCAGACGCACAGGACCGGGCTGGTTGACGGTGAACGAAACCGTTTGTAACGTGGCGCTCGTGGTGCTCACGGTGCTACCCACTTTGGCGTACGAAGTGCCGCCATTGGCCGAGGCCCACAGCTCCCAGGTGCTGCCGCCGTTGGTGCCGAACGCCGCGTGGTCGACGGTCACAACCCCCGCGCCGCCGCTCAGGTCAAAGGTCATGCTCAGCGCGCCGCTGTTGCGCAGGCGGGCCGACTGGGTACCGGTTTTGGCATCCGAAGTGGTATTGCCCAGCAACGCATCGGTGAAGGTCCAACTGCCCGAAGCCAGGGAAACGGTACCGGCCGTGTAGGAGGCTTTCGTGCCCGATTCAAAGCCCTCGGGAAAACCGGGGGCGGTGGCATTAGCCGTGGTGGCATGTGCGCCCACGGCCGCTGGTTCCGGGGTTGTTTCGCGGCTACAGGCAGCTGCCCCCATGCACAGGGCGACCGTCAATAGCCGGGTGAAGTTTGTTTTCTGGAGAAGCATCAGGTTGGAAAAAAGTGAGAGAAAAGTGAGAGAAATGTGTGGTGAATAACAAAGGGTGGGCACAGCGCGGCCACCCTGACCTCGAGGTGACCGTAAGCCCTGACCGGGTAATTCTAGCGCAGCAGATGCTGGCAAAGGGAAACAAGAGTCGCCATCACGCGGGGCAACTACTGGAATTGAGCTGCATTGTGAGGGGACAAAATTAGCATCGCAAACGCTTGAGGATGTTACGGCGGTGTTAGGGTTGCAAAAGCTATTTGTTCGCTTGCCTATTGGTAAGACACAGCCGTCCGGAGCCAGCAAATTTTGGGAATACAGCCCTTACGCGCTTATTTTGGCAGTGAAGCTCCTATTGCCCACCAACAAAAACGGCCTGGCTTACATAGCCGGGCCGTCTTGTCAGGGAATCACTACTCTTTGGTGAAGCGCTGGGCGAAGGAGGTTGTGCCGTCGTTGACGCGCACCACGTACAGGCCGTTGGCCAGGGCGGCCACGTTCAGCACGCCGTTGCCTTCGTAGCGGGCGGTGCTGACGACCGCGCCGCGCACGTCAAGTACCGTCACCGATACCGGCTCGGCGTTGCTGGGCAGCACCAGGTGCAGGCGGTCGGAGGCGGGGTTGGGGTATACCGACAGGGTGCTGCCAGCGCCGGCCACCGACGAACCGGTCAGGGCGTGGATGGTGCCCCCGGTGACGGTGATGGTGTAGTCTTCGGTTTCACCGTAGCTGTATGTGCCGCAACCGGTGGTGGCCGAATTGTCGCTCATCACGATGCGCAGGCGGGTGGCCCCATTCTTGGCCGTCGCCGGCACGGTGAAGGTGGCGCTACGCACCGTCGTCACAGCCGCCGTGTTGGTCGACGACACCAGCGTCTCACCCGAATCGAACGTGCCGTTCTGGTTCCAGTCGGCGTAGATGCGGAAATACTCCGCGTAGGCCGAACCGGTGAAGCCGGTTTGGTAGGAGATAGTTTGCGACGAGCCAGCGGCTACACTCGTGCTGCTAGCCGTCCCGTTGTAGTAGCCACCGTCGGCACCCGAGGTACGGTTGATGCTGCCCAACTGCACTAAGCTAACATATTCGTACGATTGCGACGTACCCTTGCTGGCGCAGTAGGTAGTGGTGGGGGGAGGCGTAGTACCACCGGCCGTGATGTTGACGGTGTAGTCTTCGGTTTCGCCGTAGCTGTAGGTGCCGCAGCTGCTGGTGGCCGAGTTGTCGCTCAGCACCACGCGCAGGCGGGTAGCGCCGCTTTTGGCGGTGGCGGGGACCGTGAAGGCGCCGGTGGCAGCGGTCGTGGTGCTAACCGTACTCGAAACCACATTCTCGCCAGCGTCGGTGAACACACCGTTGCCATTGTAGTCGATGTATACTTTCACGTACTCGGTATAGGCGCTCGATACGAAGCCCGCCTTGTAGGTGATGGTTTGGGCCGAACCCTGGGCGATGCTGGTGCTGCTGGCGGTGCCGTTGTAGTAACCACCATCGGCCCCCGACGTGCGGTTGATGCTGCCGATAGCCACCTGGGCGATGTACTCATAGGCCACGCTGGTGCCCTGCGAAGTGCAGTAGCCGCCCGTTGGAGGAGGCGTAGTGCCGCCGCTGTAGGCCGCGCCTACACCCACCGCGAACCACGCGTTGGTGGTGGCAATTACCTGGGCCGAGCCGGCCCCGAACAGGTCAGTGGCTGCCTGGATAGCATTCGTCCGCGCCTGGGCGTAGGTTGAGCCGGCCACCATGTACACGCTTTCCATGCGGAACGTGATTTTAGCCGCCGCATCCAGGCCCACGCCGGTCACGCTGTACGTCCCGCCGCCTTCGTTGGTGCCGCTCTCGCCGGCGGCCAGCACGTAGTACCAGTGGTTGAGCACGCCCGAGTTGGTGTGCACCCCGCCGTTATCGGCCGTGCCAGTGTACCAGTTGGTGCCTTTATAGTAAGCCGGCTGACCCAGCGATTTGGGGTCGCTCATCGAGCGCAGCGCTGCTTGCTGCTTGTCAATTTCCTCGCCAATCAGCCAGGTCGATTTTGCTTTCACACCCCCCGAGACGACGCCCAGGTTGGCCACGGCGTACGCCTCAATCGAAGCGCCCCAGATGTCGGACAAGCCTTCGTTCATCGCGCCCGACTCGTTCGAATAGGTCAGGTTAGCGGTGCGCTCGCACACGGCGTGGCCGATTTCGTGGCCGCACACGTCCATGGCCGTCAGCGGA
>JANXMN010000178.1 GCA_025354605.1 Hymenobacter sp. | reverse complement strand
ACCAGCCGCTCGCGGGGAACGGTGCCCGTATTGGGGTCTCGGGTTAGTTCGTTGTCTTGCTCCAGCGCCTGGTCGGGCCGGTCAGGTGATACCCGGTCGCCGTCGTTTTCTTCATCCGCTTCATCCCGGTCGGCAACCAGGAAATCACTGGCGGCCTGTAAAAGGGGTTTATCAGCATGTTCATGCTGGGTAGCCAAATAAAAGCTTCCCGAAAAGAACAAGCCGATAGCGGCCGCACTCAGGCTATGCCGCAAATTAGCTAATAGTAGTTTTTGCATACCCGGAATTAATAACGTCTGGAGTGAAAAAGGAAATGATTATTGATGGTTGTAAAATTAAGCCCATTTCATTGGATTATATATATTGCAAATTGAAAAACGCACCAAATTTTAGTAAAGAGTTGCTGTTCGTCAAGCATCGTACTTTTGCGGCAATACTTCTTCCTGCCAGACATTATGCGTTGCCGTTTCATCGTTCTGCTGCTGAATGTGTTAAGTGCCTGTGAAACAGCGCCTGCTGATAAACCCGACACGCTTATTGACCTGGCTACGGTGCAAAGCGGCCCCCGGGTACAGGCCGACGAGCTGAACGGGGCCATTCAGCGGGAGCCGCGCAACACCGCCCTTCTGGCGCGCCGCGCCACCCTGCGCCTCGCGGCCGGCCAGCCGCGTGCCGCCCTCGACGACGTTACCCTGGCCTTGAGTATTGATGAAACCGATGGTCGGCTCTATTACTTACAGGCACAGTCTTACCGCGCCCTGGGCCAACTGGCTGAAGTAGTGGCGTCCGCTCGCCAGGCCGCCAATCATGGCTTCAGCGGTCCGGAGCTCCCGCTGTTGCTGGGCGAAACCTACCTCGCCGCCCGCGACTATCCGGCAGCCCTCAACAACCTTGACCGCACCCTTCGGCTCGACCCCGACCAGCCCGCCGCTCTCTTCTACAAGGGGCTTGCCTACGCTGCTTCGGCCGATACCACCACCGCCGTGCAATACCTGCAGAATGCTCTGGCCCGGTCTCCCCGCGAACCCGAAATCTTTCATCAGCTGGCCTTCCTGCTCAATGCCTGGCGTCTGCCGGCCGAAGCGGCCCGCTATGCCGCTCAGGGAATGAAACTGGATACGGTATCGGGCCAGCTGCATTACGATTATGGCCGCCAGTTGGAGCTGCAGGGTCGCCCCGACAGCGCTCAGTGGTACTACCGCCGCGCCTTGGCCCTCGATTCGACCGTGTATCGGGCCGACTACCGCCTGGGCTTAGCGGCGGCTAAAACACATATGCCGGCCGCCGCCATCACGCATTTTACCCGCGCCCTGCGCCGCAACGCCCGCCTGCCCGAAGCCCGTGCCCTGCTCGCCGAAGCCTACGAGGCCCAAAACCGCCTGCCCGAAGCCCTGGCCCAATACCGCCTGCTGGTGGCCGAAAACCCCGGCAACCCACACTGGACCTTCAAAACCTGGAAGCTTAACGAAGCCACCTTGCCCGATAGCCTGCGCCGCAGCAAGCGGCCCTTGCTACGCCGGCCCCGCGCCGCCGCCGGGCTCGAACCGCTGGTCCCAATGAATCTGCTGAAGCCGGCGGTGCCGCAATAAAGTGAGCAGCTGGTGTAGCTTTTTTTGCAGCCAGCGGCCTTCCGGCACCAGCAAAAAAACCGCGCCCTCCCAGTGTAAGTGCTAACTTGCGCCTTGCCTGCCTCATCCGGGGCCTTTTTACCTAGTTATATGCTCAATATCACCCTCCCCGACGGCTCTGTTCGCCAGCTGCCCGACGGCGCGACCGGCTATGATGTCGCCGCCAGCATCTCCGAAGGCCTCGCCCGCAACGCCCTCGCCGTCACCGTGAACGGCGACGTGCGCGATTTGCACCGCGCCCTGCCCGATAACGCCACCGTCAGCATCCTCACCTGGAACGACACCGCTGGCAAATCGACCTATTGGCACTCCTCGGCTCATCTTATGGCTGAGGCGCTCGAAGCCCTGTACCCTGGCGTGAAGCTGGCTATCGGCCCGGCCATCGAAAACGGCTTCTATTACGATGTCGACCTCGGTGAAGGCCGCAGCATCAGCAGCGAAGACTTTCCCGAAATCGAAAAAAAGATGCTCGAGTTGGCCAAGCTCAAGAGCCGCTACGAGCGCAAAGACGTGTCGAAGGCCGATGCCGTTGCCTACTTCACCGACAAGCAGGACCCCTATAAGCTGGAGTTGATTGACGGGCTCGAAGACGGCCACATCACCTTCTACACCCAGGGCAGCTTCACCGACCTGTGCCGCGGTCCGCACATCCCCGACACTTCTACTATTAAGGCAGCCAAGCTGATGAACGTAGCCGGAGCCTACTGGCGCGGCGACGAGAAAAACAAACAGCTCACGCGCTTATACGGCATCACCTTCCCCAAAGCCAAAGACCTCACCGAGTATCTCGAACGCCTTGAGGAAGCCAAGCGTCGCGACCACCGCAAGCTCGGCAAAGAGCTGAAACTATTTGCTTTCTCCGAGAAAGTAGGCGCAGGGCTGCCCCTGTGGCTGCCTAAAGGCACTGCCCTGCGTGAGCGCCTCGAGCAGTTCTTGCGCAAGGCACAGGTGAAGGCCGGCTACTTGCCCGTCGTCACGCCCCACATCGGCTCTAAGGAGTTGTACGTAACCAGCGGCCACTACGAAAAATACGGGGCTGATTCTTTCCAGCCTATCAAAACGCCCAACCCCGGCGAGGAATTCTTCCTTAAGCCAATGAATTGCCCGCATCACTGCGAAATCTATAAAACCGAGCCCCGCAGCTACCGCGACCTGCCCGTGCGCCTGGCCGAATTTGGCACCGTGTACCGCTACGAGCAGTCGGGCGAGCTCCACGGCCTCACTCGGGTGCGCGGTTTCACGCAGGATGATGCCCACCTGTTCTGCCGTCCCGACCAGGTGAAGGACGAGTTCATGAAGGTGATTGACATCGTGCTCTACGTACTTAAAGCGCTGGATTTTCACGACTTCACGGCGCAGATTTCGTTGCGCGACCCGGAAAATAAAACCAAGTACATCGGAACCGATGAAAACTGGGCTTTAGCCGAAAGCGCCATTATCGAAGCCGCCGCCGAAAAAGGCCTCACCACCACGACCGAATTGGGCGAAGCTGCTTTTTATGGCCCCAAGCTCGACTTCATGGTACGAGATGCCATCGGCCGCCGCTGGCAGTTGGGCACCATTCAGGTCGACTACAACCTGCCTGAGCGCTTCGACCTTGAATACACCGCCGCCGATAACTCCAAACAACGCCCGGTGATGATTCACCGCGCGCCCTTCGGCTCCCTGGAACGCTTCGTGGCCGTGCTCATCGAGCACTGTGGCGGCAACTTCCCGCTCTGGCTCACCCCCGAGCAGTTCATCGTGCTCCCTATTTCTGATAAGTTCATCGATTACGCCAACGAGGTGAAAGCCCAGTTGGAGCAGCACGACCTGCGCGGCACCGTGGATGGCCGCGACGAGCGCATCGGCCGCAAAATCCGTGACGCCGAAATGGACAAGATTCCCTACCTGTTGGTCGTGGGGGAGAAGGAAGCTCAGGACAACATCATCTCCGTGCGGAAGCACGGCGAAGGAGACCTCGGGTCCATGCCGCTCGAAGATTTCGTAAAAAGCGTACAAAGCCAGATGGTGGCGGCGATGTAGGAGCCGGCTTTAAGCGGCAAGCCGTCAGCTTTTTTAGTTCGATAAACCCTGTCGAACATAGAAAGACTTGCAGCTTGTAGTTTAAAGCTCACGGCTACCCTTGCTTTTCCGATTTTAAATACCGATATTTGCCCCCTGATTGCCAGGCCATACCCGGCCTAACCGCCTTATTCTCATTCCCCGCCACTTTTTTCGCAGGAGGACCAAACCATAGCAGCCCCGAACCGTCGGTACGTGCCCCGCCAGCAGGTGGAAGAGCCGTTCAAAATCAACCAGAAAATCACCGCTCGTGAAGTTCGCCTCGTTGGCGATAATGTGGAGCAAGGTGTCTATCCGACCGACCAGGCCCGGAAGATGGCCCAGGAGCAAAACCTCGACCTTGTTGAGATTTCGCCCACGGCCACCCCGCCCGTCTGCCGCGTCATCGACTACTCGAAATTCAAGTACGAGCAGAAGAAGAAGACCCGTGAACTGAAGGCCAAGCAGACCAAGGTCGTGCTCAAGGAAATTCGCTTCGGTCCCAACACCGACGAGCACGACTTTGCCTTCAAGGTGAAGCACGCCCAAGAGTTTTTGCGCGAAGGCGCGAAAATCAAGAGCTACGTGCACTTCGTCGGCCGGAGCATCGTCTTCAAGGAGCGGGGTGAAATCCTGCTGCTTAAGTTTGCCCAAGCCCTTGAAGACTTGGCCAAAGTGGAGCAGTTGCCCAAACTTGAAGGCAAGCGCATGTTTCTCTACCTTGCCCCCAAGGCGGCGGTAGTGGCCAAAGCAGCCGCCAAGCCGGCCCCGGCCGCCGACCCCAAAGCCGAAAAGAAAGCCGCCAAGCCTGCCGACGTTCCCACCACGACCATGCCCGACGCCGCCCCGGCTCCGGCCGATGCCGCTGAATAGCTTTTTCCCGGTTGAAGATGGCTTCCTGACCGCTGGTCAGTCAGCAATCAACAATTAACAATCAACAACCAACCCTCCAACAACCACTACAATGCCGAAAGTAAAGACGAAATCCGGTGCTAAGAAGCGCTTTGCGCTCACCGGAACGGGCAAGGTGAAGCGGAAGCACGCCTTCAAATCACACATTTTGACCAAGAAAACCACCAAGCAGAAGCGCGGCCTGACTCACACCGGGCTGGTAAGCAGCGCCGACATGAACCGCGTGCGTCAGATGCTTAACTTTTAATTATGAATTAAAAATTATGAATTAAAAAGTAGCCTGTCCATCCGGATACGCTTGCGTTAATTCATAACTCATAATTTATAATTTATAATTTTTTCTAACCAGGCTTCCGGCCGCAACTTTAAGCTTCAGCAGATGCTGGGCGCCGGCTGCCAAAAACTCTCAAGGTTATGCCAAGAAGTGTCAACCATGTGGCCTCGCGCCACCGTCGTAAGAAAATAATGCGTTTGGCGAAGGGCTACTATGGCCGGCGCAAAAACGTGTGGACCGTAGCCAAAAACGCCGTTGAAAAAGGCCTGCTCTACGCTTACCGCGACCGTAAAGTAAAGAAGCGCGAGTTCCGCGCCCTCTGGATTCAGCGCATTAATGCCGGCGCGCGCGAGCACGGCCTGTCGTACTCGCAGTTGATGGGCGGCCTGAAAAAGGCCGGCATCGAACTCAACCGCAAAGTGCTGGCGGACTTGGCCCTGAACCACCCGGCTGCCTTCAAAGGCATCGTGGAGAAGGTAAAATAACTGCCTCCGGGCAGTATTGACCAGGAAGACGCTGGCCCATTGGGTCCAGCGTCTTCTTGTTTAAAAGCCGCCGTTGCGCAGGGGAACACACCCCGGACCTACCGTTGAGCGGTTGGCTCAGACCCAAGCAAAAAAACCGCTCCAGCGCGATGCTGAAACGGTTCTCGACGTAGCGGGAGGCGGGCTCGAACCGCCGACCTCAGGGTTATGAATCCTGTGCTCTAACCAGCTGAGCTACCCCGCCGGGTTTTGTGGGTGCAAAGGTAAGGCGCTGTTTAGTGCCTGTGCAAGCTCACTGCCCGAAATAACACTGTTTTTATCATGCGCCCCGTTGGCCTCGTGCCTGGAAGGGCGCCGAACTTTTCGACTTCCTCTCATGGCTGAACCTGATATTCAAACGAAAACGCGATTTGTAGCGGAATTCCCGGTCAACGCTTCGCCCAAAATTCTTTTCCCGTACCTAGCCACCGCCTCGGGCCTAAGCCAGTGGTTTTGCGATGATGTGCGCTACGTGGAGAGCCAGCGGCTCAATTTCATCTGGGACAACGAAAACCACTACGCCGAAATTTCCAGCCAGCGTCTGAATAGGGGCGTGCGCTTCGTCTTTCTCGACGACCAGCGCCAGCCGCAGTCCGATGCCAATTCGTTGGAATTTACCCTCGACTCGTCCCTGGTAACGGACGAAGTTTATCTGCGGGTCACCGATTATTCGGCGGGCCACGATGCCGATGAGCAGCAGGAAATGTGGGAAGGCTTGATTGGCAAGCTACGCGAGCAAGTAGGAGGCTAACTTTGCCGCTGTCCCGGCGCTGTACCCCGTTGGCCTGGCCGGCGGGGTGCTTTTTTGCCCGTTGTCGCGTTGCCTGCCCGCGTGGTTCTGCTTACCTGACTGATACCCTATGCTGAAAAAGCTCGATAAACTGATTCTGAAGGCTTTTGCCGGCCCGTTTTTGCTCACTTTCGCGGTCGTGCAGTTCATCCTGCTCACGCACACGCTCCTGAAGTACCTCGACGACATCATTGGCAAAGACCTGGGCATGGGCGTGCTGCTGCAACTGCTGTTCTATTTCAGCTTGCTCATCGTTCCCGTATCGTTGCCGCTCGCCGTGTTGTTGTCCTCCCTGATGACCTACGGCAATTTGGGCGAGCACCACGAACTAACGGCCATTAAAGCATCGGGTATTGCGCTCACCCGCATTTTACGGCCGGTTGCTCTGCTCACGACTGCGCTGGCCATCGGGGCTTTCTGGTTCAACGAAACCGTTGTTCCCAAGGCCAACCTGCAAGCATATAGCCTGCTGTGGGATGTGCGACAAAAGAAGCTGGCGCTGGACATTCGCGAGAACATTTTCTACAGCGGCATTCCTGGGTACACTATCAAGGTTGATAAAAAAACGGGTGAGAATGGCGACCACCTGCACGGGGTCATCATCTACGACCACACCCAGAAATCGGGCAATTCCACGGTTATGCTAGCCGACTCGGGCCGCATGTTCACCCGTTTCAACGGCGGCTATCTGGGCTTGAAGCTTTTTCACGGCCACACCTATGTCGAGCAGCCCGACGCTTCCGACCGTGCCGGTGCCAGCTTTATCCGGCAGGGATTTGACACCAGTATGGTGACCTTTTCCCTGTCCTCCTTCGGCCTGGGCCGCACCAAGGTCGAATTGTTTTCGACCAATCGCATGATGCTGAACATTGCCCAGCTGCACGAGGCCACTGATTCGGTCCAGAAGCGACTTCGTACCGAGCAGGTGCAGCTGCCGCGCCAGATGAACGGCTATTACACCTACGTCCGGTTCGACACCACTGGGCAGGCCGACGTTCGCCGGGCCAAGGCCATTCAGGTTCCCGTAAAACGGTTGCCGCCCGTAACCGCCGCGCTGGTGCAGCAGGCTGGCAACCGCGCCCGCAACCTGCTTGCCTTCGCCAGTTCCACCGCCGACCGGTTGAACGAATTCGCCCGCAACTCAGTCCTTTTTCGCATTGAGGTGTACCGCAAGTACACCCAGTCGGTCGCCGTACTGCTGATGTTTCTGATTGGTGCACCGCTGGGCTCCATTATTAAGAAGGGAGGACTGGGGGTGCCGATTCTGATTTCCATTCTTTTTTTCATCGTCTATTATGTGCTCAGCATTATGGGCGAGAAGTACGGGCGCGAGTTTGTCATGCCGGTGGGCATGGGCATGTGGCTCTCCAATCTGGCACTGTTGCCAGCCGGTCTGTTCTTTCTCAACCAAGCTTACAATGATTCGGGCCTGCTGGAGCTGGATTTCTGGCGCCGACTACCACGAAAACTGGGTATTCCGGCGCTGCGCAAAATCACCGAGCCCGAGGAAGAGTTGGTCAGCTAAGCGACAATTTCTCGAATTGCCGCTTTCATCCTGTTTTTAATTTCCGTACCTTTGCGGCTCTCCGAAGTACGGGAAACGCATTTTTCTTTTTTTTCATCTTTAATCCAAGACGGGGTAACACCTATCCGCCGATGAAACTCACCACCGACATTAAGCAGGCCATCTTCGAAAAGAACAGCCTCCAGAAAGCAAAAACCGACACCGGCTCTGCCGAATCGCAGATTGCGCTTTTCACCCACCGCATCACGCACCTCACTGAGCACCTGAAGGTGAACAAGAAGGACCATAGCACCCGCCTGGGCCTTCTCAAACTCGTAGGCAAGCGCCGCAGCATGCTGGATTACCTCCAGCACCGCGAAATCAACCGCTACCGCGCCATCATCAAGGAACTGGGCATCCGTAAGTAAGTCCAGATTCCGAGAGTAGGGAGCCTTCCAACGAAGGTTCCCTACTCTTTTTTTTGCCCCTGTCTGTTTTAGACATGAGACGTTCGACATGAGCCCGCCGCCCGCTCCGGCCCGCGGCGTTCGTGTTAAAGCGGGGTGCCCGCTCACACTTCTCATGTCTCGCGTCGATTTGTCTTTCAGTCTAAAACTTCAACATGCCCGCTCCTAACGCCATTACCAAAACCCTGGCGCTGCCTGATGGCCGCGTTATCTCCATCGAAACCGGCAAGCTGGCCAAATTCGCCGATGGGGCCGTCGTGGTTCGCCTCGGCGATACCATGCTGCTCGCTACCGTGGTGTCGGCCCCCAGCCAGCGCGATGGGGTCGATTTCCTGCCGCTGTCGGTGGATTACCAGGAGAAATTCGGCTCAGCCGGCAAGATTCCCGGCTCGTTTCAGCGCCGCGAAGGCCGCCTGAGCGACTACGAAATCTTGGTTTGCCGCCTCGTCGACCGCATCCTGCGGCCGATGTTCCCCAAGGATTACCACTACGAGGTGCAGGTGATGATTACCCTCATCTCGGCCGATAAAGAAGTGCAGCCCGATGCCCTGGCCGCCCTGGCCGCTTCGGCTGCCCTGTCGATTTCTGACATTCCGTTTGCCGGCCCAATTTCTGATTGCGCGTGGCGCGCATCGATGGGCAGTTCCAGATTAACCCCAAGACCTCCGACCTGGCCCGCGCCGACATGGACCTGATGGTGGGCGCTACTGCTGACTCGGTGGCCATGGTAGAAGGTGCCATGAAGGAAGTGAGCGAAGAGGAGATGGTTGCCGCCATTGCTTTCGGCCACGAAGCCATCAAGGCCCAGTGCCAGATGCAAAAGGAGTTGGCCGCTGCCGTGGGCCGCACCGCCGATTCGCCCACCCGCGACTACCCCAAATACGACGAGAATGAGGAGTTGAAAAAGCGTATTCAGGAAGGCGTGTACCAGGGTGCCTACGACGTAGCCCGCTCGGGCAACACCAGCAAAGGCGGCCGCAAGGAAGGCTTCTCGGCGGTTAAAAAGGGTTTCCTGGAGCAACTGCTCGCCGAGCAGCCCGAACTGGACATGAAGATGTTCGGCCGCTATTACGGTTCAGCTGAGAAGAAGGCTATACGCGACATGATGGTGAAGGAGCGGGTGCGTCTCGATGGCCGCCAGCTCACCGAAATCCGCCCTATCTGGTCGGAAATCAACTATCTGCCCGGTGCCCACGGCTCGGCCATCTTTACCCGCGGTGAAACCCAGAGCCTGACTACCGCCACCCTCGGCACCAAGCTCGATGAGCAGATTGTGGACCAGCCCCTGACCAAGGGCTACTCGAAGTTCATGCTGCACTACAACTTCCCCGGTTTCTCGACCGGTGAGGTGAAGCCCAACCGCGGTGCCGGCCGCCGCGAAATCGGCCACGGCAACCTTGCCCTGCGCTCGCTGCGCCAGGTGCTGCCGTCGGAGGATGAAAACCCCTACACCATTCGCATCGTGTCGGACATTCTGGAGTCGAACGGCTCCAGCTCGATGGCCACCGTTTGCGCCGGCTCCCTGGCGCTGATGGACGCGGGCGTGAAGATTTCGGCCGCCGTGGCTGGCATCGCTATGGGTTTGGTACAGGACAAGGAAACCGGTGAGTATGCCGTATTGAGCGACATTCTCGGCGACGAGGACCACCTCGGCGACATGGACTTCAAAGTTACCGGCACGGAGAAAGGCATCTGTGCCTGCCAGATGGACATCAAAATTCAGGGCCTGAGCAACGAGATTCTGACCGCCGCGTTGCACCAGGCCCGCGAAGGTCGTCTGCACATCCTGGGCGAAATGGCCAAGACGATTTCGGCCCCTGCGCCCGAGTTGAAGCCTCATACGCCTCGCTCGCACAAGATGCTCATCGACAAAGAGTTTATCGGTGCGATAATCGGGCCGGGCGGCAAAGTCATTCAGCAGATTCAGAAGGATACCAACGCCACGGTGATTATCGAGGAGAAGGACGAGAAGGGCCACGTGAGCATCTACGCGGCCAATCAGGACGACATGCAGGGGGCTATCGACCGCATCCGCGCCATCGCGGCGCAGCCCGAAGTGGGCGAGGTGTACAAGGGCAAGGTGCGCAGCATTCAGCCCTATGGCGCGTTCGTGGAGATTATGCCCGGCAAGGACGGCTTGCTCCACATCTCGGAAGTGACCCATGAGCGCATTCAGACACTGGAAGGTCTGCTCGAAGTAGGCCAGGACATTGACGTGAAGCTGGTGGAAATCGACAAGAAAACCGGCAAGTACCGGCTTTCGCGCAAAGTGCTGCTGCCGAAGCCGGAAGGCGCGGCCGCCAGCAACGGCGAAGCCCAAGCGTAGCCAACCGAGGCAGCTCCGAACTAATGTCAGCGGAAGCCTGTTGGCTTCCTCTGACTTAGGGACTCGCCGTTGCGGCATTTTCTTACGTATTAACCCCTCCGATATCGCCCTTACCTAGTCCCCAATGAGACAGCTAAAAATCAGCAAGCAGATTACCAACCGCGAAAGTCAGTCGCTGGATAAATACCTCCAGGAGATTGGCAAGGTGGATTTGCTCACGCCCGACGAGGAAGTGACGCTCGCGCAGCGCATCCGCGACGGCGACCAGCAGGCGCTGGAGAAGCTGACCAAGGCTAACCTGCGCTTTGTGGTGTCGGTGGCCAAACAGTACCAGAACCAAGGCCTGAGCCTGGGCGACCTCATCAACGAGGGCAACCTCGGCCTCATCAAGGCCGCCAAGCGTTTTGACGAAACGCGCGGCTTCAAATTCATTTCCTACGCCGTGTGGTGGATTCGCCAGTCCATCCTGCAGGCCCTGGCCGAGCAGAGCCGCATCGTGCGCCTGCCCCTGAACCGGGTCGGCTCGTTGAACAAAATCAGCAAGTCGTTCTCGGAGCTCGAGCAGAAGTTCGAGCGCGAGCCCTCGCCCGAGGAAATTGCCGAAGTGCTAGAGCTGACGACCTCGGAAGTGGTCGACACGCTCAAGATTTCGGGCCGGCACGTATCGGTGGATGCTCCGTTTGTGCAAGGCGAGGAAAACCGCCTGCTCGACGTGCTCGAAAACGAGGACGAAGAGTCGCCCGATATGGCGTTGATGAACGACTCGCTTCGCAAAGAAGTCCAGCGTGCCCTGAGCACCCTTACCAAGCGTGAAGCCGATGTTATCACCCTCTACTTCGGCCTGAATGGCGAAGCCGCCCTCACGCTTGAAGAAATCGGCGAGAAGTTCAACCTGACCCGCGAGCGGGTGCGCCAGATTAAGGAAAAGGCTATTCGCCGCCTCCGTCACACCTCGCGCTCGAAGGCGCTGAAACCGTATCTGGGCTAACTTGTAGTTAGTTTTGTTATCGAAAGACCCCGACTGTAAGGTTGGGGTTTTTTGTAGCCAGCACGTCATGCTGAACGTAGTGAAGTATCGCTACCGCTTCATTGCAGCCGGTATCGAATTATTAATGAAGCAGATACACTTTATTGCCTTCAGCACGACAAGCTGCTTTCCCTGTTCAACTTATCGTTTTCTGCGGGCTGAAGCCTGCATTACTTATGGAACACATCAAGTGCCTGATTATCGGCTCCGGCCCGGCCGGCTACACGGCGGCCATCTACGCGGCGCGCGCCAACATGGCCCCGGTCATGTACATGGGTTTGCAGCCTGGCGGCCAGCTCACCATCACGAATGACGTAGAAAACTTTCCTGGCTACCCCGATGGCATCATGGGGCCGGAAATGATGGAGGACCTGAAAAAGCAGGCGACCCGCTTCGGTACCGATATCCGTTACGGCATTGCCACGGCGGTGGACTTTTCGGTGCATCCGCGCAAAGTCACCATCGACGAAACTATCCAGTTGACGGCTGATGCTGTGATTATCGCTACCGGCGCATCGGCCAAGTGGCTGGGCATCCCATCGGAAGCGAAGCTGAATGGCTCGGGCGTGTCGGCCTGCGCCGTGTGCGACGGTTTCTTCTACCGGGGCCAGGAAGTGGCCATCGTGGGTGCCGGCGACACGGCTGCTGAGGAGGCTACTTACCTCGCCAATCTGTGCAGCAAGGTGACCATGATTGTGCGCAAGAGCGAGATGAAAGCCTCGAAAATCATGCAGAAGCGCGTCCTCGACAATCCCAAGATTGAGGTGCTGTTTGATACCGTGACGGATGAAATCCTGGGCGAGCACGCGGTGGAAGGCGTGCGGGTGAAGAACTTGCTGACCCACGAAACCCGCGAAATCAAGCTCACCGGCTTTTTCGTGGCCATTGGACACGAGCCGAACTCGAAAATCTTCCAACCCTACCTTCACCACGACGAGCAGGGCTACCTGAAAACCCTACCCGGCACCAGCAAAACCAACATCGACGGGGTGTTTGCCTGCGGCGACGTCCAGGATTTCACCTACCGCCAGGCTGTGACGGCCGCAGGCACCGGCTGCATGGCCGCGCTCGATGCCGAGCGGTATCTGGCGGCAATGGGCATCCATTAAATTTGTAATTTGAACGTCATGCTGAGCTGGCGTACATGCCGTTCTATTGACATTGAAGCTGTTTAGAAACTCGCCCCAATGGTGTAGAGACGCATCTTTGCGTCTCTACACCATTGGATGGTAACTGCAGTTTCTGTTCAACGACCAGAAGCAAATATGCGTCTCTACATCGGCGAACCGACTTTCTAAACAGCTTCATTAGCTAAAAACTCCTGCTTTTGACATTCCTGAAAATAACGACTTCGCGTCCGGCGCTGCTGTTGCTGGCGCTACTGTGGCTGCTGGCAGGGCTGCACCCGGCTCAGGCGCAGAAGCGTAAGGGCGCGCCCGCCAAGCCCAAGAGCGGCAGCACAGACTTCTTTCGTATTAAAACGCCGAAGATGCGCTACGTGCGCCCCGATACCACTACGGTCATCGAAACGGAGGAATTGCCCGACGATAATTCCGATGCGGCCAAATCCATCTATTTCAACCCGGCTAAGCAGCTCAGCATCGTAAGTGAAGACACCACGACGCTCAATGAAGGCGGGACGGAAATCGTGGAGATGTCAGAAGAGGTGCTTATTGACTCGTCGTGGGTGAAGGTGGCCGGCTACTACTCCATCTGGGATACGCACCGCGTGAACCCCTATCGAGTGGACGGCCGCAGCTACCGCGACTCGCTGAAGCTGCACCTCACCGACCCCAGCCGGCAACGCTATGCTAAAATGCCTCTGGCGAGCACACCCATCACCTCCGGCTTCGCTTTCCGGGGCTACCGCTGGCATTACGGCATGGACCTCGACCTGGAAACCGGCGACTCCGTGCGCGCGGCCTACGACGGCGTGGTGCGCATTCAGGCCTGGGACGGCGGCGGCTATGGCAACTACATTCTGGTACGCCACTATAACGGCCTCGAAACCATCTACGGGCACCTGAGCAAAGCGCTGGTTCCCGTGGGCACCTTCGTGAAAGCCGGGCAGCTAATTGGCTACGGCGGCAGTACCGGCCGCAGCACCGGCTCGCACCTGCACTTCGAGGTGCGCTACCAGGGCAACCCCATCAACCCGGCGCTGATGTATGATTTCCCCGGCTACAAGCTGCGCCGGGACAACTTCACCATCACCTCGACGCTGTTCAACTACTACAGCCGGGCCATCAGCCGCCACGGCGGGGGCGGGCGACCGTCGCGGGCGCGGCAAACCGTGACGCACCGCGTGCGCTCGGGCGATACGCTTTCGGAGGTGGCCGAGCGGTATGGCGTGCGCGTGAGCACCCTCAAAAAGCTGAACCCCGGCGTGCGGAAGCTGCAGCCGGGTAAGAAGCTGCGGATTAAGTAGCGCGGCAACGTGAGCGGCAAGTTGAACGTCATGCAGAGCTGTGCTCTGCATGACGTTCCTTTTTCTATTCTCAACCACACCTTTTCCAAAAAATGAAACTTGATGTCCTGGCCCTCGGAGCCCATCCCGACGACGTAGAAATGTCCTGCACCGGTACGCTGCTGGCCAGCATGGCCGTGGGCAAGCAGGTGGGCATCGTCGATTTCACGCGGGGCGAGCTCGGGACCCGCGGCACCCCTGAAATCCGGGCTGCCGAAGCGGCGGCCTCGAACAAAATCCTGGGTATCACCATTCGCGAAAATCTGGGCCTGCCCGATGGCTTCTTCCGCAACGACCGGGAGCACCAGCTGCCGCTCATTGCCGCCCTGCGCCGCTACCAGCCCGAGGTGGTGCTCTGCAACGCCATCGACGACCGGCACCCCGACCACGGCCGTGCTGCCCAGTTGGCCCGCGATGCCTGCTTCCTGGCCGGCCTGCGCATGATTGAAACCCTTGGGCCCGACGGCCGGCCCCAGGCTCCCTGGCGGCCCAAAAATGTGTACCACTACATCCAGGACCGTCAGCTGCCGCCCGCTTTCGTGGTCGACATCACCCCGCACTGGACCAAAAAGTGGGAAGCGATTCAGGCCTTCAAAACCCAGTTCTTCAACCCCGACCTCGACGCTCCCCAAACCTACCTTTCCAGCCAGACCTTCGCTAACTTCATGGAAGCGCGGGCGCGCGAGTTCGGCCACATCATTGGCGTCGAGTTCGGCGAAGGCTTTACCGTGGCGCGCCCAGTGGGCGTGCGCGAGGTGGGAGATTTACTGTAGGCGATTGGCTAATTTCAGACGGACCAGCAACAGTAAGGTTGCTATCGGCGTGATGGCCGGAACCTAAAAGGAATATTTTCCCGTTTGTCAGGAAATATTTCCCATCTTTGGGGAAGAAATTACCCGCTGAACCTATGGCTGCTCCCGCCGCTTACCCCGCCGCCGTTTATTCGCCCGCCCTGCTCGGGCTGCAAGCCACCGTGGCCGATTCTTTCGCGCTGGTGATGGAAGCCCGCACGGGCGTGCCCGCCAAAACGGCCTTCGACGTGGCGGCCCTGCTCCAGCTCAGCGCCGACGAGCTGGCCGACCTACTGCACACCACCACCAAAACCCTGCGTGCCTACCGCGAGGGCAAAAAACGCCTCGGTCCCGCCGCCAGCGAGCAAATTCTGAAGCTGCTAGCCCTGGCCCGCCACGGCGAGGAAGTGTTTGGTACGCTGCCGGCCTTTCGCCGCTGGCTCGACAAGCCCGCCTACGGCCTCGACAACCAATCCCCGCTGGCCCTGCTCGAAACCAGCGGCGGCATCGACCTCGTGGCCGACGAAGTCGACCGCATTGCCCATGGCGACTTCGCTTAAATGAATAGTGTATAGACGCGACCCTTCGCGTCTATACATCACGCAGCCACAACTACCATCACCCGCGTGGAAATCTACCGTATCTGCCTGGCCAAATACGCCGGCGACCTTTTTGCCTCAGGCAACCCCGGCCGCTGGAACCTGCGCGGCCAGCTCGTCATCTATGCCGCCGGTAGCCGCGCCCTAGCCTGCCTCGAAAACGTGGTGCACCGCAGCGGTGAGGGCCTCAACGAGCTATTCAAAGTCATCCGCATCGAAGTACCCGACACCTTGGCCGTGGAGGAGCTAACCCTGGCCCAACTGCCTGAGGAGTGGCAACTGCCCCGCTACTATGCCCGCTGCCAGCCCCTGGGGGCCGATTGGTATCGCCGCCAGCAAGCCGCCGTCCTCAAGGTGCCTTCGTCCATCGTGGCCCACGAACACAACTACGTCCTCAATACCCGCCACCCCGATTTTAGCCAGATTCGCATTGCGGGCTGGGAAGACTTCGCGTTCGACCCGCGGATTAAGGGAGAGTAGCAAAATACACACCTGGTAATGTCACCCGCTCTTTTCAGCAACGAAGAATGACAGTAGAATCGTTAGAAAAAACGCTTATATCGGAGGGGCTGCGTGGCTGGTATCTCCACGGAAGCTTGCTTGATGATACCTTTACTTTTCAAGCACGCTAGTTAAAGCTATGCCCTTTAGGGCAAGCCTTTAGGTGCTACTCACCTCTAGGCGTTTGGTAGCTTTGTGGC